>CACGPQ010000016.1 GCA_902574955.1 uncultured Synechococcaceae cyanobacterium
TTCTGCAAAATATCTGTTTCATTTAATTTAGTTCTCAAAATTGTAGGAGATATTTTCAACTTTTTTTTACTAAAAGTCCCCCCCAAATAAAATTCTTTTTTCTTTTTTAAATTGTTTGAGAATTTCTAAAGTTGATGTAAATTGTTTCCCCTCTAATCTTGATAAGTTTTCGGAAATAATTGGATTATCTCCGTAAAAACTTACTATGCATTTCTTTAATTTTTCTATAAAAATATTTTCAATTTCTTTATCTACAAAGATATGATTCGGTGCCATGCAGGATTGACCTGAATTAAAAAATTTGCCCCAAACAATTCGTTTAGCAGCGACTTCTAAATTTGCATTCTTGAATATAATTACAGGATTTGTTCCGCTTAACTCGAGAGTAAGTGGGGTTAAGTTTTTTGAAGCTAATTTCATTATAGATTTTCCAGTTTCAGTACTTCCTGTAAAAAATATGTGGTCAAAATTTTGTTCAATTAATTTTATGGATTGCTTATAATTTCCCTCTACTGTCATTAAGACATCCTTACGGAAATATTTGATAGTAAGTTTTTTAATAAGTTTTGAGGTCGCAGGACATTTCTCTGATGGTTTTATAACTGCAGTATTTCCTGCTGAGAAAATATTTACCAATGGCTTTAAAATATAAAGTAATGGATAATTATAAGGACCAAGAATTAAGATACAACCAAGAGGTTCATAAATAACTTTGGAGGATGATGGAAATAGATAAAAAGGTGTATTAATCTTTTTTGGTCGCATCCAAGAATTGAGTTTCTGTTTTATGAGTGAAATTTCTTCTTTCACTAAAAGAATTTCTGAAAGCCCTTCAATTTCAGATTTACCTAGATCAACAAAAAGAGATTTTATTATCTCTTTTTTATTTTCCTCCAAAAGTTTAGAAACTATATTGATTTGTTGGACCCGCCATTTTATATCTTCAGTTTTACCATTGAGAACTGTATTTTTTAATTTATAAATGTCTTCTAAATGAAATTTATCAGAAGTTTTCATTTTATACCTTTGAATAGTATTAAATATATCAGAGGATAAATTGTAAATAACTAAGGTTTTTAGTCAATTAAATCAAAGTGAATGATTTATGAGAAATAATCAAATTTATTAATATTGCATTTAAAAATTCAGAAATTTCTTGGTTAGTATAATTCTATGAGGGAAAAATTTTCAATTAGATTGATATCTATAAATGAAATACCAGAAGTCACAAACTGGGCAAGGTTAGAAGGATTTTCTCCTGGAATGGATGATGTATCAATTTATAGAAATACAGATAAACAAGGGGTATGGGTAGCTTGCCTCGACAAGAATCCTATAGGTTCTATTGCGTGTATAAAATATAATTCCTCGTATGGTTTTATAGGTTTATTTATCGTTAAAAAAGAATTCCGAAATAATGGATATGGAGTGAGATTATGGAAACATGCTCTCGAATATTTGAAAAATGTTGATTGTATTGGTCTTGAGGCTGCCCCAGATAGATTGAATGATTACACAAAGTGGGGGTTTACAAAATCTTCTATTACAAATCGATGGAAATTAAATGGTTCTCAAGATTTGCCATTGAGAAATTTCTATAAAGATCAATTTCATTCTTTTAAAGTTGTCCCGGGTAATAAAATTTCCTCTGAAGCGGTCTTAATTTATGATGATCAAAGAGAACCTAGTCCCAGGCCACATTTTCTAAATGACTGGTTGAAAAATTCTCATGGTAATGTCAGTGCTATTGTCGATAATAATGGGATGTGCCATGGATTTGGCAGAATAAGACCTTGTGTATTGGAGGATAATGAGCAAGGCTGGAGGATCGGACCTCTTTTAGCGGATACTCCACCACTTGCTGAATTGTTAATAAGGGAGTTAGTTGGTGATTTAGATGCTCAAATCTTATTGGATTGCTCTAATCTGAATCCATATGCAAATTATCTTTTATCAAGTTTGGGATTTGAGGAAATATCAAAAACTTACAGAATGTATAAAGGCATTCAACCTCCCTGCTCAATGAATCAAGTATACGGACTTGCGTGCTTGGAACTGGGGTGATCCCCTTTAAAGCTAGCATTTTGCCTTTTGTTTTTGTAATACTGAAGGAAGTTTACTTGATTATCCATAAGCTTAACTTTCAGAAGGTTTCAAAATTTTTTCTACAATATCTGCGTTGATTATAGTGATCTCTCCATTATCAATATTGGCAACTTGAAACAAGGTCCATGAATTTGGATTTCTAGCTCCTCCAATACAGTCGATAACTTGACCGACCCAATAATTTTTATTCTTTTCATTAGTATTTTTGCAATTTTCTTTTTTAATTGCGATATAATCACCAGGCCTAACGAAAAGAAACTCAGGAGTTGCTGAGCACATAATAAATAGCTTGTAGTATATACGTACTATAGTAAGTTATTAGTTTTGTTGCCGAACTTTGAGTTATTTAGCAAACTAGGGGTAATTCAAAAATAAAATGGAATCAACTGAAATTGCTATATTTTCAACATTATTGGGGTTAATTTTAGCTTTAACTGACGCTTATATAGAAAGAAATATTCCTGGATAATATTTCCAATTCATTTTTTAAATTAAATAAGATTTAAGTTGGTCTAATATGTCGGCACGGTTGGAAACTAATTTTGTAAAAACTAAATATATCAAGCCTCCCATTGCGAGTCTTCCGTTAATTTTTTCTAACTGCTTTAGTTTTTTCAAAAATTACACTTGCGGTTAAATAAAACTTAAAGGGTATAGAAAATAAAAAAGTATTGATTACTTCAAAATTAAAAAAAAATTATAGAAATATTATTTCAAACACGAATTAAATTTAAAGCCAAGCTTCTTTCATCTCAAGATAAAGTCTCTCGCTCTCAGCGGAATTTATTTTGTTGTCAGAATAGGATTGTTGCTGTTGCTGTTGTTGCTGCTGAGTTGAGTTAGTATTAGGATTTTGGACTTCGCTCATTATCGAAAAATAAATTTGTGTTTATTCTCTCATATTTAGAGCTTTTTTTGTCAACTTAAATTCTTAAATTTTATTTAAATTTTCTACGTTTTTAATTTTTCTGTTTTGAGTGAATTTATTTCGCTACAGTAGTTTTGGTATATAGGAATTTAACTTCCCAATATACAATTCCTAGAAAGATAGCACTTGCAATAATAATTTCAGAAATGGCCAGCATTTTTTTTTCAATACTAACTTAATTTTGGTATCAATTTACACAGAATGCAATAGGTACTAATTACATTTTTGATTTTAAAAAATCTTATTTAATAAAATAACGCGTCGAAATAATATAAAATTTTAAGTTAGATACATATTATTTCCGTGGGAAATTTCATAAATTCAACAACTCTTATACCTTTAATACCTTTAGTAACCTCTTTATTTATTTTTATTTTATTGGTGAGTTTTAACAGAACACTTAACAGGCTAACAAAACCAGTTACTGCACTGGTTGCATTATCTTTATTCAGTTCTGCTTTTATAAGCTTATTTGACTATTTTAAGAAAATAGAAGAAGAATTAGTTTTATCTGAATTTCTCAAATTTTTTGAAGAAAAAAATTTAGTTATACATCTCAATTTGGTAAATGAAAAAATTATAATTTTTTTCTCATTAATAATGATATTAATTATTGGAATATCTTTTATTAAATTGCCTAGAAAAAAAGGTTATGTCTCATTGATGATTAGCCTAGGATTAATATCTTCTTCGGTGATGCTTTCAATATTGCTGGTAGATTTCTCATCACTAATCTAAACTGTAGTAAGCATTGACAAAGCTTCGTTAAGTTCTTGGACATGATTTAATTCATCTTGAGCAATTTCTTTTATTTTTTGATCATTTGGATTATCTATTAAATATTTGGAATAAGTTTCAAATGCATGTTCTTCGATTTTTATGTTGACATCATAAGCATTAGCTGGAGAGAAGAAATAATAAAAAACCATAATCCAGTAATAGACAAGCACAAGGTGTCTCGCAAAAAATCTATCAATCCAGAACCTGTCTCCTCCTCTCTTCTCCATTTCTTTAAGATGCTCAGTTTCGTTAATAGCTTGATAAAAATGTTCTTTCATTAAAATCATTGTTTTTTCATTTTTAATTCCCAGGGATTCTTTAAAATGAAGAACTGAAAGAAATGCAAAATAAGGTGATCTAGCGATTACTTCTAAAACCCAAAATCTTTGTAAAGATCTGCCAGAGTATATGAAGTCTAAGAAGTTAACAGTACTATTCAAAATCAAAGAATTTAATTTCTTCATAAATTGCGTTTTCTTTAAGTATAATTACTCAGCATTTCAAGGACTATAATGTGTTTAGATAATTAACCAAAAATTAATATTTATAGTCTAAAAATTGTTACTTCCATTGAAATATTTTTTTTTCATGCATTAATTGGATAGATAAAAATTTTATATGACAATTACTGAAAAAATTGCAAATGCCAAAAAGAGGATTGATGAATTAGAAAGACTTATAAAATATTGGAATGATTCAGACCATGATGAGGCAAAAATAGTAAATTTTACAAGGAATATTGAAAATAAAGTTGCTTAAGTTGTGATGATTAAGGCTGGTTAACTTTTATCTACTTAAAGTGATTTAATATCTTTGAGTTTTCGAATATTTTTTAATTTATAAATAGAGCAATTAAACCTATTCTCAAAAAAGGTAAGGAAGAAATAATATAAAAACTATATGAAAACCTTTTCAAAAAAATATTTAGTTCCCATTAAATTTATACCATGGATTTTTTGGGTATTTATATCTTTTATGAGTATATTTTTGTGTGAGATAGCCTGGGTAAATTGAATAATTAATGAATTTAGCTTCTCCTGAGCCAACCAGGGGCACCGCCAAACCAATCAGATATATCATCTTCATTTGGGTTGAAATGATTTTCTTTATCTAGTCCATCTATCCCAAATGATTGTAAGAGGTTATCAATCCCTCCATCATTTTTTGTCCCATTCCTTCTAAAGCTGTTAGCTTTTTTCAGCCAAAGAGAAATTGTCGAATTATGGTGTGCAAATTTCTCAACAAGTATCCTTTCTTCTAATGTAATTGATTTATCTTGAGCAATTCTTTTAATTATTCCTTGGATCTTTAGTCTTTTTGCATTACTAAGAAGCATTTTTGATCAGTTCATTATTCTTTTTATAGGAAGGAATTCTAAATAAATCTTGTCAATGTTAATTTCAACAAATTCGCTATTCTAAAGGGATTCTGAGCAAGAAAAGTCTTAAGACACTAAAAAAAGGGATCAATAGGTTACGCATGATACGTTAATTCATTTATCAAACTTATAATTCCCATAAATTAGATAAAAAAAATCAATCTATTCATAAGGATATTTTGAAATTAAGATAAGCGGAAGCAGTTGTTGCACTATAGTAAAAGTGTACTATTATTAGTACAGACGTATTATTATGATATGCAAGTGATTTCATCTTCTCCTTATGCCCCTTTTAATTCAAAAGAGTGGAATTCTCTAATAAGCAAAAATGCAAAGTTTGAAAATACTCCAATAAAGATTCAAAAAAAATTTTATAGAACTTTTACTCTAAAAAAGATTGAAAAAGATGAACTTTTGCAAGAGAAAAATGAATTGCATCAACAAATGCAACTTGTATTCGCATAAAAAATATTAACTAACAATCTTTTTATTGAATATTATTTTACGAGATCCGATTTTTTGTTAGATTAGTAGAAATACAAGAAGGATTTAATTTGGCTGTAGATCGAGAACTTTTAAAAGAAGTTACCCAAGAACTTTGGAATACCGTAAAAAAACTAAGACCTGAAATAGATCGGCAAACCCGACTTCAATTAGTTTTAAAGGCTTTATTAACTATTGGAGATTTGCCAGATCAAATGCAAGCTGCAATGGTAGTAGGTGTTTGCGCAGAAATGGATAAGAGTGATGTTGATAATGTTGAAACTAATTCACAAACTAACGATTCAAGCGGAGTTGATACTTCTACAGGCAGAAAAGTAGTTAGAAGAAGTTCAGCTAAATAAACCTTAAACGATCATCCTTTAATTTTCTTTGATTGGTCTTTATTAAGTCTATTGAATAGGTAGTATGAAATTACAAGTAAGAGAGGAACGAATATTGAATGTAAAGTCATCATTAATTCTGTTTGGCCCATTCCTATAAGATTTGACTCACTTGGAAGTTGTTCTGACCAAGTGCCAACTAAATGCCAGGCTTGAGGAATTGATAAGAAAAACATATAAGAGCTATAAGTTAAGTTTATGTTCAGATAAAGATTATCATTGTTGAACGTTTTTGCTTTCTTTATTCTTATTTCTTAACTATGTGTTTGTATAGTTTTAAAAAGAACTTGATTCATAAATTTATTTTCTTAAGAAGAGTTTTAAATTCTTTTTTACCAATAATTTTTTCAGCTGCGTAAACACCACTTGCTGAAACAGCAGGAATTCCAATACCTGGAAATGTACTTGCACCGCAAGTAAATAAATTTTTCACTGGAGTTTTGCAACCTGGGAAAAGACCTTTTGCTGCAGATAATGCAGGGCCGTAACTACCACAATAGGTATTGGTGAATTTTTTATGAGTGATTGGGGTTCCTAGCATCTTTAAATCAATCCTTTCATCTATGTCAGGTATGAATTTTCGCAATGCATGGAGGAAAATTGAACATCTTTCTTCTTTCCAATTTCTATATTCTAATTCCTTTGGATTTAGGTTTTCCCAAATTTCCCAAGGTTCATTTGCGGGAGTATATCCATGAAGAACATGTTTCCCATTAGGGGCCATATTTTTATCTAAAACAGATGGGATTGAAAATACAGCTATATTTCTTTCTGCGGTTATACCTTTTTCCCACTCATCAACATGTATCGCATGTATTGGCAAATTTTCAAGACCATCAGAATCAAAACCTAGATGTATATGAAGGAAAGAATCACATTTATTAGGGTTCAAAACTTTTGTATTCCATTTTTTTGAAATTTCATTTGGAATTAACTTTTTTAAATTCCAAATATCAGTATTCGTGACAACAGATTCAGAACTATAGCTAGAACCATTACTTAGAGTTATTCCTGTTGCTAAATTTTTGTTGAAGTTAATTGTCTTTACTCTCGAAGAGAGAATTAATTCTCCTCCATTTTTTTTAAATCCATTAATTAAGGCTTTTACTATAGATTCACTACCTCCTTTAGGGTATTCAAGGTATGAATTTGGTTCAAACCATTCGTTAAATAAAGTAGCCATCGCAGCTGTATTTGTATCATGCATTGACATACCACTTATCAAAAAGCTCAATAAATCAACCCAATTTCTGAGAAAAGGATCCTCTAGATGATTATTTACTAAATTCCCAAAGCCTTTATTAATTTTTGGTATTTGATTGATATTAGGTAAAAATTTTGAGGTTAAATTTAATAGATCTAAGAAATTTATTGATTCGGGAGAAAATGAGAGTAAAGGTATTTCATTTATTATTTGGCTAAGAGGTTTTATTCCGGAAATAAATGATTCCCATTCTTTTACAGATTTCTCACCTCTTAAAGTTTTAATTGTTTGTTTAAAAGGTTCTTCCCCAACATCAAGATTAAAATTGCCTTCTGGGACAATTACTTGCCATCCTTTGTATTGAAATAGTTCAACTTCTTCATCAAGTAATTTAAGAATTTGCCCTAGGGGATTAGTTGTCGGCCATTTACCTATTCCACTCCACAATGAAGGACCTGATTCGAAAGTGTAACCTTTTCTTTTGAAGCTGTGAGCAACACCTCCCGGCTGGGTATGTGCTTCACATATGAGTACTTTTTTGCCTGATAAAGCGAGAATCGAACCACAGCATAATCCACCTATTCCACTACCCACTATTACTACATCGTACTTATCCATTAAATATTTACTTTACTCTTCTCGTAAAACTAATTCGTTTTTAGACAAATGTATTTGTTGAAGTTGTAATACTTAGAACAACTGCAAGGAAAAATATATAAGGGACCGCTTTTAGAGGAATATATCCTTGACTTTTAGAAATAAAATCCATTAATTTAATTACTTTATGTAAATATATTAACGAGTTCTTGTTCCTTATGTGTGCCAAAAAATTATTTTTTTTGAAATATATTGAAATAAAGAAATCTTTTTGGAGAGATTTTTTAACTAAGAACATTTTTTATGAAGTTATCTTAGTATTTGATTCTTAGATTAAAATCTATTATGAAACACTTTCCTGATATTAATGAGATAAAACTATTAGAAAAACATTCCCAAAAAAATGGTAGCGGAATTGTATATGAGGAATTGTTAGGAATATGGAAGTTTAAGTATGTATGGGGAAAGGAGTCAGATGAAATCAAAAATATACCCAGTTCGATTCTTCAAGTATTGTCGGCAAGACTCGAATTGAAAAGTAAAAATAAAGAGGATCAAATAAATTATGAAATAAACAATTCAATTAATTTCGGATTATTAAATATTACTTTTATAGGCAGCGCAGAATTAAAAGGGATTAGACCTTTATTGGCTTTCTATTTTGAAGAATTGAAAATTAGTATTAGTAGTTTTCCTGTATTTAATAAGGAATTAAAAAAACCAGAAGATAAAAAAATGCCTTTTTTCTCACTTGTAGGTATTAGCACTAAAGATAATTGGTTATGTGCTCGAGGCAGGGGCGGAGGGCTTGCAATATGGGTTAAGTCTTAATTTAGTGGTATTCTCCTGGATGATCTACCTTTCTTACGGTAACTTTATCAACTTTTTGTCCATTAAATCTTAAAAGATCATCTCCTGAAAAGTCATAACCTAAGCTTTGACCTATTAGGGCTACATCATCTGCTGTAGAGGATGTCGTAACCTGCTTTTTTAATTCTTCATCAGATTGCATCTTAATTAAAAATTTTCTTATTTCAGAAAAACTCATTACTAGAATTTGATTGATTGATTGTTCTTTAAGAAATTTATAAAATCTTTTTTCTTAGCAAGAACAAGATAAATAGATAATCATTATACTATTTTTATGACATACTTATTCCTCTATGTAGTTGGCATAATTTTAATATGGTGGACATATCGTGTCGGTTGGCTTGAGGCGCTCAAAACAGTAGTTAAAGTTATAGTTCCCTCAGCGCTTATTATTTTATTTAACATAAAAGCCGGAAGATTACTTTTTAAAAGTCCTGTAGTAGGTTTATTAAGCGCTTTGCCTACCTCTATTTTTATTTTTAGAGGTTCATTGCCTTTAGTTAGTTATATAAATAACTGGATTGAAAATAAAATAAATAAGTATGATGATTCGGAAGTTATAGATACTGATTCTGTGCCTTTAGATGATTAATTTAATCAAATCCAAGAAATAATTCTTTGTGTACAACAAGAACATCAAATAAAGTTGTTCCGTGAATAGGACTTAATGGGATTTTGTCTATGTTCAATGCTTCTGCGCAAATTAAATGAGCATCCCATTTCGTATTGTGATCACTTATTTCAATTGACCACTCAATTACTTTTTTGAAATGATCTGGCATCTCCGAACCAATTTTTCTGCAAATTTGACATAGAACTGACAAAAGAGGAGGTTTTGATGGCCTTTTTAAATCTTTAATAAGACTAGGTTGTGTAAACACACTTGTATAGCGGATGTAGTCTATCAATTCATATTCTTCTTTAGTTAGAGCTGCTTTATCTAATGCTCTTTCAAATTCGTCTATGGGGGTTATGGGTCTATCCAAGATATTATTTTTTGCTGTTTTCTGAATCTATTTTTCCTTGATTAATTTCATTAGTTTGATTGCTTTCTATAGATTTAGGAGATTCATCTTTATCTTCTTCGTTCATAACTTGATCGATTTCATTTTGAAATTCATTCGACGCTTTTTTAAGACTTTTCAAAGTTTTACCAAGCTGTTTTCCTAATTCTGGAAGCTTTTTTGGACCAAAAATTAAAAGAGCCAAGATAAGTATTACAGTAACTTCAGGCAAACCTACACCAAAAATATTCATAACTGATAACTATTTAACTAATTAGGAAATCTACTATTAAATATAGTCAAATCATGTCAAAATTTCATTCTCGGAAAAGGTTTTTTAATATTAAAAAATTTTGAAAAATATTATTGTTATTAATACTCCTTTAAAGAAAACTAACCAAAGTAATTGATAATCACTCAATTTCAATTTTTTTTGGTACCAATTTATAAGAGTTTTATGTTTAGCTATTAATTTTCTCATTTTCACTGAGATTATTTTTTACTATCATTTATTTTATCTTAATTTCTTTTATTATTATTTTATAGAAATCCTAGATTCTACTCAAATTATTTTATTCTATTAAATCTAAATCTTTTTCTAAATTAGTTTTTTTCTAAATTATTGAACCTATTCGCTAAATATTTACTATTAAAAAAAAATGAAGTACTTATTTGTTGTTTTTTACCTTCTTTCTCTAATTTATCCAGCTGAAGCCGTCACCACAAAAATGTTTAAAGTATTGGATACGTGTGCAAGATATCGACTCGGTGAGATTAATCCTAATGAGGCTATAGAAAAACTAAAATTAAAATTAACGAATTCTTACACTAATCAGCCAAAGGACCTAGTTAAAAAATATTGCTCAGTATTTACTCCAAATGAAAAAATTGAATTTTAATCTTTGCAATACATAATTAATTATTCTTTTTTGAATAACCTTTAGCTTTGTTTCGTATTTCTTTAACTTTTTTAAAATTAGTTATTTTTAAGTTAAAAATAACTCCCAAAAAAAGAATAAGAAATAAAAAAATATAAATTATTAATTCCATATTATTGAATTAATAAATTAACCCTAGTTAAATTCACCTTAGTTTATTTCAATAATTTTTTAGTATCTTTTAAAACAAAAAAACTGACTTTGATATCAGTTATTTTCTTTAAGGCCACAAAAAAAACATATTAACCTCTAATATGGAACTTTATAAGAATCATTGTGCAGATTGGAGATAAAATTCCAGAATTTTCTTTACTGGATCAAAATGGAGTTAAAAGATCAAATAAGGGATTAAAAAATCCCCTTGTTTTGTTTTTTTATCCAAAAGATGATACGCCGGGTTGCACTATAGAAGTTTGCGGATTTAGAGATAAATATGACTTATTTAAAGTATTAGGTGCACAGGTTTGGGGAGTAAGTAATGGAAGTACCTCAAGTCATTTGGCATTTGCTAATAAAAATAAATTACAATATCCATTACTTTGTGATACGAATGACTCTCTTAGGAAAACTTTTAAAGTTCCTAAAGTATTAGGTTTTATGGATGGTAGGGTAACTTACGTTATTGATCGCAAAGGGACAGTTAGGCATATTTTTAGAGATTTATTGAATGGTCCTGAACACATTAAAGAGGCTATTAGAGTACTTAAGGAAATTCAAAATCAATAAATTATTATTCAAAGAATTTTAGATTAATAAGTTTTGTTTTATTATAGTTTCAGCTTTTTTTAAATATATGAAGAAAATGGGAATGCAGGCTGTTAATCTTGCTATTGAAAATGGAGTGGATCTTGACGGTACTCCAATCCCTCAAAAAATGCTAGATCTATACAATAGAATTATGGATGAGGAGAATAAAAGACAAAGGAGTGGTGTTAAAAAATCAATGAGAAATAGATGCGTCAAAACGGGTTCTAAGCATTTTGATAAAGAAACATTGAATCAATTATTAATAGACTCGGGATGGGAAGGTCTTAAAGAAAAGGAAATTTTATTTTTTTATAACTAAAAAAATTTTTTGAATTATTTAAACCATCCTTTTTTTTCAGAGGAAATTTTTTTTTCTTTTTCAGCTTTTGTTTTATTTCTTGCTTTTTTGAAAGCCAAGTTGGCTTCTATGACTGTAACTATTGATATAAAAAAAAGACCAGAAATCCCAATTATTTGTTCACTTTGAGAGGGTTCTGAATCTCCTTGTAAAAAAAACCCTAAAGCAAACCATGCAGTACTAGCAGTGATGGTAAAAAAATAGGGTTTCCATCTTCTTTGATATAAGTAACCCGAACCTAAACCAGGAAGAAAATTTAAAAAAGATGCTATCCACCCTTTTGAAGATGCAAGAATTTCGTCTTTTGAGGGATAAGACATTTATGTTAGGTGTTTATTAAATGCGAATTTATATAAGCAAAAGATATTGCTGCACAAATTACCCAGCTAAAGGGTAAGAACATTCTTATTTTGTCTTTGTTGTTATTCATTTTTTAATTATGGAAAATATTTTTAAAATCTGTGGATTTAATAGATCCCTTTAAACTATAAGAATTAAAAAAAGACGGTTTTTAACCGTCTTTGAAAAAGTAATTTCTCAAAAATAAATTATTTATCTTTTGAGGCTGAGAGTACTTTAAGTTCTTTCTTTACTTCTTTTTCTCTCTCTTCAAGATGTTTTAGTTGAGATTTAAAAGCATCTTCAAGTCTTACTTTTTGTGTTGTAATTTCATCAAGCTCTTCTTGATGTTGGTTTTTCTTTAACTCCTTCATTTCACTATCGGAAATAACATATACAGGGCGATATGAAGGTGTTTCAAAAAGAAGATCAAACATTGAATACATAAGTGACCTTTGAATTAGTACAAATTCAATATCTGATAATTCTTTGAAATATGAAAGGATAAATACCGAAGATATTGATACGGCAAATACACCGAATTTCGGTTTACCTAACTTAACCGCCCAGTATTTACCGATCGTGTTTTAAGGTATGTTTTAAAGTATTAAGGAGATGATTCTAAAGATCTAAATTAAAAAGAACTAAAAATGGATTTAAAAATTACTAAAAGATTAGTAATCCCATCCAACGAAATTAAGTGGCGATTTTCCAGATCCTCCGGTCCTGGAGGACAAAATGTAAATAAAATTGAAAGCAGAGTAGAGATTATTTTTAATTTAGAAGATTCCAAAGTATTAAATGATTATCAGAAAGAAATTCTTAAGAGAAATTTGAAAAACAAATTAGTGAATAATTGCTTACGTTTAGCGGTTCAAGAACACAGAAATCAATTATTAAATAGGCAGTTAGCTTTAATGAAATTTAGTTCAATAATAAAAAATGCTTTAAATAAACCTTTTAAATTAAGAAAATATACACAGCCCACTAAAGCATCACAAAAGAAAAGAGTTGAGGTTAAGAAAAAACGTGGCGAATTGAAAAAAAGTAGACAAAAAGAAAAAACATATCAAATATGAATAAACTAAATAAATATTTCCTTCGCAAATTGTAATGAAAGCATATTATTAAGTTAATTTCATTTTGGCTTTTTGAATAAAACTAATGATTTCTGGTTAATTGACTCCAGTTTTGTAGGGGTGATGCGTTTCTACAAAGATAGCGATAATTCTGATAAATCTATTGATTATATGTTTATTGAAGAAGGAATTATTATGGGAATTCATGGAGAAAATCCTCCATTAATGAAAACTAGAAAAAAAATTGTTATTGAAGAAGCAAGATTATTATGGCAAAAATTGTTAAATGAAGGTTGGCAAAAAACTAATAAAAAATGGTGAGGAAATTCTGCAAAAACTTTTTTTAATTTCAGAGAATAAATGAACCTTTAGGGTATAGCCTGGAAATTTTTTTCTGCTGTAAATATTTCTTTTTTTTGATGTCGTTTTCATATCTTCTCAACATCATTAGATAGTTTGTAACTCCAAAAATTATTAAAAAGATCATAAAACTTATTCCTGCCTCAAAGTTCATATGAATATTAAGCTTTATTTTAATCTGACAATTACTAATCAAAAATCAATCCGTATTTATATCTAATTAAAACGTCTAGTAAAAATCTTTTTTGATTTTACTGTATAAAAAATACATAATAAAAGTAATATTAAAATTGCACTAAAGCTTCCGATTGGGTTCGGAACATTTTGTGTAAAAGGTCCTGCTAAAAAAGAAGGTGTATTTTCTTTGAATTCTATTAATCCGTTATTTAATAAAAACCAAATGCCCACAAGTCCTCCATGAATTCCTATGCAATTCCATAAAGAACCTTTATCTCTAATTTTTACTAATGATAGAAATATCCCAAGTAAAATTAATCCCAAACGTAATCCTGCTATGTTCCAAAAGATCTCATTTGATAAATTATGAACGAAGCTAAAAACTATAGCTTGTAAAGCTATTGATATTTTTGTACCATATTCAAATTTTAATTCTTCTAGTAACCAGCCTCTAAAAATTATTTCCTCTGCGAATCCAACACCTAATCCCAGTACAATAGAATTTAACAATATTATTGGCGAGAATTGACCTATCCAAAAAATATAATTTTTTTGCAATAGTGGTACCAGAATTAGAATTATTAAAACTAAAGCAAATAAAATACCTTGAGAAAAGTTGAAAAAGTTTTTCAAGAATTTGTCTTTTGTTATCCCAAGAATTATCCAAGCATTTGATTTATTTCGTTTGATATAAAACCAATATGGAAGTAAAAGGATAAAAATTAAGAAAGTTATAATAGTACCAATTAAGGATAAATTATCTTTTTCAAAATTAAACAATAAAAGTGGCTGAGATAAAGCCCAGCCAATTCCGTAAAGAATAGGAATAAAAAATATAGTGGATAAAAATCTTGGTCTTAAAAGAAAAAAACTTCTAATTAGTATCATTAAATTTTTCATTTTAGTTTGAATATTAATTAATCCCAGCCTTTGCCTTTTATTATTCTAACTACTTGTTCAAAAAGTTTTAGCTTTTTCTTTTTACTATAATTTATGTTTTTTGAAAGATTAGATAAATCTTTATAAAATTGCCTAGTTATTTTATCTTCTTTATCACTAGGCCATAGTAAGTCTGAGCCCTCTTCATATTCTTCTTTATATCTTTCTTTATTCAAATTTTTTTATATCGTAATAATTTAAATTTTACTTATTGCAAATGCTAAAAAGTGATGTTTATTAAATTTGTGTATTTATTTAAAATTTATGCTGATTAATCTTTCAACTTTAGTTTTTACATTATTATCTCCATTGCTTATTTTTGCAGTAATAGTATCGGTTTACTTATTTCATTAGGAAGTATTTACAAATAAACTTAATTAATTTAAGGGTGTATTATGCCTACTTTTTCTAATGCAAATGATAAAACTGCAATTACAGCCATTAGTGTTAAGATCTTGTTCTTTTTGATGAAATCCATAATGCATATTAATAATCTTTTTATTAAATTCTTATATAAAATAATAAATAATTAAAATTATTATAACAATTACAATGGAACCCATATATGTAGGAGATTTAGTTCCCTCAATAGCTTCTTATAAAAAGATAATTGAAAAATATGATAAAGGTATAAAAGAAGGGGAATTTTATGAAGAACCTATTGGAGGAGATTTTAATTACCCTGATTGGTAAATATGCTTACTACAAAAATAACTTTTGCCTTGGCAGATTGGATTAGAGAGTGGCGTAAGTGCAGGGATAAGAATCCTTCTATTGATGAGTGTGTAAAATTTGTTCAGTGGAAATTAGAAGATTATAAACTTTCTGATAGTGATAAAAGAATAATTGAATCTATTTTGCTCTATGAATCTCAATAGATAAGGGATTATAGACTTTAATTTTTATATTTATCTATAAAAAACAAAGGATCATTAAAATCCTCTTACAAATTAAGAAAAAAGTAAATCAGCATATTTACGGATTTACTGAAAATATAAAAAGGAGTAATTTATAAATGTTGAGTTCGGAGGCAATCTAAATGATTGATAGTCCGCCTGAAATTTAGCAAATTCCAAAATATAGGAAGCGTATTCCTGAGAATGGGATTATTCGAAAATTAAAGTTCAATCAATTAGTCTGATAAGACTTCGCTTTATAATTACTTGCGACAATAGGGACTGAAATTATCGAGAGAAATCCCCGAATTCACGTATTCTAGGTTTATGAGTAAATAGACTTTAAAATATGTAATTTTATATCCTGTAAGAAGGAAATCAAATATTAAAAAGGACTGTACAAGCAGTCCTTTTTTGTTTAAAAAATTTCTTCTGAACTAGACTTCTTTTTGGATATTATGGATTAATAAAGTGATCAAAAATATTTCAAAATGAAAGATCAAGTCTTGTTTCCAAAAATTGAAGTACGTGAAAAGGGTTTTTTACAAGTAAGTGATATTCATACTATTTATTGGGAAAGATCTGGTAATCCAAATGGCCAAAAAATTCTTGTTATTCATGGAGGTCCAGGAGGAGGAAGTCAACCAAGATATAGAAGATACTTTGACCCAGATAAATTCGATATTATTCAATTTGACCAAAGAGGGTGCGGTTCTTCAACTCCTTTCTCCGAATTAAAAGAAAATACGACCAATCATTTAGTTGATGATATTGAGAAATTAAGGATTCATTTAAAAATAGATACTTGGCATTTGTTTGGTGGATCTTGGGGCTCAACACTTTCACTTATATATGCGATTAAAAATCCCTTAAGAGTTATCAGCTTAACTTTGCGAGGAATATTTTTATGTAGGAAGTTTGAATTGTTATGGTTCTATCAATATGGTGCAAGTGAAATATTCCCCGATGAATTTGAAGAATATATTTCTGTAATACCAAAAGAAGAAAGAAATGATTTAATAAGTTCTTTTTATAAATATCTAACATCTTCAGATGCGAATCTTAGATCAAAAGCAGCAGCAGCTTGGACAAAATGGGAACTCTCAACAAGTCATTTAATAAATAAAAAATTTGATTTTGATAAGTCTGAAGTTAATTCTTTTTCAGATGCCTTTGCAAGGATCGAGTGTCATTATTTTATTAATAATATTTTCTTAGAAGATGATTTTATTTTGAAAAATACAAAAATAATAGAATCGATCCCAACAAAAATAATTCAAGGGAGGTACGACGTTGTATGTCCTGTTAGGAGTGCTTGGGATCTAAATAAGAAATTAAAGAATTCTGAATTAATTATTGTTAATGATGCTGGTCATTCAATGAGTGAAAAAGGTATCAGTATCGAATTAATAAAAGCTGTAAAAGAAATTGAAAATCTTTAATAAAGAGAATATGGTTTTAAAAATTAAAGGCCATTATCTTCAATATTTTGTGCAATACTCCTAAGAAGTTCGACTATATCAGAATCCTCGCATTGAGTATCTTCTTTAAGCAAAATGCACTCGTCTCTAATACTTACATTAGTACTCCACCATATACCTGAACTATTAGTATCATCCCACTCAAATCTATTTGACATTACTTATTAATACTGATTTCGACCTCTTCATTGACTTTAGTTGAATCTTTTAATTCTTCTTTAGGTTCTTCTGGCCAGGCAACATCAAATCTTGCAATTTCTTCTGTAGCAAAACCTTCAGGATGACGAGTACAAATTTTTTTTCTCCTTACAAAAATATGATCAACTCTTTTTTCTTCATCTGGAGTAACTATCCTTTCAAGTTCTATTACTTCTGTAAAAGGTGTTGACTTTAGCTCTTTAGTAGGTTTTGACATGTTCTTATCTTGTTAAATCTACCTTAAAGCTTAGATAACTAGACTGTGGATTTTTTAAATGGATTTACCAAAATCATTACCTGATTATTTAATTATGAAGGATTAAATCCTATATGAATAATAAAATAATCAATTAAATTTATATCCCTAAATTTAATTCATATTGGATTTGTTTGTTGTTATTACTTTTTTTAGGTCTTTTATTGATTACTGTTTTTTTCCTTGAGCCATGCTTTAAATATATTTTTTTTGATATATCCCAGTAGCCTTTTTTTTGGGTGATTTCTTGAATTTTTTCCCTAGCTTCTCTAGATGTTTTAGAAATATCAACTATTGGTTTAATGTATTCTAATTTTGAGTATTCTTCATTATTAAATTTGCTTAGTAACCAAGGCTCATGAATAAAAGTATCAGTTACTTTTTTTAATTCTGGTACCCATTTTTTTATAAATTCACCCTTAGGGTCGTGATCTTTTCCCTGTTTAATAGGATTGTAAATTCTATTGGTATTTATAGAGGTTGTTCCAGACTGCATTTGACATTGATTCCAATGTATTCCAGGCTCATAATCTATAAACTTTTTTGCTAATTCTGATCCTGAATCTTGCCAAGGTAACCACAAATTATAACTTGCAAATGACATGAGCATTGCACGCATTCTAAAGTTAATCCATCCATTAAAGTTTAATGAACGCATACAAGCATCTATAAAAGGAAAACCAGTATTGCCTTGACTCCATAAAACAAGTAATTCAGTTTTATTAGTTCTAATATTTTGAAAATAAGGGTGGAAATCTTGGAATTCTAATTCTGGTTCGCTCTCAAGTTTCTGAATAAAATGACAATGCCAAGTTAATCTACTCTTCAACATTCTTGAATTATTATTTTTATATAAATTTGCTTGATAAAAAATCTCTTTCAATGAAAGACATCCCCAACTAATGTAAGGAGATAATCTTGAGCAGCTATCAAAAGATTTTTCTGGGCTGGAAATATCTTTTGAATATGAATTTAATTTTTCTTTAAAAAAATATTCCATCCTTTCAAGGCCTTTTTTTCTTCCTCCTTTTAATCTTCCTTTACATTCGTCTTTTTTAAAAGAAAATATTTTTTCATCGGGTATTGCCCCAGCATCAAAATCAATTGGATTAATTTTTAATGGGCCTTTAATTAATCCCCTGGATGTATTTTTTGCCCATTTCTTTGACCAGTCATCCCTATTTATATTTCCTCTAAATACAGAAAACTGTAAATATTCTTTCCAAATTATTTTTTTATTTGAAGCCCATAATTTAACTTCTTGATCTCTTTTATAAGTAAGCCAATCTCCAGTTTCTTGATGGCTATATATACCAATTATATTAAATTTGGAACTAATTTCTTCAAAGATTTCAATTACATTTCCTGTTCTTATTACTAGTGGCTGACCCTTTTCTTTAAGTGAATTTCTTAAATCTAATACACTTTCCTTACAAAATTGCCATTGCCTTCTTGAATGAGTTTTTTGATTCCATAACTCAATTTCAAATATATATATGGGTAAGATGTCATTATTTTTTAAAGATTCATAAAGTGCCTCATTATCATCTATTCTT
>CACGPQ010000017.1 GCA_902574955.1 uncultured Synechococcaceae cyanobacterium
TCATTATTACTTGTTTTTATTTATTCAATTCATTCCAAAATTCTGAAGTTTTAGCTTTAACTTCTTTTGAAAATCATAATTTTGTATCATCCGCAGTAAAAAATGTTGGCCCTGCAGTTGTAAAAATTGATACTGAGCGATTGGTAGAGAGGCAACAATTTGATCCTACTTTACTCGACCCTCTATTGAGAGATTTACTTGGTGAGCAAGGAATTACACCTGAAAGAGAGAGAGGACAAGGCTCAGGAGTGATTATTAATGAAAATGGTTTAGTTCTTACAAACGCTCATGTAGTAGAGAGAGTTGATGATGTTTCAGTTACTTTGGCAGATGGATCTATTTGTGATGGTCAAGTTTTGGGCTCAGATGCAGTTACCGATCTAGCTTTAGTAAAAATTGATGAAGATGCTTATTCTGGTTTTGCTCCACTTGGAAATTCTGAAGATCTTGAAGTTGGGGATTGGGCAATTGCTCTTGGTACTCCCTATGGTCTTGAAAAAACAGTTACGTTAGGGATTGTTAGTAGCCTACATAGGGATATCAATAGTTTAGGCTTTTCAGATAAAAGGCTGGATCTTATTCAGACTGATGCTGCAATAAATCCAGGGAATTCTGGCGGTCCACTTATAAATTCCAAAGGTGAGGTAATAGGAATTAATACATTAGTAAGAAGTGGCCCTGGTGCTGGTTTAGGTTTTGCGATACCTATTAATCTAGCTAAAAGTGTTTCTGATCTGCTTCTTAAAAATGGGGAAGTTATTCATCCATATTTAGGGGTACAATTGATTTCTTTAAATCCTAGAATTGCTAAAGAACATAATAGAGACCCTAATTCACTTGTTCAATTACCTGAAAGAAATGGAGCTCTAATTCAATCAGTAATACCTAATAGCCCTGCTGAAAAAGCTGGTTTAAGAAGAGGTGATCTGGTAATAGCAGCTGAAAATATCTCTATAAAAGAACCTAAAGCTTTACTAGATGAAGTAGAAAAAGCTCAGATAGGAAAAGTATTGCTTTTAAATATTTTGAGAGATAATAACGAGATACAGATTAGTATCAAACCGGAACCTCTCCCTGGTTTGACATAAATCACCCATTGAAATTTAATAATCTATAACCATTAGATAAAAAAGATTTTGGATTCACAAACTCAAATGAAACAAGCAGTTGCTGATGCAGCAATAAGGGAAGTAAAGAGTGACATGGTTCTCGGATTAGGATCTGGATCTACGGCTGCGTTAATGATAAAAAGCCTAGCCGATGAAATTCGTCTTGGAAAACTTCAAAATATAAGAGGTGTCGCAACTTCTTTTCAATCAGAAGTTTTGGCTCTTGAACTGGATATCCCGCTTATCGATTTAACCTCTGTATCTCAAATTGATTTAGCTATTGATGGAGCAGATGAAGTTGACCCAAAATTTCAATTAATTAAAGGGGGAGGAGCATGCCATGTTAGAGAAAAGTTAGTGGCATATAAAGCTGATCAATTGTTGATTGTTGTTGACGAAACTAAACTTGTACAAAAACTAAATCAATCTTTCCCTTTACCTGTAGAAGTCCTTCCAAATGCTTGGAAGCAAGTTCAGGAAGTGATTTTAGAAATAAATGGTAGTTCCTCTTTAAGAATGGCTACTAAAAAAGCTGGCCCAGTTGTTACTGACCAAGGTAACCTGATCTTGGATGTATTATTTAATGATGGTATTAAGAATCCAAAAGACATTGAAAAGACGATTAATAATATTCCAGGAGTATTAGAAAATGGATTATTCGTTGATCTTACAGACAAAGTATTGGTTGGTAAAATAGAAAACGACACCCCAGTTGTTTACTCACCCTCAAGAGCTAGCTAATCTTCAAATCTTATTTGTACTGAGTTAGCATGGCTATGTAAGCCCTCGCTTTTAGCAAGATTAATAATATCTAGACTATTAACTTTTAAACTTTCTTCATTAAATTCTATTATTGAAGTATTTTTCATAAAAGTTTCAACCCCCAAAGAACCGCTAAATCTAGAATTTCCTGATGTGGGTAAAGTATGGTTTGGTCCAGCAAGATAATCTCCAACTGCTTCTGGGGTCCATTTTCCTAAAAATATCGCTCCTGCATTCTCTATATCTGCAAGAATTTTTTTTGAATTTATAGTAATAATTTCTAGGTGTTCTGGAGCAAAGTTATTGCTTAGTTCAACACATGATTCATAATTATCGCAAATCACAATTAACCCCCAATTTTTTATTGATTGCATGCAAATTTCTTTTCTTGGATGATTATCTATTTTTTTATAAAGTTCTTTTAAAACTTCTTTTGCCTTATTCTTTGATGTAGTTAGAAGTATTGATGAAGCTAAAGGATCATGTTCTGCTTGCGCTAGTAGATCAGATGCTATATGAGTGCTTTGAGCTGTTTCATCTGCAATGATTAATATTTCACTTGGACCAGCTAAAGAGTCAATCCCTGTAGAGCCATAAATAAGTTTTTTTGCAGTTGTAACAAAGATATTCCCTGGACCTGAAATAACATCAACTTTATTTATTTGATTTGTGCCAAATGCTAAAGCGCCAATTGCTTGAGCTCCTCCAATTCTAAATACTTTATTGATTCCTGATAAGTGAGCTGCAGCTAAAACAGTTTTGTTTATTTCCCCTTCTTTATTCCCAGGAGATACCATTATAATCTCATTTACTCCTGCTACTTTTGCAGGTATTGCATTCATTAATACAGTACTTGGATAAGCAGCTCTACCTCCAGGAATATAAATACCTGCATTTTTAACTGGTCTCCATCTTCTTTGGACAATATCACCATATTCACCTTTGATAGTGAAAGATTGCGGAATTTCTTTTTCATGGAATTTTTGAATTCTTTTATGCGCTACCTCAAGTGAGCTTTTCAATTTGTTATCAATCGCATCCCATGCATTCTTTATTTGATCCGCACTTACTTGCATAGGGTTAGGGTCGAAACCATCAAATTTTTTTGTATATTTTTTTACTGCTATATCTCCATACAACTTTACCTCTTGAAGAATTTCTTTAACGATTGTATTTATCTTATTATTGTTTTCTGAATTAGTTCGAGTAGAAATCCTTTTTAATTCTTCAATAGCTTCTTTTTTATTATTTATGATCTTCATATTCTTAATTTTTTCAAAATAAAGGGCTCAAAACCCAATTTAATAACTGTTTAAATTATATATGATTGATTCGTAGTCGATTCATTTGTTATGATAAGGGTCTTCTATTTATGTACCCTCTGTGGCCAATAACAAATCAGCAAAAAAAAGAATTCAAATTGCCGAAAGAAATCGTTTAATAAATAAGTCATATAAATCTACTGTTAGGACTTTAACCAAAAAAGCCTTTGAAAATTGCGAAAAATATAAAAAAAACCCTAATGAGGATAATGAAATTTTAGTGAAAACAAGTCTTAATAAAGCTTTTAGCTTAATTGATAAAGCAGTTAAAAAAAATGTTCTTCACAAAAATAACGGTGCTAATAAAAAATCAAAAATTAACAATTTTGTAAAAACCACACTTACCAGCAAGTAAAAAGGTAGATCAAAATTATGAGCGACATAGAACTCATAGACTCCCACTGTCATTTAATATTTGAAAATTTCGATAAGGATCTTGATGATGTTGTTTTGAGATTACGTTCTAAAGGTGTAAAAAAATTAGTTCATGCTTGTTGTGACTTAACAGAAATTCCAAAGTTGAAAAAAATATCTCGTGAATTTAATGAAATTTATTATTCAGTTGGTTTGCATCCGCTAGAAGCAAAAAAATGGGAAGAAAGCTCTAAATCTCTTTTAAGAAAATCAGCACAAGAAGATAGAAGAGTTGTAGCCATTGGGGAATTAGGCTTAGATTTTTTTAAAAATGAAAATAAAGCTCAGCAAATTGAAGTACTTATTCCTCAAATGGAGTTAGCTTATGAACTTAAATTACCTGTGATTATCCATTGCAGAGATGCTGCAAATAAAATGATTGAGATATGTAGTGATCTCTCTAAAAAAGGAAAATGCCCTAAAGGGGTACTTCATTGTTGGACAGGAACCCCAAAAGAAATGAAGCAATTCTTGGATCTTGGATTTTACATAAGTTTTAGCGGAATAGTAACTTTCCCAAAAGCATATGAAATTCATGAGTGTGCCAAAATAATTCCAAATGATAAATACCTAATTGAAACTGACTCACCATTTTTAGCTCCTGTCCCTCATAGGGGTAAAAGAAATGAACCTGCATTTGTTGAAAATGTTGCCAATTTTATGGCAGATTTAAGATCTACTGAATTAATCACAATTGCTAGAGAATCATCTAAGAATGCTGAAGATTTGTTTAAATTCGACTTGTTAATTTGACGTAGCAACTGTTAATATTAGGAATTACTTGAAATTTTTCTTAATTTTTTAGCTTTAACTTACACAATTAATGATTTAATTTACTGCATAGGATAAATTTAATTCTTTTTTAATTAAATTGTCTTTTTGTTGAAATCGAGATTAAATAGTTGATCTCATATGAAGTGAAAAGTTAAAGAACTAAATATTGAGTAGATTAAAAGTAAATAGTAAATCTCACAAAATCGCAGGTTTTCTTGGATGAGCAGTAGCGCTTTACAGGTAGCAAAAACAGCTACTTATCTACCAGATTTAGTTGAAGTACAAAGAGCAAGCTTTAAATGGTTTTTGGAAAAGGGTTTAATAGAAGAATTACAAAATTTTTCTCCTATTTCTGATTACACAGGCAAATTAGAATTACATTTTATCGGTGAAGAGTACAGGTTAAAAAGACCTAGACATGATGTTGAGGAAGCCAAAAGAAGAGATGCTACATTTGCATCTCAAATGTATGTAACTTGCAGATTAATTAATAAAGAGACAGGGGAAATTAAAGAGCAGGAAGTATTTATTGGTGAATTACCATTAATGACTGAAAGAGGTACTTTCATCATTAATGGTGCCGAAAGAGTTATTGTTAACCAAATTGTTCGGAGTCCTGGAGTATATTTCAAAGATGAACTTGATAAAAATGGTCGAAGAACTTACAACGCTAGCGTTATCCCTAATAGAGGTGCATGGTTAAAATTCGAGACCGACAAAAATAATTTACTATATGTGAGAGTTGATAAAACTAGAAAAATTAATGCTCATGTTCTTATGAGAGCGATGGGTCTGTCAGATAATGATGTGGTCGATAAACTTAGGCATCCTGAGTTTTATCAAAACTCTATTGATTCAGCTAATGATGAGGGTATTAATTCAGAAGATCAGGCATTACTTGAGCTATACAAGAAGCTACGTCCCGGTGAACCACCCTCTGTTTCTGGCGGACAACAGCTATTACACAGTAGATTTTTTGATCCCAAAAGATATGATTTAGGTCGAGTTGGTAGATATAAAATAAATAAAAAATTGAGACTTACCGTACCAGACGAAGTGAGAACACTTACCCATGAAGATGTTCTTTCTACTATTGACTATTTAATTAACCTAGAATTGGATATTGGCGGGGCTAGTTTGGATGATATTGACCACCTCGGTAATAGAAGGGTGAGATCAGTGGGAGAACTTCTTCAAAATCAAGTCAGGGTTGGACTTAATCGTTTAGAGAGAATTATTAAAGAGAGAATGACAGTAGGTGAAACAGATTCTTTAACTCCCGCTCAACTAGTCAATCCCAAACCTTTAGTTGCTGCAATAAAGGAATTTTTTGGCTCAAGTCAATTAAGTCAGTTTATGGATCAGACTAATCCTCTGGCTGAATTAACACACAAGAGAAGAATCTCAGCCTTAGGACCAGGAGGTTTAACTCGAGAAAGAGCAGGATTTGCAGTAAGAGATATACATCCTTCACATTATGGAAGATTATGTCCAATCGAGACTCCTGAAGGTCCAAATGCAGGTCTTATAAATTCTTTAGCTACTCATGCAAGAGTTAATGAGTATGGTTTTATTGAAACACCTTTTTGGGAAGTTAATAACGGTAAAGTTATCAAAGAAGGTAATCCTGTTTATCTTTCTGCTGATTTAGAAGATGAGTGTAGGGTGGCACCAGGAGATGTCGCAACTGACAAGGACGGTAATATAATTGCAAATCTAATACCAGTAAGATACAGACAGGATTTTGAAAAAGTTCCTCCACAACAAGTTGATTACGTTCAGCTTTCTCCTGTTCAGGTGATTTCAGTTGCTACTTCACTAATTCCTTTCTTGGAGCATGATGATGCTAACAGAGCTCTCATGGGATCAAATATGCAACGCCAAGCCGTTCCTCTGCTTAGACCAGAACGTCCTTTAGTTGGTACAGGTTTAGAATCTCAAGTTGCTAGAGATTCTGGGATGGTTCCCATAACCAAAGTTAATGGAACAGTATCATATGTTGATGCTAATGAGATTGTCGTTAAAGATGAGCACGGTAATGAACATTTTCATTATCTTCAGAAATATCAAAGATCAAATCAAGATACTTGCCTCAACCAAAGACCCATTGTGAGAATTGGAGATAGAGTTATATCTGGTCAGGTTTTAGCAGATGGATCCGCATGTGAAGGAGGGGAAATAGCCCTTGGACAAAACGTTTTAATTGCTTACATGCCATGGGAGGGATACAACTACGAAGATGCAATACTTGTGAGCGAAAGGATGGTAACTGATGATTTATATACTTCAGTACATATTGAAAAGTATGAAATTGAAGCTAGACAAACGAAGTTAGGACCTGAAGAAATTACTAGAGAGATTCCCAATATCTCCGAAGAAAGTTTGAATAATCTCGATGAGATGGGAATTATCAGGATTGGAGCTTTTGTCGAGAGTGGAGATATTCTTGTAGGAAAAGTTACCCCAAAAGGTGAATCAGACCAACCACCTGAAGAAAAACTGTTAAGAGCTATTTTCGGTGAAAAGGCTCGAGATGTTAGAGATAATTCTCTTAGGGTACCTAAAACTGAAAAGGGAAGGGTTTTAGATGTTCGTATTTATACAAGAGAACAAGGTGATGAACTACCTCCTGGAGCCAATATGGTTGTTAGAGTTTATGTGGCTCAGAGAAGGAAAATTCAAGTAGGTGACAAAATGGCTGGTAGGCATGGAAATAAAGGAATTATTAGCAGAATCTTACCAAGAGAAGATATGCCATATTTACCTGATGGAACGCCTGTAGATATAGTCCTTAATCCTCTAGGAGTTCCAAGTAGGATGAATGTAGGTCAAGTTTTTGAATTATTGATGGGCTGGGCAGCCTCCAACTTAAACTGCCGGGTTAAAGTTGTTCCATTTGATGAAATGTATGGAGCTGAAAAATCACATCAAACTGTTCAAGCATTTTTAGAGGAAGCTTCAAAACAGCCAGGTAAAGCATGGGTTTATAATCCTGAAGATCCCGGAAAGTTATTACTTAAAGATGGTAGAACAGGTGAACCCTTCGATCAGCCAGTTGCTGTCGGGTACTCTCACTTCCTCAAATTAGTCCATTTGGTGGATGACAAAATTCATGCTAGATCTACAGGTCCTTACTCTTTGGTTACACAGCAACCATTGGGAGGTAAAGCTCAGCAAGGTGGACAGAGGCTTGGAGAAATGGAAGTGTGGGCTCTTGAAGCTTATGGAGCTGCTTATACTCTTCAGGAATTGTTAACAGTTAAATCTGATGATATGCAAGGAAGAAATGAAGCGCTTAATGCAATCGTAAAAGGTAAACCTATCCCAAGGCCTGGTACTCCTGAGTCATTTAAAGTTCTTATGAGGGAATTACAATCTCTAGGATTGGATATAGGGGTTTATACAGATGAAGGAAAGGAGGTAGATTTAATGCAAGATATCAACCCGAGAAGAAATACTCCATCAAGGCCAACTTACGAATCACTCGGAACCTCTGAATATGAGGAAGATTAAATACTTAATTAAAACCTTTTAATTTAAATTCGCCAAAAATGACAAACAGCAACTTAAGAACTGAAAATCACTTTGATTACGTCAAAATTTCAATAGCTTCCCCACAAAGAATAATGGATTGGGGTCAAAGGACATTGCCCAATGGACAAGTAGTTGGAGAAGTTACAAAACCTGAAACTATCAATTACAGGACACTTAAACCAGAAATGGATGGATTATTTTGTGAAAAGATTTTTGGACCATCTAAAGATTGGGAATGCCATTGTGGAAAGTACAAAAGGGTTAGGCATCGCGGTATTGTTTGTGAGAGGTGTGGGGTTGAAGTAACTGAAAGTAGAGTAAGAAGACATAGGATGGGCTACATAAAACTAGCTGCGCCAGTTTCCCATGTTTGGTATTTAAAAGGAATCCCTAGTTACGTTGCAATACTTTTGGATATTCCGCTTAGGGATGTGGAACAAATAGTATATTTTAATTGCTATGTAGTTTTAGACCCGGGAGATCATAAGGAACTTAAATATAAGCAATTACTCACTGAGGATGAGTGGCTAGAAATTGAAGATGAAATTTATGCTGAAGATTCAACTATCGAAAATGAACCTTTTGTTGGAATTGGTGCTGAGGCACTGAAGCAATTACTTGAGGACCTTGATTTAAATCAGGTTGCAGAGGAGCTTAGAGAAGAAATTACTAATAGCAAAGGGCAAAAGAGGGCAAAACTTATAAAAAGAATAAGAGTTATTGATAATTTTATTGCAACTAATGCAAATCCGGAATGGATGGTTTTAGATGCAATCCCAGTCATACCTCCAGATCTTAGACCTATGGTTCAGCTTGATGGGGGAAGATTTGCAACTTCAGATTTAAACGATTTATATAGAAGAGTTATAAATAGAAATAATAGACTAGCTAGGCTTCAAGAAATTTTAGCTCCTGAAATCATCGTAAGAAATGAAAAAAGAATGCTTCAGGAGGCAGTTGATGCCCTAATAGATAATGGAAGGAGAGGAAGGACTGTTGTTGGGGCTAATAATAGAGCTCTTAAATCCCTAAGTGACATAATTGAAGGAAAACAAGGAAGATTTAGACAGAATCTTCTTGGAAAGCGTGTTGACTATTCAGGAAGATCTGTAATAGTTGTGGGTCCTAAACTAAAAATGCATCAGTGCGGTCTCCCAAAAGAAATGGCGATAGAGCTTTTTCAACCTTTTGTAATTCATAGATTAATACGACAAAATATTGTGAATAACATTAAAGCCGCAAAAAAATTAATACAAAAAGCCGATGACGAAGTTATGCAGGTACTTCAGGAAGTTATTGAAGGCCATCCAATTCTCTTAAATAGAGCCCCTACATTGCATCGTTTAGGAATTCAAGCTTTTGAACCTAAATTAGTAGGAGGCAGAGCAATACAACTTCATCCTTTAGTTTGTCCTGCATTCAATGCTGACTTTGATGGAGATCAAATGGCAGTTCATGTTCCATTAGCTTTAGAGGCACAAACTGAGGCACGCATGCTTATGTTGGCCAGTAATAACATTCTTTCTCCCGCTACTGGGGAACCAATTGTGACTCCATCACAAGATATGGTTTTAGGATCTTATTATTTAACGGCTTTGCAACCAAACTATCAAAAACCAGAATTCGGAGATAATAATATTACTTTTGCTTCATTAGAAGATGTCATTTTTGCTTTTGAAGATAAAAGACTCAGCCTTCATGAATGGGTTTGGGTTAGATTTAATGGGGAAGTTGAAGATGACGATGAAATGCGTAGCCCACAAAAAACGCAAGAGCTAGACGATGGCTCAAGAATAGAAATCTGGAATTTCAGAAGGGACAGATTTGACTCTGATGATAATTTAATAAGTAGATTTGTGCTGACAACTGTCGGGAGAGTAGTTATGAACCATACCATTATAGATTCTGTATCTAAAACGTAATCTTTTAAAACTTTTTCACTTATTTAAAAATCATGACTTCATCCAAACCTAAAAAAACATCCAGAGTACGTAAAAGTACTAAAAACGCAAAAAATAACAATCCAGTTAAAATGCCTACTCTTGCTAAAACGCCGCCTTCATTTAAGAATAAAGTAGTTGATAAGAAAGCCCTGAAAAATTTAGTTTCTTGGGCGTATAAAACTCACGGAACTGCTGTAACCGCAGCCATGGCAGATAATCTAAAGGACTTAGGATTTAAATATGCTACCCAAGCGGCTGTCTCTATCTCGGTAGATGACTTAAAAGTTCCTGAAGCTAAACAAGATTTAATAGGGCAAGCTGAAGAGCAAATATCCGCTACAGAAGAATGCTATAGACTTGGTGAAATTACCGAAGTTGAAAGGCATACAAAAGTTATAGACACCTGGACTGAAACTAATGAAAGATTGGTAGATGCTGTCAAGAATAATTTCAATCAAAATGATCCTCTAAATTCAGTTTGGATGATGGCTAATTCAGGGGCAAGGGGTAATATGTCTCAGGTAAGACAACTTGTTGGCATGAGAGGATTGATGGCTAATCCTCAAGGAGAAATAATTGACCTGCCAATAAGAACCAACTTTAGAGAAGGACTCACTGTTACTGAATATGTAATTTCTTCTTATGGAGCAAGGAAAGGTTTGGTGGATACTGCGTTAAGAACTGCGGATTCTGGTTATTTGACTCGAAGATTAGTTGATGTTGCTCAAGATGTAATTGTTAGAGAAGAAGATTGTGGAACAGAACGGTCAATAGTTGTTGAAGCTGAAGATGGTAAATTCGGAGCAAGGCTTCTTGGTAGGCTTTGCGCTGAGGATATTTTTGATGCTGAAGAAAACCTTGTTGTTCCTCAAAACACTGCAATAGATCCTTCATTGTCAGGAGAAATTGAGAAAGCATCTATTAACAAAGTAAAAATAAGATCGCCATTAACATGTGAAGCTAATAGATCGGTTTGTAGGAGGTGTTACGGATGGGCTTTAGCTCATAATCATTTGGTTGATTTAGGTGAGGCAGTTGGAATTATTGCTGCTCAATCTATTGGCGAGCCAGGAACTCAATTGACAATGAGAACCTTTCATACTGGAGGTGTATCAACCGCTGAAAGTGGAGTAGTAAGATCAAAAATTTCTGGTAGAGTTGAATTTAGTTCAAAAGCAAAGGTTAGAGGCTATAGGACCCCCCACGGTGTAGAAGCTAAACAAGCGGAAGTTGATTTCATACTAAAGATAGTTCCCCAAGGAAATAATTCTGGCAAAGCTCAAAAAATTGAGATTTCTAGTGGATCGCTCTTATTTGTTGATGACGGTGATGAAATTAATTCTGATATAACTGTTGCTCAGATTACTGCTGGAGCAGTGAAAAAGAGTGTTGAGAAAGCAACAAAAGATGTTATTTGCGATTTAGCTGGTCAAGTCAAGTACGACAAGGTTATTCAGCCAAAGGAAGTAACAGATAGGCAAGGCAATATTACCTTAAAAGCTCAAAGATTAGGCAGATTGTGGGTTTTAGCTGGAGATGTTTATAACTTGCCACCTAATGCAAGACCGGTTATCACATCTGGAAAATCTGTAAAGGAAGGAACTGTGTTGGCAGAAGCAAGTCAATCAAGTGAGTTTGGAGGACAAGTTCGATTAAGAGAATCAAAAGGAGATTCAAGAGAAGTTCAGATTGTTACTACTTCAATGTCTCTAACTAATTTTAAATTAATTGAAGAATCTACTCATTCAGGTCAAATATATAATTTGGAATCTAGTGATGGAACATCTTATCGTTTAAATATTTCCCCAGGAAGTAAAATCAGTAATGGTGAGGTAATAGCAGATTTAACTGATGAAAGGTTCCGTACAAAAACTGGTGGCCTTGTAAAATATGCACCGGGATTAAGTGTCAAAAAAGCAAGATCATCTAAAAATGGTTTTGAAGTGAGTGAAGGAGGGACATTGCTTTGGATTCCTCAAGAGACACATGAAATCAATAAGGACATATCTCTTCTGATGATCGAAGATATGAAATGGATTGAGGCTGGAACAGAAGTTGTAAAAGATATTTTTAGTCAAACATCAGGAATTGTTACTGTTACTCAGAAAAATGATATCCTTCGCGAAATAACTATAAGAAATGGAACTTTTCATGAGTGTGACGATGAAGAAGTTTTGAATAGATTTACAGAAGAAGGAAATCTTGTAAATCCAGGAGAAAAGATTTTAGATGGTGTTGATAATAAAGAAATTCTATTTGTTCAAAAATTAGAAACCTCTAAATGTAAAGGATTATTATTAAGAACAGTCGAAGAATTTACTATTCCTGATCAAGCGGAATTACCCCTACTATCACATGTTAAGCAGGAAAAAGGACCATCTTTAGGCTTAAAAGCTATCCAAAGGCTTACCTATAAAGACGGTGAATTAATAAAATCAGTGGAAGGAGTTGAATTACTTAGAACACATTTAAGCATTGAAAGTTTTGATGCTACTCCTCAGATGACTATTGACGTTGAGTCGATTAAAGATGAAAATGATAAATCAATCAATAGATTAAATTTAGTAATATTAGAGTCCATTCTTGTAAGAAGAGATACTATATCAGACTCTAGTCATGGCTCAACACATACAGAATTGCAAGTTAATAATAACCAAGAAGTAAAAGCAGGGGATGTAATAGCTACTACTCAAATTCTTTGTAAAGAGAAGGGATTGGTTCAATTACCTAATGTTGTTGACGATGAGCCTATAAGAAGGTTAATTGTTGAAAGAGAGGAAGATAAAATTGAAATTAAAATTAGTGATAAAGCAGTAGTTAAAATTGGTGATCGTGTAGTAGATGGTGATCTTATTAGTAAGTCTGTAAAATCAACTTCTTGTGGAGAAATAGAAGAAATTTCTAATAGTTCAGTAACCTTAAGACTTGCTCGGCCTTATATGGTTTCTCCTGATTCGGTTTTACATGTTAAAGACGGAGATTTAGTTCTTAGGGGAGATGGTTTAGCTTTACTTGTTTTTGAGAGGCAGAAAACTGGAGATATCGTACAAGGATTGCCTCGTATTGAAGAGTTATTAGAGGCCAGGAGACCTAGAGACTCTGCAATTCTATGTAAAAAATCTGGAATTGTTCAGATTAAAAAAGGTAATGATGAAGAATCAGTTTCTTTATCGGTTATTGATAAAGATGATTTGGTTAATGAATATCAACTACTAATAGGAAAAAATATAATGGTTAGTGATGGACAACAAGTAACAGGTGGAGAATCTTTAACTGATGGACCAATCAATCCGCATGAACTCTTAGATTGCTATTTCAATGATTTAAAAGATCAAAAACCTCTGATAGATGCAGCTCGAGAATCTATCTCAAAACTACAAAGAAGTATGGTTAGTGAGGTACAAAATGTTTATAAGTCACAGGGTGTAGCAATCGATGATAAGCATATTGAAGTCATTGTTAGACAGATGACAAGTAAAGTCCGTGTAGAAGATGCTGGGGATACTACTCTTTTGCCTGGAGAACTCATAGAGCTGAGGCAAGTGGAAGATACAAACCAAGCGATGGCAATTACAGGAGGAGCTCCAGCAGAATTTACTCCTGTTTTGTTGGGTATTACTAAAGCCTCTCTCAATACAGATAGCTTTATTTCAGCAGCATCATTCCAAGAAACAACAAGGGTTCTCACAGAAGCTGCGATTGAAGGTAAATCTGATTGGTTAAGAGGCTTAAAAGAAAATGTTATAATTGGTAGATTAATCCCTGCAGGCACTGGCTTTAGCGGTTTTGTGGAGGAATTATCCTCAGAGGCTGGTCCTCATCCCGATATCCTTGCAGAAGAATCTGGCGGCTACAGAAGGGCCCAGAATTTAAGGCCAGATTATACAGTTGATATGCCACAATCACCTGCAGTAAGCAGTACTGCAATACTTGATGATCCTACTGATGAAGACTTGGAGACCACTAGAAACCGACATGGAATCGATCATTCTTCAAGTAATTTTGCTGCCTTCGCAAGGCCTAATGCTGAAAATCAATTTTCTGAAGATCAATTACCAGATCCTGCCGCATTGGAGGGATTGCAGGAGGAGGGCCTTCTGTCTGATGAATAAATATTTTCTATTATTATTTTTAGTGACTAGAATAAATTTTTTAATTTGTAAACGATGATTAAGCCAGAGATTGTTCCCAAAAGAAAATTACCTCGTTATGGATTCCATTTTTATAATGAAAGACTTAACGGAAGAATGGCCATGATTGGTTTTATTGCACTTATTCTTACAGAATTCTTCTTAAAACATGGTTTACTGTTATGGTGAAAATAGTTTTGAAGTAAAGACTAGGTTAATTTGAAAAATCTTCTTGGAAGTAGTGTTAAAGATTTAGAAAATGTGGCTTTAGATTATGGTCATGCTGCCTATAGGGGGCGCCAAATCTATAATTGGATTTATAACTTTAGAAATAAGAAGAAAAATATTGATCAAATAGAAGTTTTACCTTTAGATTTTAGAAATAAGTTAAAGGATGATGGTTATAAAGTAAGTGAGCTAAGTATTCAAGAAAGAAACTTTGCTAAAGACGGAACTCTAAAGTTGTTATTGTCTACAGACGATAATGAAAGTATTGAGTGCGTTGGTATTCCAACTGAGAAAAGACTTACTGCTTGTCTCTCTAGTCAAGTTGGCTGCCCAATGGACTGCAAATTCTGCGCAACTGGCAAGGAAGGTTTGAAGAGATCTTTAAAAGCAAGTGAAATGTTAGATCAAATTTTATTTATCGAAAATGAAATGAATAGAAAAGTGACTAATATTGTTTTCATGGGTATGGGAGAGCCCTTATTGAATATTGATGACTTACTTTTGTCAATTAGATCTATAAATGAGGATTTTCAGATTAGTCAGAGAAAGATAACTATTAGTACAGTTGCTATTCCAAAAATGATAGGCAAATTATCAGTAAAGTCTTTTCAAATTTTAGGTAATTGTCAATTTACATTAGCGATAAGCTTACATGCATCAAACCAAAAAACAAGAGAAACGATAATACCTAGTGCAAAAAACTATGAGATTCAAAATATAATCGAGGACTGTAAAGAATTTGTAAGAGATACTGGTCGTAGGGTAAGTTTTGAATACCTAATGCTAAATGGGGTAAATGATAAATTAGAACATGCTTATGAATTGAGTAATTTGCTAAGAGGTTTTCAATGTCACGTTAATTTAATACAGTATAACCAGATTGACAAAGTTGAATTTAAACGAACCTCTTTAAAAAATCTTCAATTATTTCAATCTATGCTTGTTGATAATGGCATCGCTGTGAGCCTCAGAAAAAGCAGAGGTCTAGATAAAAATGCTGCATGTGGTCAGCTAAGACAAAATGCAAAATATAAATAATATTATCTAATAAAAATTTTTTAAAAGTCTCTTAAACAGGTTATCATTGTGTTAATTAAATTTTAAATCTTTGGGTTTTATTAAGACAAAAATTTTACCTTTCGCTATCGTCACTCTTTTTGGGATTGCCTTCTTTGCTGTTAGTGCAAGAATTTGGTTGCCGGGAGATATGATGTCTCCTGCCCCCATAAGTTAATATTTTTAGTTTTTCAAAATGACAAATAATAAGGACCCTAATAAAGAAAGCTTATTTGATATCGCTGTTGATCCAGATGTTTTAGCGAGAGAGTTGGCCTTGGAAATTGAAATAGATCCCTTAGAACAAATTGATGAAGATTCTTTCCAAAAAGGTTTAAATGTAACTCAGGAGTGCAATGAAGCATTAAAAATGCTAAAAGGTAACAGAGAAGAAAGAATACAGGGCTTAAGAATATTTTGTGAATATAGAGATTCAAGATCCTTCCCTCTTTTGTTACCACTACTTGACCAACCTTGTCCAGTTGAAAGAATGAGTGTGGTATACGCTTTGGGTCGTAATCCATGTCCGGGAGCGGTCGAGAAACTTGTCAGTCTTTTGGAGACTGACGATAATGCTTATGTCAGGAGAGCGACTGCATGGAGCTTAGCTAATTATGATAATAAGATTGTTTTGGAGCCATTAATAAATGCTTTGAAGAATGATGTAGCTGCAGTAAGGTTATGGTCATCTAGTTCTTTAGCTGAAATCGGTAATGTTTCTTTTGAGAACGCTCAATTAGCAGCAGAACAACTTTTAATAAGTCTAAAAATAGATAATGAATCAGGTGTGAGAAGCAATTGCATCTGGTCATTGTGTAGATTGTACGAAAAATTAAACTACACCTTCCAAGAAACTTTCGTCGATGAATGTACCAAGATAGCCCTTTTTGATAAAGAGCCATCCGTTATGGAAGAAGCAAAAACTGCTTTGGATTCAATGGGGATGCAAGGTTTTTACAATTAAAAATCTTAATTCTTTTACCAGAAAGCCACATAACAAATTAATTTATTAGATATTCAATATAAAAATTAAAATTAATTAACTTGTACCAACTGAAACAAAATATTTTCGTTATTCTATATAAAGTAAAAGTACTTAGTACTTGAATTTAATGCCTCAAAAAACATTGAGATTCAAAATTCATCAAGACGGAAAAGTTGAAGAGACTGTTGAGGGATTCACAGGTAATTCATGCAATGAAGCTACAAAAAATCTCGAAGATGCTCTTGGTAAAGTAACAGTCAAGAATAAAACATCTGATGCTTTCATCTCTAATGAAAATGAAAACTTAAAACAATTAAACAACGAATCTAATGTCACATTTTAGTACAATCAAAACCCAGCTTAAAGAAGCAGAACCATTAATTAAGGCCTTAAACAATCTTGGTTATTCCATCAATCAAGAAGAAAAGTTCGTAAAGGGTTATAGAGGCAAGTTTACAGCGGTTGATATAAGTATGAATTTACCTGGGGACACTAAAATTGGATTTAAATGGGACAATAATTCAAATGCTTATGAATTAGTTACTGACCTTGATCTTTGGAAATTTGAGATCCCAGTTGAAAGATTTATTTCTAAAGTCACTCAAATGTATGCCTACCATACAATTATTTCAAAAACTAATGAGGATGGATATCAAATTGTAGAACAAAAAAATAAAAATGATGGTTCTATCGAATTGGTTTTGACCAAGTGGGATAACTAATATCAGAATATGGATTTTATAGATCCATTTGATAATTTTGAAGAGAATTCCGAAACTACGGGCTGGGAGCCTGTATTAGGAGGGCAGTTAGCTGAAAAAGCTGTTTGGGTTGATGAGGCTAAATGTATTGGCTGCCAATATTGCGTGCATGTAGCTTCAAACACTTTTATGGTTGATGAATTTCATGGTAGAAGTCGAGCTATTAGGCAAGATGGAGATAGTTCTGATGTAATACAAGAAGCGATAGATACGTGTCCTGTGGATTGTATTCACTGGGTGAATTTTGAAGAATTGGATGATTTGGAAAATAGTCTCGATAGAGATATGTTTCAATCATTTGGAAAACCACCAAGAATGAATAAGCATTAGTTTTTAGAAGATGCAGTATCGGAGATTTGGTCGAACCAATCTAAAAATTCCTATTTTGTCTTTAGGAGGCATGAGATTTCAAAAAAGTTGGGATCAATTAGATTTCTCTGCGATTTCATATGAAGAGCAAAATAAACTAGAGAAAATTTTAAATCTGGCAAATAAATATGGCTTAAGTCATGTAGAAACTGCCAAGTATTATGGCACTTCAGAGGTTCAATTAGGTATGGGTTTTAAAAATACTAATAAAATCCCAAATATTATTCAAACAAAGATTCCACCAAATAGTGATCCGAAAATTTTTGAGAAAGACGTCATAACAAGTATTGAAAAATTGAAAGTTAAAAAAATTGATTTGTTAGCAATACATGGTATTAATACGGCGGAACATTTACATCAAGCTGTTCGAAATGAAGGTTGTATTGATATTTTGCAGAATTTTCAAAAAGAAAATTTAATTGGATCTATTGGATTTTCAACCCATGGCAAATCTTCGCTTATTGAAAAGGCCATATCAACAAACTTATTTGATTATGTTAATTTGCACTGGTATTACATTAATCAAGAAAATACAAAGGTTATTAATTTAGCGAATAAATATGATCTTGGGGTTTTCATAATAAGCCCTACTGATAAAGGGGGACATCTGCATACTCCCTCAAAAAAAATGTTGGAACTTTGTAGTCCGCTTCATCCCATAGTTTTTAATGATCTTTTTTGCTTAAGGAACCAAAATGTCCATACTCTCAGTGTGGGCATTGCACAAGAGTCAGATTTTGATCTTCATTTAGAAGCGGTCTCTTTGTTATCAGAAACTGAACATTATGTTCCAAAAATAGTAAATAGATTAAGGGAAGAATCAATCAATGCTTTAGGTTTAGAATGGTATCAAAATTGGAATAGAAATTTACCGAGTTGGGAATATACCCCTGGAAATATTAATATTCCCATTCTGCTTTGGCTTTCAAATTTAATAGATTGGTTAGATATGGAAGGATTTGCAAGAGCTAGATATCAATTGCTTGGTAATGGAAGTCATTGGTTTCCAGGATGTAACGCTAATTTATTAGATGTGGATGTTTCCGAAGGGCAATTATTGAAAGTTCTAGAAGGCCATATTAATCCAAAAAAAGTTATAAGAAAATTAAGAATTTTAAAAGAAAAGTTTGGAGAGAACTCTGCTAAAAGATTATCAAAAAAATAATTTCATAATGGATTTTTCTCAGGTTTACCAACTTTTCTTGGGTAAATTTCAGGGCAAAAATTTACAGGTTGAATAAGAATAATATTTCGGGTGCCTTTACTTTTTGGTAATAAGATATTCTTTTTCTCTTTAAATTTTCCTTCTAATATTTCTAAAGTTTTATCTAGATTTTTACTTTCTTCATCAGTCCATTTCCCACAATATAAAACTCCTAATCCTTCTTTTTTTAGCATTGGTAATATATATTCTGAAACTGTTGATGGATTACTCACCGCTCTAGTAGTAGCTACATGGAAACTATTTCTCATTAACGATTGATGGGCTAAATTTTCAATACGATCATTGATTACATGAATATTATTTTTGAAATTGATATCTTTAATTAAGGCTTTTAGTGCATCTGTTTTCTTTTTGGAAGAATCAACTAAGTATATTTCTGAAGTGGGATGAGTTATGGCATAAGCTAAACCAGGGAAGCCACAGCCGGATCCAAT
>CACGPQ010000018.1 GCA_902574955.1 uncultured Synechococcaceae cyanobacterium
CCAACAATGATATCTGTGAAAATTCTGTCGCCAATAATTGCTATATTTTTTGGCTCTCTGCCAATTTCTTTGATAGCAGACAAAGTTACATTTTTTCTTGGTTTTGATGCATTGTATTTATACCTTAAATTTAATTCTTTCGCTATTTTTGCGATTCTTTTTTTTGATGGATTATTACTTATTAAATATAAAGAGAATATTTTTTTAGATTCTATGATCCAATTTTTTACAGCTTTTGGGATCATATTAGATTTTCTATTTACTATAGTCCCATCCACGTCTAGCAATAAAGAATTAATCCCTTTTTTTCGCAACTCAGATTGAGAAATTGCATATATTGGTAAGTTTGAATCCCAATTGACTTTTAGGATAGATCTCATTTATTTTAAGAACTACTTTTTTCAAGCTCAGTTTCAATCAAAGGTTGAATTTTATCGAACTCATCATCTTCAACTAATAAGACCCCTTTGTCTTTTAATTTACCCACAATAAAAAAAGGATCTAGTGGAATATATAAGCCATATTCTTGGTCAAAAAGATTAAAATTAACGAGCAATTCATAACTCTCACTATCATCATCGATGTAATCTTCTTCTAATTCATCGTAAATTGGTTCGTCAAGTTCTCCTGATACAGTAAGTGTAACTGCTGATCTTATAAGTCTTAAATCATGTTCTTGAAGAACTGCTTCAGCATTTTTTAATATTTGTTCATTTTTATCTATTTTCTCAATTAGTTCAGGTTCATCTTGTTCATTTATCTTAAAAAGACTCACTGGAGTATCAACTGGCGTTAATAAAGCATATTCTTGGCCTTCAACACTTACTAATTGTTCAAGATAACAAAATAGCTCGTTTCCATTTGCGTCATTCAATAAAAGAGTCTGTGCATCATAATTATCATTTGAATTGGCTTCTTTCATTTAAAAATAATCTATCCTTTTTAATATTAATATTTTATCTGACGTTTACCAGTTATTTCTTCTAATTCAGGACCCTCTTTGATCCATTGTTCAAGTATTATTTTTGCTGAAAAACTATCAATCAATCCGGATTTATCTTTTTTTATTCCAAATCTATCTGAAGATGCCCAAGTTGAACTATGTTCGTTGACGTAAGAAAATGGAAGCTTTAGTTCATTTGAAAGTAATTGACCATAATTTTTGCAGTCAATAGCTTGAGTGGTCATTTGACCTCTCTCATCTAGTGGAATACCCACAATAAACCCAGTTAAATTAAATTCATTTATGTAATTCCTAATGATTTTTATCTCTTGATTATTTCCAAACCGTTTTACTGCCGGAAGTATATTTGATGTTATGCAGAGGGGATCACAATAAGCTAATCCTATTCTTTTGGTACCTATATCCAAACTCAAAATTGACTTGGGTTTGGGTTTGCAAAATTTCACTTTGTTTTTAATGGAAAAGGAGATGGATATGGATTACCTTGTGGACTTAATTTTTCAAAGATTGATTCCAAAGATTGATTTATTATATTAACTTGTTTGGCTTCATTCTTAACTATTGTGTTCCTGATAAGAATTATTTCTTGACTTTTTTCTTTGAAATTACATTCTTCGAGAAAAAGATTTAATTGAGAATTTTCTTTATAGGTTTTTAAATATGAAACAGGTGATCTTTCAAAAAATCTTTTTATAAATTCTTTTAAAATAGAATCGAATCTCTTATCCCAATATCTACTTATAGTTAAAGTATAAATTTCTTCATTTTGATAATTAATATCTTTTAAAATTGTACATAAAACTGAATTTTCATATATTAAGGAACCACTCTTAGAGTTATTTCTTTTGAGAATGTCGTCTTGATCAAAATCTAAAATATTTCTTATTAAGGGAGATTGATTTGATCTTATGAAATTAACTATTTTTAATATATTTTGTTTATTAATGTTTTGGAAATCATTAATTAACGCATAAGCATTGGTATTTTGATTTATAGATTTATTTAGATAAGAACCATCCCAAAGGATTATCTCTCCTAACGGTTGAAAGCCTAATTCTCTTGAGGTTGATATGAGGTCGACATTATTTATATCAGCGTTAATTATCCAACTTGAAGCTTTGATGTCTTTTATTGAGATAGATTTTTTTATCAATCCTAAAGTTAATTGTTTATCAGTTAAAGAACACTTCTTGTTAATCAACTTTGGCTTAGATATTTTTAAGCAAGTTTCTTTTTTGTTTAAAGGAAAAATATTCAAATAACCAATAATTTCGTTTCCATATATAGCAATTATGCATTTATTTTTATTTTTCTTAAGATTATTTAAAAAACTTTTTAAGTCATCAAAAGTATTTATAATTGCCATCTTTAAAAACCAATTATTCAATTCCTTATTTTTAATATCTATTAAAAGATTAATGTGCCTTATATGGAGTTCTTCAAAAGTTACTTCCATTCCTTTTTTAGATTGAAAAGAATAAGAGGTATCTTTTTTCATTTACTTATTTTCTCTTATTAATACTATAGGGGTTTTTTCATCTCCATTGCCAGCTGGATTAGATATTAAGTTTCTTTTGAGTATTTTATTTACTTTTTTATTTGAACTTGCTAAGACTTTCACACCTCCAAGATCATTAACATCGACAACCGCAACATCTATATTTAGATAGTTCGAAACCTCTTTACAAAATAAATCCGCATGGAGAGGACCCATAACTATACTCTTGTCGTAAGGTGTAACTGTACCGCTTATATCATCAATGAGGGATGATTCTGAACCAGTTAATCTATAAAACATGCCTTTAATACCAACTAATTTGAAGATAAATCCAACAAATAATGCAAAGGTTATTCTTGTTACTCCGATTCTATTTATTAATAATTGCATGCCGCAAGCTGTTGCAAGACTGCTTGTAGGGTGAAAAAAATAACATAAAGCTTTCGAAAATAAACTATATTCTAAATTTTGAGGGGAAATATATCTATTTTGCATAATCGCTAGCGGACTCTCACCGATTGTTAAAATATCATTTTTTTCTACAATTCCTTTGCAGTATTCAACCACAGTATTTACTGGGTTATCAAAGCAACCAAGTAAATCAGTTTTAATAGCAAAAGCTTTATATTTATTATTTATTGGAATTTCAAAAACTTCTTTCGGCCTTTGTTTTTGACCATCTAAATTAAATAACAAACAATCCTTTTTATTTGAAATACCAAAATGTCCATAGCTCTCCCAATATACTTTTAACCATAGATATTTTATTTTTTTTCTAAAATTATTATTGCTAAATTTATATATGATTCTTACAAATAATTCTGAATTTGACTTGATAATTGTTGTTGGCCAGTAATTATTTAAATTCTTAATTTTATTATTTTCATATATATAAATAGCTTCTTGATAATTAAAATTTTGGAAATATTCGTTATCTTTACTTTTAAAAAAATCTAATTCAAAATCTATATTAGATACCATCGTCTCTTTAGTTTTACTTTTATTAATTATTTTAAAATCAATAATTAATTCGTTTAAACCATCCTTTTTTTTGATTTTGTAATTTATAGGTATAAGATTTAACTTCGATTTGGGTGAGTTTTTAATATATAAATCTGAAAGAATTAAAAAAATTAAAAGAACTAATAGGATATTTATTAATATCATTTTTTTTAATTATTTTTTTTATCTTTATTTTCAGAAATGATACTGTTGTATTCATTAAAACTTTCTACAGAAAATGTCGTATCTTCTATATCAATTCCTTTTAGTTCTCCTATAACTTTATTTAATTCATCGATATTAATCATTCCATTTTTATCATATTTAACTTGACCATCACTATTTAAAATAATGGTTTGCGGAATTAATCCGTTCCAATAATTATTAGGTTCATTTTTAAAATCAGACTTTTTTTTATCCTGTATTTCATCAGTAGTCAGAGCAATGATATCTATATTATTTCTCCATATCAAATCTAAACCAGATATTATCGGAGCCATAGCTTTACTATCTGAGCTATCGTCAAGATAAAAAAATAAAACAGCAACTCTTTTATTTTTTAATGATTCCTGAAGAGTTGTCTGCGGAGGAACTATAGCCCCATTACCTGCGTATATAGGAAATATGTTGCCATCGTAACTATCAGAATCTCTAGAGGCATTTGCTTTATATGGAATTAAGAAAATTAATGCTATTAGGATCCATTGAATTATTTTCATTAAAGTTTAAAAACTTACTTTGAACTTGATCTTCCTAATCCTTGAAGGATTCCTTTCCCAACTAAACCGATAGCTTTGCCAACGACCTTTGTAAGGAAAGTTACGAAAAGATTACCGATATATTTTACAGCAACTTCTAACTGCGGTGCTACGGCATCTCTTATCTCAACTAACAATGTAACTTGTTTTTGTAGCCATTCTAGATTCTCTAATTCTTTCTCCCTATTTTCATTTTTAAAGTATCGGGTAAATTTTTTATCGATAATATCAATATATTCTCTTTTACTCTCATACAAGTAGATAGGCATATAAATATAGTCATGCCAGCGGTTATAGTTATTAATATTATTTCTAAATCTTTCAAAATTTCTTGTTGATTGTAATTCGGGATTTATAAGTACTGTCCTTAATTCAGGCCAAGAAGAACAAATATTAAATATTTCTGAAGCTAATAAATTACAGTTCCTTATTGTCCAATTTGAAATTATATTTTCAAGGATCAAAAAAGATTTTGTTTCATATAGAGGTAGTAATTTTCCATCATAGTCAAGAGCTTCATTTTTAATAATTGGCTCAATAAACATTATTGATTCATGTGATTCTCTATCTATCTCTTCGCAACTTACTTCACTATAAATAAAATCATTTATTGAAATAGATTCGCCTCCTCTCTTTAATCGATAATAGCTGTCTGTGATATTTGATATTGTATTAACTTTAAGTTCTTTTATAAGAGAATTTAAATCATCTTTAAAATCTTTCTCCTTATAGTTTTCCTTAATATTCTTAACTAAATTATCTAATTCATCTAACATTTTGCAAATTAGTCGTGAAATAAATTCTTGCTTTATCCCAGAGAGAATTATTGATGAATTATTAAATTCAACCTGTAAGTTAGTTGAGCTATACCTTTCTTTTAGTCTATCTAAAATTAAATTCCATATTTCTGTAGTGTTTTTATCTTTAATGAATACAGTGTTCTTATTTTCAAGATTTATTTTATTTTCAGTGTAAACTGCTTCTGTATAAAGTTCTAGTGAATTACCCCATAAGAAAATTAGAAAAGATTTTGCAGTAATAAGTTCTCTTAATCTTCCTTTTAAAATAAATTTATAAAATTCTGGTGTTGAATCAGAGCTGACATATTTGAATATATAATTTATTTCAGTATCTATTTGTTTAAGACCTGATGTTAGAATTTTTTGACTAAAAGAGAGAGGCTTATTTTTGTTTAATTGAACTCGGGAATTATTTTCAATATCAAATACTCTTCCTCCATTTAGAATGGTATCAATAGATTCAAGAACTTTTTCTGCGATGGGATTTAAAAGAAAACCTTCAGCATTTAACGATGGAGGGGTATTTGCTTCATAAACAAGTTCGCCAGAGAGAATTATAAGAAACTTTGACTCATCATATCTTTCTCTTAATTTTAATAATTCTAACCTTATAAGATCTTCTGATTGGAAATTAAGAACATTCCATATAACTAATTCCGGAGTTTTATCACCTGTTCCATTATTAAAATTAATGTCTAAATTTTGGTCTAGTGATGTTAACTTAAGCGATAAAGATTCTGCTATTAAGCTTGGAGCAATAATCAATATCGATTTTTTTGAAATTAATTCCAAGACTAGATTTCTTATCTCTTATACAAAATTAACTAACAATTACTGCAAACACCAGCCTTAAATCAATTTTTATACTATTTTAAGCGTAGTAATTTCTGTTTAAATCAAAGTCATTTAATCTCTCTGATGACAGTACATTATTCGCTTCTTTTATCGTGAATTTATTTTCATATAGAGCTTTACCTACAATTACTCCAAAGAGTCCGGAGTTTTCAAATTTTACTAACGATAATAAATCAGAAATTGAACCAACACCTCCTGAGGCTATTACCGGAATATCTGTAATTTCAAGTATGCTTTTTATGAATTCTTCATTTGTCCCTTCTAACGTCCCATCTGTATTTATATCCGTAACAATAAAACTAGCAATTTTAAAGGAAGAAAACTCCTTTACTAAATCTGTGGCAAAAATATTAGATTGCTCAAGCCAACCCCTTGTACTTACTTTTCCATCTTTTGCATCTATCCCAACAATTATCCTTCCAGGAAATTTATTTGATAAGTCTTTAACTAGTTCTTTATTTTCTATTGCAGAGGTTCCCATAATAACTTTCTCAATACCATAAGAAAATAATTTTTCTATCCTTTCTTTAGACCTTATCCCCCCACCTATTTGAATGGGTATGTTAACTGTTTTTGCAATCTTTTTTATTGATTTATCGTTTGTTGGGGATCCAGTTTTTGCCGCATCCAAATCAACTATATGTATATATTTTGCCCCTTCGCTTTCCCAAAACTTAGCTTGCTCATGAGGCTCTTTGGTGAAGTCTTTTCTTTTATTAAAGTCTCCTTTAAAAAGCCTTACACACTTTCCATTCATTAAATCAATTGCTGGTATTAGGTTCATAGAATCATCCTTTTCATTGATTACTTATTAGTAGTACTATTCAATATGTAATTCTATTTAAGATTACTACTTCAGTTAAATATTTTTTGAATATGAAAATTCTTGTAATGGGCGGCACTAGATTTGTTGGCAAGTCTTTGGTTGGAAAGTTATTGAGTAAAAATTATGATATTGATATTTTCACGAGAGGTAATAAAAGTAATCCTGAAAAAACAAATTTAATTAAGGGTGATAGAAATAATTCAGAAGATATCGTCAAGCTAAGAAATAAAAAGTATGATGTTGTTTATGATATTTCTGGAAGAGAGTTAGAACAAACCAAACTTCTTATAGAAAATTTAGATAACTCTTTCCAGAGATATATATATGTCAGCTCTGCAGGTGTTTATAAAGATAATTGTGAACTACCCTTATCCGAAGTTGATCCAATTGATCCAGATAGTAGACACAAAGGAAAGTTTGAGACAGAAAATTGGTTGAAAAACCAAAAAATTCCTTTTACAAGTTTTAGACCTACTTATATTTATGGACCAGGAAATTATAATAAAATTGAAAATTGGTTTTTTGAAAGGTTATTTACTAAAAAATCTATTCCAATACCTGGTGACGGTTCTTTAATTACTCAGCTAGGCCATGTTTCTGATCTAACTGATGTAATGATTAGGTGCATAAATTTTGAAAATTCCAAAAATAATATTTACAACTGTTCAGGTGAAAAAGGAGTTACAATAAAGGGTTTAATTTATTTCTGTGCAAATGTTCTTGGATTAAACCAAAATGAGATTTCTTTAAGAACATTTGATTATCAAAAATTAGATCCTAAATCTCGAAAGGGATTTCCAATTAGATTAAATCATTATCAGACTGATATCTCTAAGATAAAACGTGATTTAGATTGGGTGCCAACTTTTGATTTGCTTAATGGTTTAAAGGATAGTTTTGTGAAAGATTTTAATAATAAAAAGCGTGAGGAGTTTGATGTAAATTCAGATAATATTCTTTTTAATTCTTAAATAGTCTAATAAAGTTAAAAAAGTCAGGATGAATCCTAACCAATAAAAAATTAAAGCCAAATTGTTTAATAAGCTAATTTTTAATGGTGTAAAGAAGGTAATTACTGAAATAAAAAAGAAAAATGTTTTATATTTACCTAACATAGATGCTGGTAAACCGTTTTTTGTAGAGTTCCTCAGGCTAGAGATAATTAATTCTCTAAATAAAATTAATGAAAAAGACCAGAAGGGTATAAAATTATTTTTACAAAGGAAGGTTAAAGGAATTAAATAAAATACTTTATCGCTTAAGGGATCAAGGATAGCTCCTAATCTGGTTTTAAGATTAAATTTCCTTGCAATTAACCCGTCAAAATAATCAGTTAAACCTCCAATAATAATTAATATAAAGACATAAAAAGGTCTGTCAATTTCTAAAAAAAGTATTAATGGAAATACAAGGAAAATGCGAGATATCGATAATAAGTTGGGAATATTCAATGCCAAATTTTTAAGATTTTTTCTTAATAACAAATTAGTTTTTGTATATAAAAATATATTACACTCTCAAGAAGCTTAAATTTTTAGTAAAAATCTTAAATGGTTTTTAATGCTAGATTCTTAAAATTAATTTAAAATTTGAATCCTAAAGATTATAAACTCAACTTATCTTTATTTATGATGATGTTCTATATTACAAAATTATTCCTTATAACTAATGCAGCCTCATAGCCTAAAGTTATCTCCAGAATCTGATTTGATAAATTCAATTAAAGAATATTCTTTATCTAATAATTTATACGGGTATGTTTCTGGAGTGGTTGGTAATCTTAGAACAGTTTGTATTCAATGCCCAGGAAATCAAGAGATAAATAAATTTGAGGGAAATCTAGAGATAGTTTCTTTAAATGGACATTTTAATAAAGGAGATGTTCATTTACATTTGAGTTTTGCAGATGAGGGATGTAATGTCTTTGGAGGCCATCTTGAGGAGGGATGTATTGTAAAAAAAGGAACTGATATATTATTACTTTCTTATGAAGAAAAAATTATTAATATCTCAAGTAATGATTTATTAAAAAATGAATCACGTGTAAAAGCATATATTTTAAAGGATTGTCCTTGGTCTAAAAGAGCAATTAGGTTGCTTAATTCTTTATCTATCCCTCATGAAGTTACTTTAATAGACAATGATGAGAGCTTTCAAAAAATTATGGCTCAAAGTAGCCATAATACTTTCCCCCAAATATTTTTGGATAATAAATTTTTTGGAGGATATGATGAACTTTCAGAACAAGCAAAATTGGATAGATTAATTTCATTTAAGTAATCTAAATTTTTTAACTATCACGATTAGTAAGCTTTTCAGAAACTAATTCGTCCTCTAACTGCTTTATTAATCTTGACACAAGACTTTGAAATTCTGGTTGACAGCCTTTAAATGCCGCTTTATGTCTTATTGGCTCATTTCTAGTTCTTAAATCAGTAAGCATTAATTGCAATGCGTCAATTTTGGGATTTATTTTCATAGTTTTAATTTATATATTTACATCTTTTAAATCATTTGCATAGCTTTTTTAAAAGATATCTTTTTATTATTATTCGAACTTGTAACTTCTATTAATTTATTTATAGATTCTTTGTTTTTTAAAGAATCTATACAACATTTCGCAACTAATCTTCTTGGGATTGATCCATTAATTTGAGTATCCTCTTTTGAATAATTTATATTTTCTGATTTAATATCTTCATTTTCCTTTAATCCTCCAGGTCTAATAATAGTCCATTCAAATTTTGAATTGCGTAGAAAGTTTTCACCTAATTTCTTCCAAATAAGAATTAAACCAAATAAGTTTAATGGGTGAAATAATTTACCAGTACAAAGGGAACTAACTAAAATAACTCTTTTAATACCAACTCTTTTGCAACTCTCTAATTGCCTGTATACACCTAATGCATCAACCTTTGCAGGACCAGTTAAATCTAATGATGCTCTCGCTCCAGTCGCAATTATCAAAGCATCAATATCTTTTAAAGCTTCATCAAGTTCTCCTTTTTTGTCTAATGAAACCCTAATTGTTTCTAAACGCTCAAGTCCTGCGGAGACTTTTGAATTCTTTCTAATGATTTGCCTTACTTTATATCCTTTCTTAACTGCTTCTTCGGAAATTCTATAACCTGTTTTCCCCGATGCACCAGTAATTGCTATTTTCATGATTAAAAAACTAATTTAAATATTATATAAATTTCTTAAGGCTTTTTACATATAAATTTCTTTTTTCTTTTTGGATAAAGAGTGCGACATAAATAACATTTTGTTCCATCACAACCTCTTGCTGTACAGTATTCTCTGCCATAAAAGATTATTTGCAAATGTAACGTATTCCAATCATTAACAGGAAATATTTTTTTTAGGTCTTTTTCTGTTTGAACTACGCTATCGCCATTTGATAGGCCCCATCTTTGTGCCAACCTGTGTATGTGAGTATCTACTGGGAATGAGGGTATTTTGAAAACTTGAGACATTACAACTGATGCTGTTTTATGACCTACCCCTGGAAGAGATTCAAGCTTCTCAAAAGAATCTGGGACCGTACCATTATGCTTCTCAATCAATAATTTAGATAAGTTATAGATGTTTTTTGATTTTTGATTAGATAGACCTAAAAATTTTATGTATTCGTAAATGCCATTAATACCTAGCTGCATCATCTTTTCTGGATTATCTGCAACTTTAAATAAGCTTTTTGTTAATTCATTAACTTTCTTATCCGTTGATTGAGCACTTAAAACTACGGCGACTAGAAGTGTATATGCATTTGTATGATCAAGGGGTATTGGAGGCGATGGATATAGCTTTTTGAGTTCCTTGCGTATTATTTCAGCTCTTTCAGACTTTCTCATTAAATTTGAAAATTAAATGGTGTATAAAATTATACATGGGATATTTTAGGTGAATATTTTCTGCTAACTTAATATATTTAAATAAGAAGAACTTAGTGAAAAATGATGCGTTAATAATTGATGATTTGCATCATAAATATGATAAGCGAGAATGTTCAAATTGGATATTAAACGAAATTAACCTGAAAATTGAAAATGGCGAATTGTTAGGGTTGCTTGGTCCTTCTGGTTGCGGAAAAACTACTCTTTTAAGATTAATCGCGGGGTTCGAATATCCCTCTAAAGGGAGGATTTCTCTAAATGATAAGGAAATTTCAAGTAGGAAAAAAATTCTTAGTCCTGAGAAAAGAAATATTGGTATGGTTTTTCAAGACTATGCCCTTTTCCCTCACTTAACTGTTTTGGAAAATGTAATTTTTGGTTTGAAAAACAAAAAAGACAGATCTAGAGTTGATTATTTATTGAATGTTGTTGGTCTTGATAGTTTTGTTGAGAGGTACCCACATGAACTGTCTGGAGGCCAAAAACAAAGACTCGCAATTGCAAGAGCTCTTGCTCCAGGTACAAATTTTATTTTATTAGATGAACCTTTTTGCAGTCTTGATATGCATGTCAAACTAAAATTGAGAAGTGAACTCCCTAATATCCTAAAAGGTTGTAATGCAAGCGGATTGATGGTTACTCATGATCCGGAAGAAGCGATGTCAATTTGCGATAAGGTTGCTGTTATGAATGATGGGAAAATACATCAAATTGACACGCCAATTAACCTTCTAAATAATCCCAAGACCATATTCGTTAGTAGTTTTATTTTGGGTAATAATATTATTAATCTCAAAAGAAATGGTAATTCATATATTTCTTGTTTAGGTGAAATAAATTGTTCAGAGTATTTGAAAAATACAGATCTCAAAAGTATGTCAATTTCGCCTAAATTTATTTCAATTAAAAGATCAGAATCTGGTGATGCGATTGTTATATCTAAAGAATTTCTTGGGGAATTTCTTATATATAAAGTATCTATTAATGGAAACATATTAAGGGTTAGAACTGATATTAATAATCTCCTTAATAATGGCGATAAATGTTCTCTTTCTCTTAATACAAATAGTTATTATTTTTTATATCCTGGAGCATATAAGGAATACATATAGAATTTTTTAAAGGCAATTACACTTGCCCCCCTTCCAATTAGAGCATTTTTTCTTTTTACATTTCTTTTTTTTACTGTTATATATTTTATTAGTTAATAGCAGTTCAGAAAATCTGTACTGTAAATTCATTTATAGTATTGAGACTGATTTTCATTATCATATTATTTAATTTAATTTAATGGATTAGCTAATTACTAATTTATACAAAATGTTGTATTATTTTATTAGTTTCTTATATGTCAATGAAAGAAAATAATCTAAAGTTAAAGAAATTAATTAATTTTGGTCCATCTGGAAGAGCTGTTGCACAACCAATTGACAAAAGTTTATTGGATAATATTTTTGAACATTTAACAATGGAAAGATACGCCAATGTTCAATATTTTTCTATATACCTCTGGTTTCAAGAACGTGATTTAAATGGATTTGCCTCTCATTTTCTAAGTGAATCACAAGGTGAAATGGAACATGCTCAGAAATTTGCAGATTACTTAATCGCAAGAGGACAAAGCGTAAAATTAGATGAAATTCCTGCACCAGTTCAAGCATGGGATTCAATAGAAGATCTGATTTCTTATTCTTTCAACATGGAGGCTGATTTAACTTCATCTCTGCAACAGCTTTATTCTATTTCAGAAAGAATTTCAGATACAAGAACTAATGTATTTTTAGATCCAATCATTGAGGCTCAAACTAAATCAGAAGATGAATTCGCAAACATACTTGGTAAAGTAAAGTTTGCTTCTAATCAACCTTCTGCAATTTTATTGATAGATAGTGATTTAAAGAAAAAATAGATTACTTTCAAATTTATTTTCGTTCAATGTTCTTTTCGTTATTTCAACAAGTAAATTAGAAAAGTTAATATTCTCAGTATTGTTTTTATTTAAGAGCTCAGCTATTTTATAAATCTCATTAACTCTTTTAAAAAGATTTCTGTTTTCAGAAAATAACCTAACTTTCAATGCTTTATTTTCTGTAGATTTGTATGATTTCTTGATATTTCTGAGTCTATTCGACAGAACTTCAACTTCCATTAACAAGTTGTTAGTAAGTGATTGTGATTCCTTCATATTTTTATAGCGGCGATGTTTCAATAAAAGAAGGAGCAACACTAACTGTTTGGGTCCCAATAGGAGCTATTAATAACTCAGATGATCTTAATTTAGAAATTAATCTTGTTGATGTTACTCGTGTAGAACCGATTAATTCACCAATCCTTTCATGAGTTAACCTAAAAGGTAGCTCACACCATTGACCACATCTTCTACCAAGACGATTTACTAGTATTGAAAACAATGCTTGTAATCGCTGTTCTGCATTTACTAAGTGTCTAATCCTAAGGAGTTGCAAAGTCCATTCATTTACTGCATCGAAACCAATATTCTCATCAATATTTACATTGCTGTGAAAAGACAAATCTGTTAGTGCTTCTACACAGACACCTTCGCTACATAAAAGGTCGGTTCTTAATTGATCTCCTGATTGTAAAAATGCGAGTGTCATTCCTTCAGTTTCTTCACATGGACAATAAACTCTTGCAATTCCACTTTCAACTTCTAGGCATGTCCCTTTTGGTCTTGATGAAGGATCTATTAATACAGATTGTCCAGTTATTATCCTTACTGATTTTGACGGAGATTCTCCATAGCTATGGAAATTCATTTATTTAAATATGATAATGAGAATTATTATCAATTATGCACTAAAAAATTACTTATTGCAATAGATTCTCATTATCATCACATTTCTGAAGTTTTTCTTTACAAAGTATTTATGAATATAATTTAGGTAGAATTTCTAAATAATTTATTTTAAATGAGCGTAAATAGGGTTTGCTTTAATTGTGGAAGTTCTTCATTCGTCTCAGACCGATCTTTAGGAGGTAAGATTGTCTGCTCTAAATGTGGATCTTCTTCATTTAAAAATAAATCCTCTTCATTTTTAAAAAGTAAAAAATTAGTATTTCTTGCTATTGCGATAGCTATTTTTATAATTGTTATTTAGATAATCTGTTTATATCCCAAAGTCCATTATTATTAGTTACCTCCACTTGAATACCAAATAACTTATTAAAATTTTCACTATTCATAACCTTATTTTGATCTCCATCAGCGATTATTTTGCCATCTTTTAGCATTATGACCCGGTGATAAATTTTGGTAATCGTTGAAATATCATGAGTGACGCATAAAATTTTCGTATTTAATTTTGATAATTCATTAACCTTATCAATTACAAAAAACTTTGATTTATAATCTAAATTTGCAGTTGGTTCATCTAGGATTAAAATCTCCGGTTTTTTGATTAATGCACGTGCAATGAGAGAAATTTGTTTTTCTCCATCTGATAAATAGGAAAAATTCTTTTTAGATAAATTAGAAATATTCATTTTTTTCATGATTTTTTCCACCTTATAAGAATCTCTTTCAGATTTTTTTTGTACGTAACAATATCTTCCATATAGTCCACTTAAAATTAAATCAAAAACTTGTAAATTTGGATTTATTCTATTTTTTATATCATTATTTACGGTACTTATTTTATTTCTTAGTTCCCATAAATTTACAAGTTCTTTGTCAAATATCTTTAGTTTCGATTCATTAGCTACTACTGGGTATAAGTTTCTATTAATTATTTCAATTAGAGATGATTTACCTGAACCATTTGGTCCAATTAATATTACATTTTCTGAATAAGATATCTTTAAATTTAAATCTTTAATTACTCTAAAGCCATTTTTAAAACAATTTATATTTTTTGCGTCAAACCAAAATTTATTAAACACTAAAACTTATTACTCCAAAATATAATCAATTGAATCGAGCTTAAAATAAATATAAAGAGATAAAGCCAATTCAACCATGAAGGTCTATCTACTTTCTTCATGGATTATATTATTAACATAAAAAATATAAGCGGAGCTGCAAATCTTACAAATGTTTTTCTAATAATATCAATATTATTTGCGATTTCTAACTTCTTTATCTCAGGAGGATATTTCAATATAACTTTGTCATATACATCTAGATTTTGGGTATTTTTAATATTTTTCCATGGTTCATCTTTTTCTTCAGACTTCTTGTACCACTTCCAAAAATAATTTATTATCCTATCTTCTCCCAATAATTTTATTTCATCCTTACTTATAAATCCCATATCATGATTATATGTTTGTGTTTTTAAAATCATATAATCCTCATTGAATATCTTATAAAAAATCTTTCTTTGAGTCTCTTTAAATAATAAGAGATTATTAAGCAGTTTATTTTGTAGAAATTTCCTGTAGTGTCTTACTATCACTCTTGCTTTGTTTTTTCCTAGAGGGATATGATCTAAAACTTGTAAATATCTTGATGAGGAAGGATCGCCTTTGTAAATTAATATCCTTCCTGGAGGTATGTACTTTATCCGAATAAATTCTTTTGTAGGGTCATTCTTGTAATAATAAATACTTTCAATGTATGAGGGATTAATATTAATTTTCTGGTTAAAACTAACTAATACGTTTTTATTCACATCTTTATCTGGGATTGTATCGCCATGAACCCAAAAGATATGAAGGATATCTAGGTGATTTTCAATAATCCTTGACCAATCACATTTGAAGTCGACTAATACCTCCTCAAAGACATAATCCTTATGTGAAAATCCATTTTCATATAATTCGTAGTTACTTATAGGTGTATCTTCAACTATATTATTTAAATCAGTCTCAGATTTTTTAGAAAAATGTACAAAAATATATCCATTTTTTTCTGAAGTTTTGTATTGTGATAAATGAATCCTTTTGGCGTAGTTATCGTAGTTATTATCAACTATATGGCGACACGTTATTCTGTCGAGATTTTGGCAACTTCCTCCAGATGAAAACTTAGCTCCATGATATGGGCAGGTTATTACTCCATCTGATAATGTCCCTCCAAAAAAGGAGGCTCCTCTATGTGGACAAATATTTTTAATGCACCTAACGTTTTTATTTTCATCCCTATAAAGAACAAGAGGTTCATCATAAAGTGAAAAATAATATAGCTTATTTTTTTTTAGTTCTTTAGAGGGACAAATTGCATACCAACCAAATAAACCTATATTTAAATCTTTTTGAGTTTCTCTAATATCAAACGAGTCAATTTTTACTACCGTTCCTTTTTTAAATGGCTTAAGAACGGTATTAAAGTCTTTTGATTTAAAAAAATTAATTTGTCTGTTTTCCATAAATTAATTTCTTTTTTTAAATGACTGTTTATCTTTCGGAACTATAACCCAAGTAAATAATCAATTTCTTATAAAAAGAAAATTCTCTATTATTTGTAGCAATAATTATGTAGTTATCGAAAAATATTGAGTCTCTATCGTATCTATGTATCTTTATTTCATATTTTTTGTATCTTTTGTGATTCTTTCAAATTTTTTATGTAATCAATAGCATCATCAATATTTTTGTGGAAATTGCATTGACCCAAGTAACAACCTATAAATCTTAAAAATTTTCTTTTGCCACCACTAATTTCATATCTATGTATTGTTCCACCATCTATAGGAGCATAGATAAGTTCTGGTAGTGCCATATTAATTTTGTATTTAATATATAATTAAACAATAATCCATGTCTAAATACATTTCCATAGCTCAATCCATATATTTAATAATTAATTTACTTATTTTTATATAATTATATATTGAATACCCATGTGTTATTTGTTATCTATTAATTATTGATATGGATTTTTTATTATGCCAAAAGCATTTAGGCGTTTTTTAAAAAAATTACCAAAAAAAATTCAAACTATAAAATACTCATTTAGAGAGTTTTTATCATCCAAAATATGAAATAGCTGTTTTGGTTAATAAATTTTTAATTTCTATAATTTTTAATAAAACATATTCGGCAGAGTTAAATTTTAAACTATATTAAATTTGCAATTTTTGAAATTTTATGATCAAAAGGGTTTTTGCGATATTCACTTTAACTTTACTTTTTCTATTTAGTAGTCCAGTTTACTCATTAGATACTTCTTCAAAAACTCTTGAAAAGTATACTAAAAAGATTTCTAGCAAGTTCACTAGAACTTACTGCAACACTACCAACTTCGGTATTTCTTATGAAGGAGCTTTGGCATTTGCTATTGGAGAAACTAATAAGGAATTTAAAAATAATAAACTCAATAAGTTGATAGATTATCCTCTACTAAAAAATTCAATAGTTAATGATTTAGAAAATAATTGCCAGGTTTATGATTTCGATATTAGTAATTTAGAAAATTTGAAGTTTAACTAGAAAATGTATGTTGTATCAGTCTTATTTTTTACCTATCCAATCATTTGGTTTCTCCATCATCCATTTGAAAACCCCTTTGGCATCAAGGTTTTTAGAAGCATAAACAAATAAAATTGGAAATATTAAAATTACTGCGCCAATAACTGCTAACTCTATTTTACCGATCCCCATCTCAGTAACTGTTAAAGCAAAATAATTAATCATTGATAGTTATTGAATTAAAATTTATTTCTACACAATTTATGAAAAAATTTGTATCAATTCACTTTTTTATAAAATATCTTAATTATTTATAGCTAAGGATATTTGTATAAAGTACCTATTTTATTGATGCAGAAATTTTAATAATTTAAATAATAGGCTTCTGTTTGATGGTTATGAATCATGAAATTATTATTTTTACACCTATGTTTGCATTATTGATTGGATTTATAGTATTGAGAATATTAAAAAAAAGAAAGAGATCAGCTAAAAGTATTTATAAATTAATAGATGATTTGGAAAAAAAATACATATATTGATTTCTTTTCTAAGAAAAAAGATTAATCAAATTCTATTCCAACTTCTTCTTTTAAATTTCTTTCCAAATCTGGAAGATGAGGTTCAACCCAATGATCTTTGTTATCAATTCCTGCTGCATTTACATAATTCATAATATGTTGATCCACTTGCTTGTAAAGATCATGCAAATTTAAATCCATACGAATATCATGTGCAATTTCAGAGACTTGTTTTTCTGTTAGACAATGATTTGGATGAAGTAAATCACAACATGGGATTCTCTTCTCGATCAATTCATTTAGATTGATTTTTATTTCGTAATCTTGATGGACAGTCATTGAATTTATAGCTTAAGTACTCTAATTCTAATTATGTTTAAGGGTTTGTATATCTTTAGTCAAGAAACAAAGTTCTTTAATGCATATACGGTAATTTCAAATAAATAGATCTTCCAAATCTTTATACAAATCATCATTCTCTTTTTGGTTTTCTATAAGTTCATGGTGATCTAGTGAAAGTTCTTTTTTTGAACTATAGAAAAGATATCCAAGGGCTCCTAATAGTAATGTTGTTGGTAAAATCATTAGCATTAAATTGACTTATAATGAATATAGTGCAACACTTATTACAGTCAAGTGCTGAACTTTAATTAATTTTTAAATGCCTACCAAGAAAAAAAGAGTTGGTTTCATTCCTAGAGAAGATGTTATGAGAATAATT
>CACGPQ010000019.1 GCA_902574955.1 uncultured Synechococcaceae cyanobacterium
CCACAATAGAAGATGCGAATTTTGCTTTACAAAAAGTTCTAGATGCTGGATCACAGAAAAATGTAATTGAATTAGCTTGGATTAAAAATGTAAGAGTAAATATACCGAGAGTAATCGTAACATTATCATTGCCATCATTTGCAAATTCTCAGAGAGATAAAATTGTACAAGAGGTTAGAAAAGTACTACTGGATTTTGAAGATATTGATGATGTTCAAATAGAAATAGATAATAATCCTTCCAAAACAGAATCTCAAAATCAAAGTAATACTCCTGTGTTGCAGAAGATTGATGGGATTCAACATATCATAGCTGTTAGCAGTGGTAAAGGTGGAGTTGGAAAAAGTACCATTGCAGTTAATCTTGCTTGTTCTCTAGCTAAATTAGGCTTTAAAACTGGTTTGCTGGATGCGGATATTTATGGACCTAATACGCCCTCAATGATGGGGGTTGCCGAACAGAATCCAAAGGTTACAGAAGGTAGTGGCAGTGATCAAAGGTTAATACCAATAAATAAATATGGAATTTCATTGGTATCAATGGGTTTCCTAATAGAAGAGGGTCAGCCAGTTATATGGAGAGGACCAATGCTCAATAGTATTATCCGACAATTTTTGTACCAAGTTGAATGGAATAATCTTGATTTTTTGGTGATTGACTTGCCTCCTGGAACAGGAGACGCTCAAATATCCCTTTCTCAATCTGTACCTATTTCTGGAGCTATAGTTGTCACTACTCCTCAACAAGTATCTTTACAAGATGCAAGGAGGGGATTGGCAATGTTTAAACAACTCGGAGTTCCTTTACTGGGAATTGTAGAAAATATGTCAGTATTTATTCCGCCAGATATGCCAGGTAAAAAATATGAAATTTTTGGTAAAGGTGGTGGACAAACATTAGCTAAAGAAAATGATTTACCTTTATTAGCCCAAATACCTATTGAAATCCCTCTCGTTGATGATAGTAATAAAGGTGTTCCAATCTCAATAAGCCAACCCAATAAAGAAAGTTCTATTGTATTTGGTGATTTAGCTCAATTAATTAAGAATCAATTTGTTATTAGTTAATTGATGTTAAGGAGAATTTCTTTATTAAATAACAGAGGATTTTATCAAAAAAAAGACAACTTTAATAGAGGTTTTTTAATTTCTTCACTACTTATTATTCCCCTGTTTTTAGTTATTATTTCGGGTTTATTAATAAAAAGTATTCAGGGAAATTTTATTACATCGAATTATGTAAGTCACATCCTTACTGGTTTTTTAGGTTATTTTTCAGCATTTTTTATTTCTTATATACCGTTAGAGAGAATAAGAAAATATTTGCTTCCTTTTTATTTGTTTAATTTAATATCCTTATTACTAATATATTTTTTTGGGATCTCAGTTTCTGGAGCTCAAAGATGGCTAAACTTAGGCATCTTTTCCTTTCAGCCTTCAGAAGTAGCCAAACTAAGTACTGTATTAACTCTTGCTTCAGTTCTCGACAAAAAAATGATTTTAACAATAAGAGATTTAGTATTGCCTTTATTGGTGGTATTAATTCCTTGGTTGTTAATTTTCTTTCAACCGGACTTAGGTACCTCTTTAGTTTTACTTGTTTTGACAGGTGTTATGCTTTATTGGGCGCAAATGCCCATAGAATGGATTTTGATATTAGTGTTTTGTATTGTCACTTCTATATTATATTTAACCTCACCAATTCTTCTTATTTTCTGGATTCCAGTGATAGGATATCTCTCCTATAGATCTTCGAAAAAGAAAATTATTTTTTCTGCTCTCGCTATTTCGTTCCATCTATTAGTGGCAAAATTGACACCAATTTTGTGGCAATATGGCTTAAAAGAATATCAAAAAGACAGATTAGTTTTATTTTTAGATCCAAATAGAGACCCCTTAGGCGGTGGTTATCATTTGATACAGAGTCAAATTGCAATTGGTTCTGGAGGATTATTTGGGACTGGTTTGCTACGAGGTAAGCTGACTAATTTGCAATTTATACCAGAACAACATACTGATTTTATATTCAGTGCTTTAGGCGAAGAATTGGGTTTTGTGGGGTGCATAATAGTTTTATTTTTGTTCTTTTTTTTGATAAAAAAACTTATTTATACTGCAACAATTGCTAGGACTAACTTTGAATCTCTAATTGTTATTGGAATAGTCTCAACTTTCTTATTCCAAATAATTATTAACTTATTTATGACTATTGGATTAGGACCAGTTACTGGAATTCCTCTTCCTTTTATGAGCTATGGTCGAACATCATTGGTGACTAATTTTATATCAATTGGATTTGTTCTATCTATATTGAAACGTTCTAGATCACTAAGAAGTTGATGAAATCACAAATAACTATAAAAAAAATTCAAGATTTTTTGATTAAAGAAGTTCAAACTACATATGTGGATGATGATACATCTAGAAGAATGTGGTGGGCTTCTTTAGAAGTTATTCAAAAAGATTTCTTATCTCAGAATTATAAACATGGGGGGATTTGGGTTGCATCGCCTTTGCCAGCTTTTAATAATAAAAAATTTTTAAATCAACTTCATGGATGGCTTTGGTCTCCTGAGGGGTTACCATACTTCCAAAATGAGAATGCTGGTTTTTTACCAGTCAATAATTCAGACAAGATAAAAAAAGATTTCGATTTAGCTAGTAATTATAAAGTCTTAAATCTTAGCCAAGAAGATGGTTATGAACCTTTTTTGATGATAATAACCCCAAATTTTCAATGCATATTATCAATTGTAGGAGAAAAAGATAAGAAAATTCTATTAATGAAGTGCGATGAAGAAAGCTTAAAACTTTCAATTGAATTGATGCACGCAAAATTAAATCAAGAAAATTTTGAGGAAGGAGTAAAATTTCGTAATGCAATCAATAATTTAGGCAACCTTAATATAAATAATCAATTTGAAAAAATATTTTGGCCAACATTATCGGCAAAATTAGCTTCTATTGCACCAAATCGAAATATAAAGAATTCTGTAAAAAAAGATGAAAAAAATGTTCAAATAACTGAAGCAAAATTATTACGTGCAATATCTCATGAAGTAAGAACGCCCTTAGCAACAATAAGAACCCTCATAAGTTCTACTTTAAAAAAATATAAGATGGATGAATCAATGAAAAATCGTTTAATTCAAATAGATAATGAATGTAATGAACAAATTGATAGGTTTGGTTTGATCTTTAATGCGGCAGAATTAGTTAGTAATGAAGTCCCGTCATTAAATAACTTGGCAAAAATAAATTTAGCCGAAATTTTTAAAAAGCTCGCTCCATTATGGAATAAGCAATTAAATCGACGTGGGATTTCTTTAAAGATTGATATCCCCAATCAACTTCCGCAAATTTTGAGTGATTCTGAAAAATTAGAATTAATGTTAAGAGGATTAATTGATAAAAATACTAGAGGATTAAGAGAAGGTAGTACATTGATTTTAGAATTAAGACCAGCTGGTCAAAAACTTAAACTTCAATTAAAAGTACAAAAATTAGAGAATAATCAAAAAGAAATTCTAAAAAAAGATAACGGTTCTGATATTGGTCCTGTTTTAAATTGGAATCCTCAAACCGGAAGTTTACAACTTAGTCAAAATGCCACTCAAAAGTTGTTAGCTAGTTTAGGCGGGCATGTCACACAAAGGCGTGATACTGGTTTGACAGTATTTTTTCCGATTTCAGATTCAAAATAAAATTAGAAACAAGTTTTCCATATATTAAATAATGTAGAAAATTTCCTATCAATTTCGAATTTTGCAAAATATGAATGCTAATTTCTTATTAGAAATAACTCAAAATTTAGGATGACTGAAACTTTAGTTGGTCAATTTCCAAAGCATATAGGAAGTACTGGGGGTTTATTAAACTCAGCAGAGACTGAAGAAAAATATGCAATTGTATGGAAAAGTTCAAAGGAACAAGCATTTGAATTGCCTACTGGTGGAGCGGCAATTATGCATGAAGGTGATAATTTAATGTACTTTGCAAGAAAAGAACAATGCCTCGCATTAGGGACACAATTAAGAGCCTTTAAACCAAGAATTGAAGATTTTAAAATCTACCGAATTTTCCCAGGTGGAGATATTGAATTTTTACATCCAAAAGATGGTGTTTTCCCTGAAAAAGTAAATGAGGGAAGAGAGAAAGTTGGTCATAATCCTAGAAGAATAGGTGAGAATCCTAATCCAGCGGGTTTGAAATTTACAACTAAGAATACTTTTGATTAACTTCCTTAAAGTTGATATAAAAGAAGAAAATAATTATAATTTGGGTTGACATTATTAGTATGATCAGCTCAAAGAAAGATACTTTTTTAAAGGCTTACAAAGAAGGTAAAAATTTTATACCTATTACTCAAACTTGGCCAGCAGATTTAGAGACTCCATTGTCGACTTGGTTGAAATTATCCTCAAAAGATTCCCATGGTGTTTTTCTTGAATCTGTTGAAGGTGGAGAAAGTTTGGGTAGGTGGAGTATTATTGCTACTAAACCTCTTTGGGAAGCGGTTTGTTATGGAGAAGAAATAGTTAAAACTTTTAATAATGGCAAAAAGGAAACACATAAGGGTGATCCATTCGATATTTTAAGAAGTTGGACAAATGCATATAAGTCGACCATGCTTGATGACTTGCCATCAATTGGACAGTTATATGGCTCTTGGGGTTATGAATTAATAAATCAAATAGAACCAAGCGTTCCAATAAATAAAATACAAGAACACAATATTCCTTATGGTTCTTGGATGTTTTTTGATCAGTTAGTTGTTTTTGATCAAATAAAAAGATGTATTACTGCAGTGGTTTATGCAGATACAACTTCTTCGAAAGAGTCCTCGATTGAAGAATTGTATCTTAATTCAATTTCTAAAATTCAGAAAACTAGAAATTTAATGAGAATCCCTCTTAAAGATAATGAGTATTTAGATTGGAATGAAAAGGAGAATCTGAATTTAGATTTAGAAAGTAATTGGAAGAAAAAAGATTTTGAGGATGCAGTGCTCTCTGCAAAAGAATACATAACAAAAGGAGATATCTTCCAAATAGTCATAAGTCAGAGATTCCAAACTCAAGTCAACAATGATCCCTTTAATTTATATAGAAGTTTGAGGATGGTTAATCCATCTCCATACATGTCATTTTTTGATTTTGGCTCATGGTATCTGATAGGTTCAAGTCCTGAAGTAATGGTTAAAGCTGAAAAAAATAAAAATAGTCAGATTGTCGCAAGGTTAAGACCAATAGCTGGAACAAGACCTAGAGGTATTGATAATCAACAAGACTTGGAATTAGAAAAGGATTTATTAAAAGATCCAAAAGAGATAGCTGAGCATGTAATGCTAATTGATCTAGGAAGAAATGATCTTGGAAGAGTTTGTGAAATTGGTACTGTCAAGGTCAAGGATTTAATGGTTATTGAGAAATATTCACATGTTATGCATATAGTTAGTGAAGTTGAGGGGATCTTAAAAAATAATGCTGATGTATGGGATTTGCTAAAAGCATCTTTTCCTGCAGGGACAGTAACTGGTGCACCAAAAATAAGAGCTATGCAATTAATTAAAGATTTTGAAAAAGATGCTAGAGGACCTTATGCTGGTGTTTACGGATCTATTGATGTTAATGGTGCACTAAATACGGCAATTACGATAAGAACTATGATTGTTAAACCTTCAAGAGATGGGAAATATAAAGTTTCAGTGCAGGCAGGAGCTGGAATAGTTGCTGATTCTTTGGCTGAAAATGAATATCAAGAGACGATAAATAAAGCAAAAGGGATATTAAAAGCATTAGCCTGTTTGGATTAATAAATGAATAAAAATAATCTTTACAAAGGTTTTGAGGTGGAACTTTTTACAGGTTCTTTTGATTCTCATATAGGTGTTTCAGCTGATATTGAGAAAAAATTTTCTGATTTTGTTAAAGAGCCAGATAACAGAAATGTTGAATACATAACAACACCTGGAAAAGATTACAATTTGTTATTCGAGAAATTAATAACTCCAAGAAAAAAGTTAAGAAAGTGGTTAAATACAAAAAATTTAACAATCATTCCTTCATCCACTCTTTGTTTTAAACATGATATTCAATTTCAAAGATCTGATGTTGACAATCTTTATCATCAATTTATCCAAGACAATTATGGAATATCTATTGCGACTTCAAGTGTCCATATAAACATAGGAATAGATGATTTAGATAAGCTTTTTACAGCTATTAGACTTATAAGAACTGAAGCTGCTCTATATCTATCCTTAAGCGCTAGTTCACCTTTTTTAAATAATAAAATTACGGATAATCATTCACAGAGATGGATCCAGTTTCCTAAAACACCATGTAGGGTTCCTTTTTTTGTAAATCATAATTCTTATATCGATTGGATAGAGGAAAATATATCTAATAAAAACATGCAAAATATTAGGCATTTTTGGTCTTCAATTAGACCAAATGGTCCCCAGAGACCTTTAATTCTTGATCGTTTGGAATTAAGAATTTGTGATTATGTTCACGATATTAATTTGCTTTTAGGGATAACGGCCATGATAGAACTAAGAATTTTAAATCTTTTCGAAAATATAAATGCCTTAGATCCTCTGTATGCCAGTATTTTTACTATGGATGAATTATCAGAAATATGTGATCAAAATGAAATAAATGCTGCTAAAGATAGTCTTAATTCAGAGTTAATTCACTGGCAAGATGGCAAAAAAGTTATTTGTAGAGATTGGATTCAAAACTTATTATCAGATTTGTCATATACAGCAGAAAATTTTGGGATGAAACATCTTTTGAATCCTATCTATAAAGTCCTTGAAGAAGGCAATCAATCTATGAAATGGATTAAGCAATATGAAAAAGGTCTTTCTATAGAGCAAATAATGAAAATTTCTATAGAAGATATGATTAGGAGTGAAGACGAAAATGTTTGATTATTTAAATAAATATTTGATCTGAACATTTTCACTTGTGACATAATGATTATATGGAATCTTTTCGACAGATAAAAAATAATAACGTGGATCTGATAAGTAACAATGATCCGCTTGATAAAAATCGTCTTTTAATAGAAGATTTATGGGAATCTGTGCTCAGAGAAGAATGTCCAGATGATCAAGCAGAGAGATTGATACAGCTTAAAGAATTAAGTTATTCAAAACAAATTGATGGCGATAGTTCAAAAACTTTAAAAAATGAAATAGTTGATATTGTAAATTCTATGGATTTAGCAGAATCCATTGCAGCTGCAAGGGCGTTTTCATTGTATTTTCAACTCGTAAATATTTTGGAACAAAGAGTTGAAGAAGATAGATATATACAAAGCTTTACCAATAAGGATGTTAAAAAATCTCCTGACAATCTTGATCCTTTTGCTCCGCCATTGGCTAGACAAAATGCTCCGGTAACTTTTAGAGAATTATTTTATAGGTTGAGGACATTAAATGTACCACCAGGGAAATTAGAAGAGTTATTGCAGGAAATGGATATCCGTTTAGTCTTTACTGCTCATCCGACTGAGATAGTAAGACATACGATTAGACATAAGCAAACAAGAGTAGCAAATTTGTTAAAAAAATTACAGATTGAGAAATTTCTAACAAAAGAAGAAAAAAATTCTCTAAAAACCCAATTAAAAGAGGAAGTAAGACTTTGGTGGAGAACAGATGAATTGCATCAATTTAAACCATCAGTTTTAGATGAAGTAGATTATTCTTTGCATTATTTTCAGCAAGTTTTATTTAATGCGATGCCTCAATTAAGGACCAGGATTGCTGAAGCACTCACCGAAAATTATCCAGATGTTCAGTTGCCCTCAGAATCTTTTTGTAACTTCGGTTCTTGGGTAGGCTCCGATAGGGACGGTAATCCATCGGTCACTCCTGAGATAACATGGAGAACTGCCTGCTACCAAAGGCAGTTGATGTTGGAAAGATATATTATTGCGACATCTAATCTTCGAGATCAATTAAGTGTATCGATGCAATGGAGTCAAGTCAGTTCTTCTTTATTGGAGTCACTCGAAACGGATAGGGTTAAGTTTCCAGAAATCTATGAATCTAGGGCTACAAGGTATAGATCAGAACCTTACAGATTGAAATTAAGTTATATTTTAGAGAAATTAAGGTTAACACAAGAAAGAAATAATTTATTATCTGAAAATGGGTGGAAATTTGACTTAGAGGGAGAAATTGATAACAAAAATCTAGATAAAGTTGAAAACTTATATTACAAGTCAGTCAATGAATTTACTTATGATCTCGAATTAATTAAAAATAGCCTGATTAGTACAGATTTAACTTGCGAGTCTGTAAATACCTTACTTACTCAGGTTCATATTTTTGGATTTTCTTTAGCAAGTTTAGATATTCGTCAAGAGAGCACAAGGCATAGTGACGCTATACAAGAGCTTACAAATTATCTTGATTTATCTGTGCAGTATGACCAAATGTCTGAGGAAGAGAAAATTAAATGGCTTATAGCGGAATTAAATACAAAAAGGCCTCTAATTCCATCTGAAGTTAACTGGACAAAAACTACAGAAGAAACCTATTCAGTTTTTAAAATGGTTAAGAGACTACAGCATGAATTTGGCAGTCGCATCTGTCATTCTTATGTAATTTCGATGAGTCATAGTGCATCTGATTTGCTTGAAGTTCTCTTACTGGCAAAAGAAATGGGACTTATTGATCAAAATTCGCAAAAGTCAACATTATTAGTTGTTCCTCTTTTTGAAACTGTAGAAGACCTTAAAAGAGCTCCAGAAGTAATGGAAAAGTTGTTTAAATTAGATTTCTATAAATCTTTATTGCCAAAAGTGGGAGAATCTTTTAAACCTCTCCAAGAATTAATGCTTGGATACTCTGATAGCAATAAAGATTCGGGGTTTGTTTCTAGTAATTGGGAAATTCATAGAGCCCAAATAGCTCTTCAAAATCTTTCAAGTAGACATAATATCTCGCTAAGACTCTTTCATGGAAGAGGTGGTTCTGTGGGGAGAGGAGGAGGACCAGCCTATCAGGCAATATTGGCCCAACCAAGCGGTACTTTGAAAGGAAGAATAAAAATAACAGAACAGGGTGAAGTTTTAGCTTCTAAATATAGTCTTCCCGAACTAGCTTTGTATAATCTTGAGACTGTCACTACGGCGGTAATCCAAAATAGTTTGGTAAATAATAGACTTGACGCTACTCCAGAATGGAATCAATTAATGTCTAGGTTGGCAGAAACATCAAGGTCTCACTATAGAAAATTAGTGCATGAGAATCCTGATTTGTTAAATTTCTTTCAAGAGGTCACTCCAATAGAAGAAATAAGTAAATTACAGATATCTAGTAGGCCTGCTAGAAGAAAAAAAGGTGCAAAAGATTTGTCAAGTTTAAGAGCTATTCCATGGGTATTTGGTTGGACACAAAGTAGATTTCTTTTGCCAAGTTGGTTTGGAGTAGGCACTGCATTGTCATTTGAATTAAATTCAGATCCAAAACAAATTGAATTATTAAGAGTTTTACATCAAAGGTGGCCATTTTTCAGGATGCTTATATCTAAAGTAGAAATGACATTATCTAAGGTGGATTTGGAAGTTGCTAGATATTATGTTGATACTCTTGGCAGTAAGGAAAATAAAGATTCTTTTGATAATATTTTTGAAGTAATTTCTAAAGAATATAATCTTACAAAATCTTTAATACTTGAAATTACGGGAAAAAATAAGCTCCTCGAATCTGATAGGGACTTGAAATCATCAGTAAGCTTGAGAAATAAGACAATCATCCCATTGGGTTTTTTGCAGGTTTCACTTCTAAGAAGATTAAGAGACCAGACACGACAACCTCCAATAAGTGAATTTATTGTTGATAAAGATGAATCTAGAAGAGCTTACAGTAGAAGTGAATTATTAAGAGGGGCACTTTTAACTATTAATGGGATAGCAGCTGGCATGAGAAATACAGGTTGATAATTGCAATATTTTTCTAAAAAAAAACTTACTCTTCCAGAAGGTTATTTTGTTAACTCTTCGCAAATCCCATTAGCTAAAGAAGTTAACAAACTTTTAGCGAATTGTGGTTGTGAGACATTTCCAATAAAACCTCTCTCTGAGGCTATTCAGAAAAGTAATTTCTTTTTTACCATACAGAGTGAATTAAAAAATAAATTATATGGATTTGTAAGGGTTACTTCCGACAAGGGATTGAATGCCAACTTGTGGAATTTAAGTGCATCGCCAGGTAATAATCAGCAACTTTATTATTCAATATTGCTTCAAGTAACTCTTGAGAAAATAAATAGAGAAATGCCTGGATGCAGTATTTCTGTACAAGCTCCAGTATCTTCGTTTCTAAGTTTAGAGGAAAATGGATTCATATTAGATCCAAATGGAATAAGAGTAATGGGATATAAACTTTAAGATTCATGCAACGAGCATGGAGGGATTCGAACCCCCGACTCTCAGAACCGGAATCTGATGCTCTATCCAACTGAGCTACATGCCCTTTAATTTTTCAATTTCTTTAAAGAAAATCTAAATATTTTAAACTTAGCTAATTTATTTAATGAACGCACAAAAAAAATTTTTTTAAATAAATTAAAAATTAAAAATTTTCGGAACTATAAAAGTTTTGAAATTGATTTAAAAGAGCAAAGAGCAATTGTTCTTGGCTGTAACGGTATTGGCAAGTCAAATTTACTTGAATCGGTTGAATTTTTAAGTCAATTAAAATCTAATAGAGCATTAAGCGATAAAGATTTAATTGAGAATAACAGTGATATGGCTGCAGTCATAGGACAGATAAATTTTAAAGACGATTTACAGTTAAATTTATTCCGAAAAGGCCCTAAAAGAATTTATATCAATGAATCACTCTTGAAAAAACAGAGTGAAATAAAGAATTATATTCGGAGTGTATGTTTCTGTTCTAATGATATAGATATTGTTAGAAGTGAACCAAGTTATCGAAGAACATGGATTGATAAAGTCGTATCTCAGCTTGAACCAGTATATTTAGACCTAATAAGTAGATTTAACAGGCTTTTAAAACAAAGAAGTCATTTTTGGCGTTCGGAAAGTTTCTTAAAAACTCAATCCATAGATATAGTTGAAAGTTTTGATATTCAAATGTCAATAATAAGTACAAGAATTTTTAGACGCAGAAGAAGAGCTTTATTAAAAATAAAACCATATGTTCAATATTGGCATAATCATTTAAGTAAATCTAAAGAGCAAATAGACATAAATTATCTTTCGGGGATACAAAATATAAGTCTAGAAGAAGAAGAAGAAGAAGTTATTAGTAAAAAAATAGCAGAACAACTCTTAAATCAGCGTTCAATAGAGGCATTGACTGGTAAATGTAATTTTGGCCCTCATCGCGATGATTTTGAATTTCTGATAAATAATGTTTCAGTTAGAAAATATGGTTCATCAGGACAGCAAAGGACTTTTGTCTTGGCTTTAAAGATGGCGGAACTAGATTTATTAACCAAAACATTAAATGTCCCTCCAATACTTATATTGGATGATGTCTTGGCGGAATTAGATTTAACCAGGCAAAATTTGTTATTAAACTCTGTTGGCAAAGATAGTCAATGTTTTATAAGTGCGACACATTTAGATCAATTTAATCAGTCTTTCTTAGGCTCGTCTCAAATGATTCACTTATAATTTCAAAAAGGCATGATTTCAGCTAATCTTAAATTCATATAAATTTCTTCAATGGAAATCCACAAAAAAAGTCAAATTTTAAGTTCGTTTTGTGATGAGAAAGAAAAAATTAACCAAAGTAAACATTTTTTGTTAGATCTTTATAGATGCGATTGCGAAAGATTAAATGACGAATCCTTTTTGCGGTGTATTTTAAACAGAGCTTCTAAATTGGCAAATGCAACAGTTCTAAATTTGATAAGTAATAAATTTGAGCCTCAGGGGGTTACCGCAATTGCATTGCTGGCAGAATCGCATATTTCAATACATACTTGGCCTGAATCAAATTATTCTGCAGTCGATATTTTTACGTGTGGTCACAATATGATGCCTGAACTAGCTAGTCAATATTTAATTGAATCTTTGAGGGCTAAAGAACATTCTTTACGTATTATTGAGAGAAATCCACCTTCGGCAGTACCTAAACAGATCAGAACGGCTGTTTAGTATATTACCTATTTAATTTTCCGCTTATTAGTCCTTCAAGATCTAAGCTTGTGCAATTAAATCCTAAATTAGAAAAATATTGAACTAACTCACTAAAATTGTATTTGTTAAAAAAATGTTTTAATTCATCTTTTGGAATCTCTATTCTTGCAGTTGAACCTTGGCATCGAACTCTAACTTCCGATAAGCCACCTTCTTTAAGGTATTCTTCTGCTTTCTCAACCATTTTCAGCCTCTCACTAGTTATTTCATGGCCATATGGAAATCTTGATGATAAGCAAGGTTGCGCAGGTTTATCCCACCAAGGAAAGCCTAATGCTCTTGATATATCTCTAATATCTTGTTTTGAGAATTTAAATTTTGCAAGAGGAGAGATTACTCCTGCTTGTTTTGAGGCTTGAATACCTGGTCTGTAATCTTTGAGATCATCAAAATTGACTCCATCCAAAACAATCTTGTAATTAAGTTTTTTTGAAAGGTAGGTTGTATGTTTGTGGAGCTCTTTTTTGCATGCAAAGCACCTGTCCTTAGGGTTTTTATTGTAACTTGATTGGTCTAATTCTGATGTTTTAATTTCTACATGCTTTACTCCAATCCATTTTGCTTGACTTCTTGCTTCTTTGCGGAGAGTATTGGCTAATGCAGGAGAAATTCCAGTTATTGCAATTGCTTTGCTACCTAATTGCTCGAATGCTAATGATGCTACTAATGTACTGTCAACTCCTCCCGAATAAGCAATACAAGCACCTTCAAGATTCTTAATGTATCTTCTAATTGTATAAAGCTTTTCACTTTGTTCATCAGAAAGAATTTCTAGTTGATTGAACATGTTAATTACTTTAAAATTCAAATTACATATGAATAGGTTGAATTTATTATTAAATCTTTAATAATATCCTTATTTATATATTAGATTAAAATTATTAATTTTGTTCAATTGGCGAATACGATTAGAAATAGAGGAATTGGAATTGTCACTGCAAATGACAGTCAAGAGAGATCAAAAGGTCAATTGCATATTTATGATGGAGAGGGTAAAGGAAAAAGTCAGGCTGCTTTGGGAGTAGTTCTCAGGACAATAGGATTAGGAATATGCGAAAAAAGACAGTCAAGAGTTTTACTTCTTAGATTTTTAAAAGGTCCTGAAAGGCCATATGACGAGGATTCAGCTATAGAGGCTTTGCAAAGAGGCTTTCCGCATTTAATTGACCATGTTAGGACAGGAAGATCTGAATTCTTCACTGCTGATCAAGTAACAAAGTTTGATGTTGGTGAGGCTGAGAGAGGTTGGAATATTGCTAAAGGAGCAATTGCTAGTTCTCTGTATTCTGTAGTTGTACTAGATGAGTTGAACCCAGTTCTTGATTTAGGAATGCTTGATATCAATGAAGTAGTTGACTCTCTTCAAAATCGACCAGATGGATTAGAAATAATTATTACCGGAAGAGCTGCACCTCCCTCTTTGGTAAGAATATCTCAACTCCATTCAGAAATGAGACCACGTTTGACAGGAGACTTATCAACATTAACCAGACAAAGTAGTTCTGGTGGAGGAATTGAGATTTATACAGGTGAAGGAAAGGGTAAATCTACAAGTGCACTTGGTAAGGCTCTTCAAGCTATCGGTAAAGGAATATCTCAAGATAAAAGTCATAGAGTTTTAATATTACAGTGGTTAAAAGGTGGGAATGGCTATACCGAAGATGCTGCCATAGAAGCTTTGAGAGAGAGTTACCCCCATCTAGTAGATCATTTACGTTCAGGCAGAGATGCCATCGTATGGAGAGGCCAACAACAACCAATTGATTATGTTGAGGCTGAGAGAGCCTGGGAAATTGCTAAAGCTGCTATTTTGTCTGGTTTGTACAAAACAATCATTTTAGATGAATTGAATCCAACTGTTGATTTAGAGCTGCTACCTGTGGAATCAATACATCAAACGCTCTTAAAAAAACCAGCAAATACAGAAGTCGTTATTACTGGGAGGTGTAAAAATGAACCTTCGTACTTTGGACTTGCTGATGTCTACTCTGAAATGGTCTGTCATAAGCATTATGCAAATGTTGGAGTTGATTTGAAAAGAGGTGTGGATTACTAAATATTTTTAAAATTATTCATTTCATAATATTTTTTTACCTTCTCAATGCCGCCTTCAATAGACCTTGACTGAATTTTGAATTTAGATAGGATTCTAGATGCTTTTTCAGAGCGTTTCCCGGATTTACATATAGTAAAAACCTCTTTACCTAAACTTTCTTTTTGAATAAATTTCAAGTCAGATTCTTGGTTCAAATAACTTAAAGGAATTGATATAGATCCCTCTATTGCAGAACTAGAAAATTCTTCATTTTCTCTAACATCAATTAAAAGAATTTTGTCAGGGTTTGTTTGGTATAAACTATTAAAGTCATTAGCATTAATACTGTTGATTGTATTATTTTTCTCACAATATTCATCACTATTATAAAAGCCCTCAAACTGCGACAGATTTTTTATTCGTTTATTTAACTGATCACTTTTTAGATTTAATTTTTTCATATTCATATTCAATAGATCAAAAATTACAATCTTACCATCTAAAATTTCACCTTTTTTCAAAATGATTTTGATAATTTCATTAACCTGGAGAATACCTATTAAACCTGTTGAAACTCCTACAACTCCGAATTCTGCACAACTAGGGGCAGTATTGTTTGAAGGTGATTCTGGAAGTAAGTCTCTTAAATTAGGACTATTTTGATATAAATTAAAAACACTAACTTGGCCTTCAAAGCCTTGTACACTTCCAAAGACCAGGGGTTTATTTAATATCAGGCATGAATCATTTATTAAATATCTTGTGCCAAAGTTATCCGAGCAATCACAAATAACATCAAACTCTTGTATTAT
>CACGPQ010000020.1 GCA_902574955.1 uncultured Synechococcaceae cyanobacterium
AATATAATTTAGATTTAAGACTCACACCTAATCAAGATATTTTACTTTGTAATATCGCCAATAAAAACAAGGGTAAAATTCAAAAATCTCTATCCAAAATTGGATACGAAAATTTAGAAAACATTAATGAAATTCAAAGACATGCCTTGGCTTGTCCTGCATTACCACTTTGTGGTCTTGCGATGACTGAAGCTGAAAGAATATTACCTGATGTATTAAAAAGGATTGAAAATTTACTACTAGATCTAAAAATACAAAAGACAATATTATTCAGAATGACAGGATGTCCGAATGGATGTACCAGGCCTTATATGGCCGAATTAGCACTTGTTGGAAGTGGGCAAAACAAATACCAATTATGGTTGGGGGGAAGTAAAAATCTTCAAAGGCTAGCTAAACCATTCTTACAAAGAATGGAACTTAACGATTTAGAAAAAACTCTTCAACCATTATTTGATAATTGGAAGAATAATTTAGATTTGGATTTCGGAGATTTTATAAATTCTCAAGATGAAAATTATTTACTGAATTTACTAAATAAAAATCAATAGAATTTAAATTTTTCCATATAGGGCATTTGCTTTTTTATTTTTCCAAGCCCATAATTGATCACCATAACTAAAATGCCACCATTCGTTAGGATGTTGAGCAAATCCGAATTTAGTCATAATTTCCCTTAATAAATTTCTTCTACTATTCCAAATAATTGCTTCTTCATTCTTTATGTTTGCATAAAAATAAGGATTTGAGGTCTCATCCATTTGATCAACCATGCTTCCCATTTCAACAAGGTTTCCGTCTTTATCTGACAAACAAACATCCAATGCACCACCAGTTGAATGAGGGGGAGGACAATTAGTGTCATAAGAAGGATATGCCCAAAATTTTTCAACTTTTCTTAGAATTGATGGATAAGATTTTATATTTTCAAAAGAAATATCAATATCAGATTTTTCACACTCTAATAAAAATGCTCTTTTAAACATAAATTCTTGGACTTCTAAAGGTCGCCAACTGTCATAAATTAAAAGGTTAAAACTACTCTTTGAAATTAAATAATCATTTACTTTTACTAATCTACTTACGACCTCCTCTCTTAATTTCCAAATAGAATTTTTATCTTTGTAAGGTGCTCCTAAGTGAAAGTAAGGGTGGGGATCTAAAAAATTTAAGAAGCTAGGTATAGCTATTAATTTATCTCCATTATCTTTAATTGGTATTTTATTCCAAATTTTCAATTAAAATTTGCAATTGATTTATAGTGGCATATTTATAAAAAATTACAATGATAGTTTTCAATTCAAGAAATCATGAATAAATTTATTATCAGAATTATCAATTAGTATATTCCTTAAAACAATATTTTCTTTTAAATCAGGATCATCACTAACAATCTTAATAGCCTCTTCACGAGCCTTATCAATAAGAAATTTATTGTTAGGTAAATTGTCTAGTACAAAATCAGGCAATCCGGATTGTCTATATCCTAAAATCTGGCCTGGTCCTCTAAGCTCCAAGTCTTTTTCAGCAATATAAAAGCCATCATTAGATTTTTGCAAAACACAAAGTCGTTTATTTTCTAATCCATTTTTATCGGAGGTTACCAGATAACAAAAAGATTTAGTTGATCCTCTACCAACTCTCCCCCTTAATTGGTGAAGCTGGGACAATCCAAATCTGTCCGAATTATAAATAATCATAATTGTGGCATTAGGCACATCAATGCCAACCTCAATTACAGTGGTTGAAACCAATAAATTAATTTCATTCTTTAAAAAAGAATTAATCACTTCATTTTTTTCTTGTGAACTTAACTTGCCATGTAATAATCCAACTTTTTTGTTAAAAAAGATCTCTTCTGATAAATGTTTGAATGTTTTCTTTGCGGAGCTTAAATTCATTTTTTCTGAATCTTCTATAAGTGGCAAAATCACATAAGCTTGCTTTCCTTTATTGATCTCATCTTCAACAATTTTAAACAAGTTAGTTAAATCATCTTCTGAAATTATTTTTGTAGTTATAGGTACTCTCCCAGGAGGGAGTTCTGTAATTTGACTCACATCTAAATCACCATAAATGGAAAGCGCAAGAGTTCTTGGAATTGGTGTTGCTGTCATTGATAACAAGTTAGTATTTTCTCCTTTATTTAGTAATCTATTTCTTTGAGTAACTCCAAATCTATGTTGTTCATCAATTACGACCATCCCTAATTCATTAAAGATGACTTTATCCTCAAATAATGCATGAGTACCTACGAGTATATCAACTAATCCATTGTTCAAATTATAGAGGATTTCTTTTCTCTTTTTTTGAGGAGTATTCCCAGTAAGTAGTTCAACAGAAACTAAAAGGGGGTTCAAATATTTTAATAAATTTTTATAATGTTGTTCTGCCAATACCTCAGTTGGGACCATAAATGCACCTTGCTGGTTTTTTTCAATAACAATTAAAAGAGACGCTATTGCAATTATGGTTTTACCGCTTCCCACATCTCCCTGAAGCAATCTAGACATTGGTACTGGATTAGATAAATCTTTCTTAATTTCATCTAAAACATTTTCTTGAGATTTTGTTAATTCAAAAGGAAAAGTATTTAAAAATTCTTTTAATAAAGACTTCTTTTGAGGTAATTGTTGGGAAATTACATTTTTGTTAGTCTTTCTTTTTCTAAGTAGAAACTTTATTTGCAGTAGGAACAACTCATCAAAAACCAAACGTTTTTTTGACTCAATAAGTGCCTGTTGAGTTGGTGGAAAATGAATATTAATCAACGACTCTCCTTTTGATAATAAAGATAATGAATCAAGTTGCTGTTTATTTAAAATTTCTGGATATTGCTTTGCATAAATTAGTACCTTTTTCAAAAGTTTTATAAAACTCATATTTGATAATGCTTCACCTAATGAATACAAGGGTAATATTTTGCCTGAGAAATTAAAATTATCATTGTTATCCTTAAGAATTTCAATCTGCGGATCTACAAAAGTTTTGCCATACTCTGTCAATTTAACCTTGCCGGAAATTGCTAATTTAGATCCAGGAGTATACAAAGATTTTTGAGATGTGAAGAAGGAGAAAGATCTAAATCTTCTGCCTAAAAAAAATTTTGTAACCTTTATTGAAGACGTTTCATCAGAAACTACAATATTCATTATTGATAAATTACTATTCTTTTTACTCTTATGAATATAAAATCTTTTAACGTTTGCGATGCACGTGTATAAATTATCTGGTTTTAAATTTATTATCTTAACTCTATTCGTATAGTCTAGATATGTTCGTGGAAAATAATTAATTAGATCTTTTATATGAAAAATCCCTAATTCATTAAGCTTATTTTTATAAACTTTTCCTACATTTTTTATTAATGAAATATCTGAATCAAAAGATAAACTTGAATCAGGTTTATTCAAAAAAACATTATTAGAAATATTATTAGAACTTTCGATTTCTAAAGTTTTACCTAGTTTATAAAGATTTTTTCTTGTATCTATAATTAACCTTTTTCTTTGATTTTCATCTAATTTGTTATATTCTTTATATTTTTTAGAAAATTCATAAAATATCTTTAAATATTCTTCTGAGATATTTAGATTATCTAGTTTTTGCAATGATTCATGCAAATAATCATTAAAGTATTTTTCTCTTCCTAAAGTATTAATAAATTTGTTTTCAGTTTCAATAGTAAGAGACTTTTGGAGAGGTCTTATCCAATCTTTAATTAATTTATTATTATTCCCGCTAATAGTCACATTTGAAAAAAAATTATTTTTTCAAATGTATTTTATTCAAAGTTATTTCTTTTTGCCTCCAATATGTCTCTTTTTTAATCAAACGCTGAAATTGATTTTTTAGCTCATTTATTTTGTTCCTTTGAATAGAAAGATTTAAATTTTTAAACTCTAACTCAACAGTAGATATATTAAAGAAAATAATATTGGGAGTATTATCTACTTTCAATAATGATTGATTTAAATTGAATTCGAAATTAATAACAAAAGGATGTGGATGTTTTATCATCAATTTTTTGCCCATTAAATACTCAAAGGAATCTTTAGATATAATCTTTTTTATTAGATTGGCCTGAAATAATTCTTGGTTAATCTTGTAGGACAGATTCAATAGTAATTTTTCCAATGACTTGTCTATAAAATGGAAAATTTTTGTATTATGATATCGAGCTGAATCATAGGTTTGATTCTTATTGTCTTTTTCTGAACATCTTTGTTTTTCAACCCTTTCTTCCTCTATTAATTCAAGAAGTAAGGAAATAAATTGTTTTTCTACTCCTATATTTTCAATAATATCGTTGTAAGATAAACAATTTTTATGATCATAATTATCTAGATCAAGTGACACGAATTTATTATGATTTTCAGCTTGATAATATCCATAAGTATTTGAAATATCTTCATTAATTTCAAACTGAATAGATTCATCAAATTGAAAAACATCTTTAAACTGAAATTCTTCTTTCTGGTTATTCTTTGTTTTTGTTGAACTTCCTAAACTATTAAAATGAATTTCGTTTTTTATGTTTTTTTCAATATCATTTATTTTTAATTGTTCTATTGTTAATAATGGCAAATTGGAGTGAATAAGTTTACTAATTTTTTTTTCAAATAGACAAAAAAAGTCATTCGCATTTATGAAGTTATCTTTAATTGATAAGTAATTATATAATTCGTTGAGCCCTTTTTCTACAGAGATATAAAGTATATCTCTGACTAGATTAAGATAAAGTTCATATTCCCTATAGATATTGCGAATTAGTATGTTTTTTTGCAAATCTGCTCTCTCTAATTGAGAATTAATTTTTTCTATATCTGCGAAATTATTCAAATTATTATAGTTACTATTTTGATTTCATTGATGCAACCTCTTCAGCGAAGTCCATCTCATTTTTTTCGATACCTTCACCCAATGTGTATCTTGTAAAGCGTCTTACTTTGATATTTTCCCCAATTTTTGCAGCTGCTTGTTTAACAAGATCCTCAACAGTTAGAGAACTATCTTTAATATAAGGTTGTGAAAGCAAAACTAGCTCATTAAGTCTTTTCGCTATTCTCCCTTCAACTATTCTTTCTTTAATTTGTTCTGGTTTTCCTGACAAATCATCCCTCCCCATTTCAATCTGCTTTTCTTTTTCCACAACATCTTCTGGTATTTCATCAATTGAGACATATTCAACATTTGGGCAGGCTGCTACCTGCATTGAGACATCCTTCAACAGAGATTGGAATATATCACCTCTAGCAACGAAATCAGTTTCACAATTCAACTCTAGTAAAACTCCCACTCTTGATCCTGTATGTATATAACTACCAATTGACCCTTCAGCCGCAACTCTTCCTGATTTCTTTTCAGCACTTGCTATGCCTTTCTTTCTTAACCATTCCAAAGCTTTATCGACATTTCCGTCAGTTTCGTTAAGTGCTTTTTTGCAGTCCATCATTCCTGCACCAGTTTTGTCTCTAAGATCTTTTACAAGTTTTGCTGTAATGTTTCCCATTTGAAGTAATAAAAATAGTAATTAGTAAGTTTTAAATTGAAATTTAATTTTTTCTTTCGGCATTAGAGCCCTTTCTACCCTCATTTATGGCATCTGCAAGTCTTCCTAAAACAAGTTGTACAGATCTAACGGCATCATCGTTACACGGAATAGGAACTTCACACAAATCCGGATCGCAGTTTGTATCTAACATTGATACAAGTGAGATATCTAGTTTTTTAGCTTCTAGTACTGCATTAGATTCTCTTCTCTGATCGACCAATACAACTACATCTGGTAATCTTCTCATGCCCTTAAGTCCGCCTAAGTATTTTTGTAATCTTTCCAGTTCTCTCCTTAAAACTGCAGCTTCTTTTTTAGGTCTCATCGCTATTGAACCACTACTTTCCATTCTTTCTAAATCCTTTAATCTTTCAATCCTAGCCTTCATTGTTGTCCAATTAGTCAACATCCCTCCAAGCCATCTTTGATTTACATAAGCAGCTCCGCATCTAGTAGCTTCCTGAGCTACTACATCTGATGCTTGTTTTTTCGTACCGACAAATAGAAAACGTTTACCACTTTTTGCTGCGTTTCTCGTCCATTTATATGCATTGTTCATACATAATGCTGTTTTTACAAGATCAATGATATGGACTCCATTTCTAGCACAATATATATACTTGGACATCTTTGGATTCCAACGTCTAGTTTGATGCCCAAAATGAGCACCAGCTTCCATCATTTCAGATAGTGATACAACAGCCATAATTTAAAAAGGGTTTCGGGTTAGCCTCCATCTGACGGGGAATTTATATAAATAAATCACCCGAAACTGTCAGATGTGTGGATTTAATTTCAACAATTCTAGCAAGTGATGTGTATTTCTAAAAGTTTTTTAACTTGATTTGGTTAACTGTTTAATGTAAATCATATTCAGAGGAATCCTTAGAATCTCAAGTGCAAGTCTATTTCTTCTTATATTTACTAGAAATCTTAATAAAGGAAGAATTCTATCAACACTGATTAATCCTCCCATACAAAGAATTTTCCAAAGTAAATTATGCAGAGGAGTTAATTGAATCATAAATCTGACCCTTATATTTGGGTGTTTCTTATAAAACACTAAAGCCATTTTTGCCCTTTCTTTTTCTTGAGCTATTAATGAATCTATTTGTTCGCAATTAAATGGTGGATGCCAATGAAAACCTACTGCATTTGGACATTTAATTAATTTGGTCCCAATTTTTTTTAATCTTTCTCCAAGTTCTAAATCCTCCCAACCATAGAGACTAAAAGAAGTATCAAATAAGCCAACGCTCAAAATCAATTCTTTTGATATCGCAACATTCCCAGTGGCGAAATAAGCAAAAGAATTGTCCATTATTTTATGTTTTTCACTCTGAGGATTAAGAAAATTAGATGTATTTACCACCGCACCATAAGTAAAACATTTTTTGTCATTTTTTCTCCAAGAGGTAAGTAATTTTTCTACGTGGCAGTTTATAAAATCATCTAAAACAATAAGATCACTATCAATAAATATAATAATTTCATATTTTGATTTAATTACCCCAAGATTTCTTCCCAGTGCAGGACCCCCATGTTCTTGTTCAAATAGAATCACGTGTGGAAGATTAGCTTTATTATTATTTATCCATGAGCTGGTTCCATCAGTTGATCCATCATCAACTACTATTACTTCATAATTACTGATATTTTTATTTAATTTTTGATTCTCAAGCGCAAAGAGACATTTCTCCAATATAGGTAATCTATTGTAAGTCGGTATAACAATACTTACATTCATGTTCCCGCCTTAAATATGCATAATAGATTGGACTCCAAAAAGATAAAAATAAAAGATATTCCTTAATCAGCCGCCCCGCCGTTATTTGCTGTACCAGTAACGTTTCCACCATCGGGTCTCCCATCAGTTCTTAATTTCCTTTTTTTGAATTTTCTAGCATACGCTCTATTACGTTCCTGCTTTTCTTTTTTTAGATTCCTTCTCTTAGACATGAAATTTTTAACTTTTAATTATATTAGCTCACTATGGGTACTATATATTTTACCATCTTCCATATTTAATATCCTATCTGCCATATCAGAAATTCTTGGATCATGCGTCACCATAAGTACAGAACAATTTTGCTCTTTTGTTAGTTTTCTTAAAAGGGTTACTATTTCTCTTCCTGTGACGCTATCTAAAGCAGAAGTGGGCTCATCAGCTAGTAAAAGTTTTGGGTTAGCAGATAAAGCTCGAGCAATTGCCACTCTCTGTTTCTGCCCACCAGATAAGTCATTTGGCAACTTTTTATGATGCTCTTCTAATCCTACTGCGGACAACCAATTCCGCGCTATTTCACGTCTTTGCAAATATGTTAAATCTTTTATTAAATCGGCCCCCATCTGAACATTTTGTTCTGCTGTTAAACATCTTAGAAGATTATGACCTTGAAAAATCATGCCAATACTTCTCCTAAGAATCTGACGCGTTTTCCTTGATGCTCCATTTAATTGATTATTTAATACAGTTAAATCACCGCTTTGACAGGTTCTCAAGGCACCAATCAAGGTTAAAAGAGTCGTTTTACCGCATCCAGAAGGTCCTCTTAAAAGTACCAACTCTCCTTTATCAATATTTAAATTAACGTCATTAAGAACCTTTTTTTTATTTTCATTTTTACCATAAAAATGACTCAAATTATTTATCAAGACTGTTTTAGAGTTTTTAACATTATTTTTTAATTTATTAGCTTTAACCATTTATACTTAATTGTTAAAAAATTTCAGCAGGATCCGCGTCAACTAATTTACGCATCGCAATTGCAGCGGAGCCCATACACATTACTAAAACTAATACAAAAATTAAAATCGTTTTCTCTGCATTCATTATTATTGGAAGTTTAGTGGAACTTCTTATTACTGAGTAAAGTATTTGACCAGAGAAATAAGCAGGTAAATAACCAAACAATGCCAACAAAAACCCCTCTCTAGCAACTACGAAAAAAAGGGACTTAAGTCTATAACCCATCGCCAATAAGGTAGCATACTCTGGAAGGTGGTCTGTAACGTCACTATAAAGAATTTGATAAACGACTACACATCCAACAACGAACCCCATCAAAGCTCCCAAACTAAATATAAAACCTATTGCAGTACTATTTTTCCAATAATTCTTCTCAAATTCTATAAATTGTTTTTTTGTAAGAACACGTACATCATTGGGGAGTGACTTATTCAATATTCTCGAAATAAATTCAGGATCAGATCCTTTTTTAAGCTTTACCAAACCAATTTCTATACTTCCAGGAGGATTTGCAGGAAAAAGTCTCAAAAAGGTTTCTCGGCTAGTAATCAAATTTCCATCTGCACCAAAAGATGGTCCCAACTCCACAAGACCTTCAACAATTACTCTTTTCCCCGCTACCTCAGTCTCAACTTTTTTCTCAGATAAAAACCATTCTTCAATTGGTCCAAATTCAGGCCTAGAAAGTTTGTCAAAAAGAACCCTTGATGGATTTCTCAATTTGTAAGCTTTCTTTGAGAATCCATCATCTAAAAGAAGTGAATCGGAGGGATTAAAACCTAATGCAAGAATTGATCTGGTTTTGAGGTTTTCGGGATTTCTCCAAAGTAAATAATTTAGATTGACAGGAGCTGTTTTTTCAACATCTTCTATTGCAAGAGTTTGAATTAACCTTCTTTTTGGGAATCCACTCATACTTATAGAACTTTTTGATCTGGGACTTATCAAAACAAGATCAGTATCTAAAAGTTTATGAATAGTTACACTCGTATCAAATAAACCATCTCTGAAACCTAATTGCATGAACATCAAAATTCCTGCAAAACTAATTCCAGCTATTGCAACTGCGAGTCTTAATGGTTGCCTAGTTAATAACAACCAAGCTAGTGGTATTTTTCTGAATTTTAAGAAAGAAAAACTCATTGGGGAATAAATTTTGCTATCACTTTCATTCCTGCATAGTTCTGCACGATATCTATAGAATCTTGATCTAGTTTTACCAGCACCTCAATAATTCTCGAATCAGCATCTCCTGTTGGATCAGTCGATAAAACTTTTCTTTGTTTTACCTGAGGACTTATCCTAATTACCTTTCCTTTAAGATTTTTTTGGAAACCGCCGTTCTCACTACTTAATTCAACATTCTGCGAGATAAAGACTCTATCGATATCAGATTCGTAAACCTCTATCAAAGCTTCCATTTTTTGATTAGAACCAATCTCCAAAATCCCTTCATTTTTAGGCCTCTCACCAACTCTAGTATTAATTCCAAGTATAAAACCATCAATTGGACTCCTTAGTTTTGAATTGAATAGATCTATCTTGATATTTTTTTGATCTCCGATAAGGTTTATTTTCTGTTTTTGCAACTTTAATAATTCATCTTTTCTCTGAGAAAACGCCACAAAAGAATATGCATCTTTGCTCAAAGCTTGCTCATACCTCTGAATTTGATCCTTCTTTAGGGCAATTTCATCATTAATAGTTTTTATAAGATTTTCATTTCTTTCAAGATCCGAAATTAACTTTTCTCCATTTTCAAAAATTGCGAGAATATCACCTTTTTTAACAAAATCTCCTTCATTTACTAAAATTGCGACAATTCTAGGGGACGAGCCAAACTGACTTATAGGAGCTGCCAATTGCCTAATTTCACCCGAAGGAGAAAGTTGACCAAGTGCGGCAACAGCTGTAATAGGCGGGATAAAATCCTCATTAATTTCCTCTTTCAATTTTGAACTAGATTTATTATTGCTAGAACAGGAAATCATCCCAAGGGTTAATGATGTAAATAATAAATAAATGAATAAATTTTTAAATTTTTTGAATTTCATTAATAATCAAAGAGTACTGTTTTTATGTAATTATTGACCCATGTTTCATCAAAATACTTCAATAAAACCATGCTAGTCTTCTCATTTTTCTTTTGTTGCTCACAATAATTTTTTTGATAAGCTTTTCTCTCTTGAATAATTTCCTTCTTAAATTCAGGTTTAGCTTCTTTAGTTAATTTGATCAAAATAGATAGGTATTGATTAACAACTCTACAAAAATCATTTTTTTCAGATTTACTTTTTAAAGAAGCAAAAAAAACATTCTTAGAAAAAATTTCCCCCCATTTAGGAATTTCTCTCAATGAAGTGAAAGAACTTTTATCTACTTCAGAAAGAGATTTTTCGTATTTAAAACCTTGATTTTGAGATGCAGGCGATAAATCAACAATTGCGGCAGAAACAATTTCATTTATTTTTACCAAATCCATCCCAAAAATTGGGATATCAAACCTTGGATCGGGGAAAAAAACGCAGTGTAAAATCTTAAGATTCTTAGAAAATTCTGCAACTTCAATATGTAACTTCCTAAATCCTTTTGCTTTATGAAATTCATTTTCTATATATAGCTCTCTACCAATTTCATTGGATACTATATTAGTAAGATTTGGATCGACTTCTATACTCTTAAGATTTTCAAGCATGGATCTATGTTCTCTAATATTTTGCAACAATTCCAAAATAAGAGGGTCTGTTAATTTTGTTTTATTTAAAGATTCAGACAACAAGGCTAAAAAGTACCAAAATAGAGATTAAAGAGAGGTTTTAAATGAATGTAGGAGATGTTTACTACTATACCCATTCAAGCAAAACTAAATGTGTGTTTGTGGATAATAAAGAATTACCACTTATAAGCATTGATATTTGGTGCAAAGCAGGTTCTTCATTTGAGGAGGTTGATAAAAACGGAACTGCTCATTTTCTGGAGCATATGATTTTTAAAGGATCTAACAAAATAATGCCAGGTGAATTTGACCATAGAATTGAATCACTAGGCGGATTAAGCAACGCTTCAACAGGTTACGATGATGTACATTACCACGTACTTGTTCCACCAAATAACTTTAGAGAATCACTTACTCTTTTGACAAATATTGTCGTTTCTCCAAATTTCAATCCTGATGAATTTATAAAAGAAAAAGGCGTGGTTATTGATGAAATAAAACAACAAAATGATCAGCCTGAAGAAAGATTATTTAATTACTTTTTGAAAAGGGTTTGGCTAAGTCCTAATTACGCAAATTCAATTCTGGGAACAGAACAGAGTATAAAAAAATTGGAGATAAATGACCTTGAGAAATTTCATAGCAATCATTATACTACCGAAAAAATTTGTATTGCAATTGCTGGTAATCTCTCTGAGAATATTTATAAAATTTTTGAAAAAAGTGATCTATCTGAGATAAATAAAAATCAAATTGATAAAGATTCAAATTTATTTAATCACAAGATAAATAAACCTTCTTTAAAAATTAGGAATGGTAGAGAGTCAATTAAGTTTGATAATTTAGAATTTTCAAGAATATTTATGGCCTGGTTTATCCCAAACCTCAATGATCAAAAAAATATTATAGGGCTTGAGATATTAGCATCAATTCTATCTGTAGGAAGAAACAGTAGGTTAGTAAAAATTTTAAGAGAAGATAGTAATCTTGTTGAATCAGTATATGTAGATGTAAACACTGGAGAATTAGGAGGATTATTTATAGTTGAGGCAAGTTGTGAAGAAAAAGATCTTCACTTAGTAGAAAAGCAGATAAACAAAACTATAGATGAAATCTCAAATTTTAAAGCCTTAACTTTAGATGAAATAAATAAAGCAGTAAATATTGTGAAAAGTAATTATATTTTTAATTTAGAGACCTCCACACAGCTTTCTTCATTCTTTGGGAATGAACTTCTATGGGGTAGAAAATCTTCAATCAATAATTTAGAAAGTCATTTACAATATTGGAATGACTTAGATAATTTCAAAGAGATTACAGAATACATCTGTGGAAATAAATTTACTTTAATTGCATCCTCTAGTAAATGTTAAAAAGATATTTTTTAAAAAATAAAAAAAGAAATTTTTCAATTGCTTCAATTTGGATAAAAGGGGGAAGTGATATGGATAGTACTAGCAAAAAAGGTATAAATAAGATCCTTAGTTCATTACTTACAAGAGGATGTGAAGGTTTTAATAATTTCACTCTTTCTGAGTATATTGAGTCCCATGGAGCAGAATTAAATCAAGAAGTATTTGAAGATGGTATTTTGATTAGCATTAAATCCCTTAATGAACATTTCAGTCAATTATTTCCCATATTAGATTTAATAATTAATAAACCAAATCTCTCGGAAATTGAATTTCAAAAAGTAAAAAAATCCTCAATTGATTTTATAAAAAAAAATAAAGAGAATCCATTTAGTATGTGTTTTGAAAAATGGAGAAAAATTGTTTACTCAAATCATCCTTATGCCTTTGACACATATGGGAACGCAAATGATGTTTCAAAGATTAACCATAAAGATATTTTGCGTGAGTTTAAAAATTTCAAAGGTAGAGAAAAGTATTTAATTTCAAATAATTCAGAAATAAATGGGGTAAGTATAGGATTAATGGGGGATGAAATCCTTAAAGAAAAATCAAACCCTATCAATCATCATTTAAGTTCTATCAACAGATTTGATTTTAATAACAATGATTCAAATCAAACAATAATAATGATGGGGAACCAAACTTGCTCTCGTAGAGGTAATGAATATTTACCTCTTAAGGTTTTAGAGTCACATTTATCTTACGGAATGAGCGCTGCTTTATTTAAACTTTTTAGAGAAAAAAATGGCATCACTTACGATTTAGGTGTCCATTATCCTGTAAGGAGTGGCAATGCCCCATTTTTAGTTTATTTATCAGTATCAAATAAAAAAGCAGTTTTGGCCTTTGAACTTTTATCATCATTATGGAAAGATTTACTTTCAAATCCCTTGATTGATGCTGAAATATCTTTAGCTAAAGAAAAACTCAAAGGTTCTTTCCTTTTGGGAAATCAATCACTAGATGAAATTTTACACCAAAAGATACAATTAATTAGTTATGGTATAACTCCAAATTCCGAGCAAGATTTAAATTCACAAATAGATGAAATATCGTCTTTAGATATTCTTAAATTAACTAATAAGTATTTATCAAAACCTTTTCTGAGTATTTCTGGCAATAAAAAAATTTGTTTAGAAATTTCTACAAGGTGGAAGAAAAATTTTTAAGTTAGTTTTTCTCAATCTTATCAATATCTATTAAAAACGAACCTCTTCTAAACTTTACTTCAACAGTATCTGGAGATTTGATTGATAAGATTTCTCCAATTTCATCAATTGCTACTAGATCAGGTGGTCTTAACATAGGCATATTATCTGAAGTCTTCAAATAAGATACTGGCGCAATCAACTTCACCTTATCTTTAATCTCAAATTTCATTAATAAAATAGAATACATTAAAGAGTAATATAACCATAAAGTTAGAGAAAATATCAACGAAATGCACTGATTCAGTTTAGAATCCAATAATTAACTTCTTACAAATTAATGAATCAGAAATTTAAAACATTAATTTTATGGGCTTTACCTATACTTTTAGTAATAGTGCTATCCTACCAATTTTTATCTTCTAGCAATGTTGATTCTCTCAAATCAAATGGAACTACTGTTGCTCCAAGAAATTCTGCAGTAGCAAGAGTTAGTTACGGCAGATTTTTAGATTACATTAATTCAGGAAGGGTTACATCTGTTGATATTTTTGAAGGTGGAAGAAATGCTGTTATTGAGACAGTAGATTCAGATTTAGATAATAAAGTTCAAAGATTGCGAGTAGATCTTCCAGGCTTAACACCAGAGCTTATCAATATCTTAAAAAATGAAGGGATCAGCTTTGATGTACATCCGGTTAGATCCGCTCCACCTGCTTTAGGAATTTTGGGTAATTTACTTTTCCCAGCTATTTTAATTGGAGGTCTAATATTATTAGCCAGACGTTCAAATGGTATGCCTGGAGGTCCGGGCCAAGCAATGCAATTTGGAAAAACAAAGGCAAGATTTGCAATGGAAGCCGAAACAGGTGTGATTTTCGATGATGTTGCAGGTGTTAATGAAGCTAAACAGGATCTGCAAGAAGTGGTTACTTTTCTAAAAAAACCAGAAAAATTTACTTCTGTAGGGGCAAGAATTCCGAAGGGTGTGTTGTTAGTTGGCCCTCCAGGCACTGGTAAAACACTTTTAGCTAAAGCAATCGCAGGAGAAGCTGGTGTGCCATTTTTCTCCTTATCAGGTTCAGAATTTGTAGAGATGTTTGTTGGAGTTGGTGCTAGTAGAGTAAGAGACCTTTTCAAAAGAGCTAAAGAAAATAGTCCTTGTTTAATTTTTATTGATGAAATCGATGCAGTAGGAAGGCAAAGAGGTGCTGG
>CACGPQ010000021.1 GCA_902574955.1 uncultured Synechococcaceae cyanobacterium
ATAGTTTTTCTCATTAAATAAGGAATCATCCACGTCATAAATTAATTTCTTTAATTTTGCATCCTTTGAGTTAATATTAGGAACTTCAAGCAAGTTATTATTTTTCACTACATGATATCGTTCTTTACTATTATGGTATAAGTAATAATTGTAATTTGGATAATTTGGATTCGAAGTTAAATAATCAAGTCGCGATACTTATCTGTGGACACGGGAGTAGAAATAAACTAGCCATTACTGAATTTCAAGAATTAACTAAGTTCATCCAAAAAAGATATCCAAACTTTTTAGTTGAATATGGGTTCTTGGAATTTGCTAAACCTTCACTTGTTGATGCTTTAGACAAGTTAAAAGATCTTTCTATAAAAAAAGTAATTGCAATACCTGCAATGCTTTTCGCTGCGGGCCATGTAAAAAATGATATACCTAGCCTGCTTATGAATTACTCAAGTAAAACAGGAATTGAAATAATTTATGGAAGAGAATTAGGCATTAATAATTTAATGATTAGTGCAGCTTGTGAAAGAGTAAAAGATGTATTTAAACAAAATAATAATCTCAAACCTGAAGAATCATTATTAGTTGTTGTGGGTAGAGGCTCTTCTGACCCAGATGCGAATTCCAATGTTTCAAAAATTACTAGAATGATCGTAGAAGGTATTGGTTTAGGATGGGGGGAAACAGTTTTTTCTGGAGTAACTTTCCCTCTTGTTGAACCTGGCTTGAAAAATGTTGTGAGACTTGGTTATAAAAATATAATTGTTTTCCCTTATTTCCTTTTCTCAGGTGTTCTTGTTACGAGAATAAAAAGGCAAAGTGATTTAGTTGCGATTAATAATCCAAATGTTTCATTTATACATGCAAAATATCTTTCGTCACAGTCTTATGTGGTTGACACTTTTGTAGAAAGGATTGAAGAGATTCTTAATAACGAAGGTAATAATTTTATGAATTGCTCAACTTGTAAATATAGATCAAATTTATTTGGCTTTGAAAAAGAAGTTGGAATGGTACAAGAAAGTCATCATGACCATGTAGAGGGCTTGGGAATCAGCTGCGATTTATGTGATCCTGAATGTAATGGTGCTTGTGAAGTACAAAATCAAATCCCAACTCATAATCAAGAAAAAGCATACTCAGGAGGAGGTGATTACTTAGAACATGAACATGTAGAGGCTCATCAACATGAACATAATCACCATCACCATCACCATAGTATTTATCCAAATTCAAAACACCCTTTAGGACCTGTCACGCTTCGCTTGCCTAATAAAGACTAAATCTTAAGAAAATCCGTTGAAAATCAATGAATCACCTGTCTCTTTCTCGACTTAGTCTTAATAGACTCAGTATATATAAGTATTCTTTATATAAAATCGTGAAAGTATTACGAGCTAGATTTTCCACAATTTGCAGGTTGTTTTCCACGTCCAAATCCACACGGGATTAGAAATGGCAGTATTTTTCAAAAAAAACAGGACTTCAACATTATTGTTGACTTTTCTTTAAGATCTATTCAATTTCCTTATATAAAAAGTAAGTTTTTTGAAAATATACTTATAACATGAGTCTCATTTGATAATTGGAAAAGTTTTTCAGCATATATTTTTTGATTTTTCTTGAAAAAAATATCATTATGGTTATGAAGAAAAATATAAATTTATGGATCAAATCAGCCAATCAAATTTAACTGATAAGAAACTTGTCGAATGCTCTTCGAATAAAGTCTCTTTAGAAACAGAGCTTTCAGAAACTCTTTATAACACTATGAAAGATTTCGTATTAAGTAACCCAACTTGGGATCAATATAAGCTTATAAATTCAGCATTAGCTACTTTTCTCGTCCAAAACGGATGTACAGATAATTCTGTCTCAGAAATTTATTTAAATCAATTATTTACACCTTCTAAGTCTTTTTAATATTTAAACAGGCTCTTCTACTCAAGGCCATCATTGTCAATGTGGGGCTCTGCCAAGATGATGTGGGCCAGCATGCTCCATCTAGTACCAGTACATTCTTACATCTCCATAATCTATTAAATTTATCAACCACGCTATTTTCTTCATTTGCCCCCATTGCTGCTCCCCCTACTTCATGAATGTAATATCCAGGAGGAGGAGGACTATCTGAAAGTGCGATCAAATTTTTTGTAAATAAACTCCCTAATGGGATATTAATTAGTTCAGTAATATTTTTTATTTTTCCATTTGCAGCAGCGATTGATTTTCGTATCGTGCTTTCCATATGTTTAGCCATATTTAATTCGTTTTCGCTCCATTCAAATTCAATGTAGGGAATTGGGATACCCCATTCATCTGTTTTTCTTGAGAGAGAAACTGAGTTTTTCTCTCTAGGAAGGACTTCGCCATGGGCGATAAGAAAGCCAATAGATGTGTTTCTGTCTTTTTGCAAAAATTTAGGTATCCCTAATCGATCAATTGCTCCCCAGATTCCATAGCCTCTATGGAAATTTATGTCGTCAATTTTTGGTAAATTTGAACCGAATGGAATAAAGAAGCTGCCTGCTCCAGAAAGATCGAGAGGATTATCTAATTGTTTTCCTGAGTTTTTTGTTTTTGGGACTGAAAAAAATCTACAGATAGATATATGATCCATAAGGCATTTACCTAATTTCCCAGAATTATCTTTAAAACCTGAGGAATTTGATTTATATTCTGAATTCAGTAGTATTCTCAGTGTTGAAATTGTTGATGCGCAAAGAAGAATTAAATCGCAATCCAATACTTCTTTTTCTCCATTTTTTAGGTTTACAATAGTTAGTCTTGAGGCAAGCTCTGTTGTCTTGTTAATCTCAAAAGACTCAACTAGGTAATTAGAGATTATTTGTACATTTCCAGTATCTAAAGCTTTTTTTAAAGAGCTCCCTACGCTAGAAGACTTGGGCCATTTTTTTTCTTTTACTGATGAATTACGGTCAAATCCTCTTGATTGGATAAATGGATAGTTTAATTTTGATTTTACTTTGCTGCCAAAAACATTTTCGCTTTCTGTAAGGGGAATTTCACCAATATATTTACCGTTCGGAACTTCCTGGATATCATCTTTTCGGCCATAAATTCCACAAAAATTTTCAATAAAATCATAGTGAGGGGAAAGTTCTTCGTATGAAATAGGCCAATTTGGACCGAATCCGTCTTTTTTAGCCGGATGAAAATCGTCTGAGGAAAGTCTTAATGTTATACCTCCCCACGTTAATGATCTCCCCCCATATTGTTTACCTTGGGTCCAAAAAAATGGCTTTTGAGGGGGGGCGTCATAAGGATACTTGAATTCATTCGAATATAAGTCAGGATTATTTTTCCAATAACCAGGATGTTGGCATTGATTCGCATGTTTTTTTGTTAAAACTCCTGATAGTCTTTTTAATGTACTTTTAGGCTCATAATTACTAGCTTCATGCCTTTTAACTTGAGGCCCTGCTTCTATAACTAAAACTTTTATGCCCTTTTCTGCTAATGTAAGTGCTGCTATTCCTCCTGTAGCTCCAGAACCAACAACAATTGCATCATAAGGACTTATATCCAAAACCTAGTTCGTGATTTGCTATTTCAATAAATATAGCATTCAGTAAATAATTAATTTTTAGATTTAAGCTTAAGAAGTTAGAATTTATTGAAATACTACTCAAACAATGAGATTTATAATTTTAACTTTTTTAATAATTTTTTTAACCTTCCCTTCTAGAAGCTTCGCTGCTTTGGATTATGGTAAACAATCTTTGGTAGGAGCTGATTTTTCTGGATCTGATTTAAAAGGAGCAACTTTTTATTTAACTGATTTACAAGACGCAAATTTATCAGGTTGTGAGCTCCAAAATGCGACTCTTTATGGAGCAAAATTGAAAGATACTAATTTAAGTAACTCCAACTTAAGAGAAGTTACTTTAGACTCAGCTGTTCTAGATGGAACAGATTTATCAAATACTAACTTGGAGGATTCTTTTGCTTATAGTACACAGTTTGAAAATGTAAAAATACAAGGTGCAGACTTCACAAATGTTTTTTTGCCAAAAGATATTGTTAGGAAATTTTGTGAAAGTGCCACTGGAACTAATCCAATCACAAATAGAGAGACAAGAGAAACTTTAGAGTGCGATTACATTTAAATTTATGCACATACAAGTTCTTTTTTAATCTTTCTTTGTTTATAAAGTGATCTTCCAATAGGCCAACCTAAAGTAGATAAATGTCTCATTAAAGAATTTGAGTATTTGAAATAAAAATTGTCTGAGTATTTGATACCAAGTTCTTTAAGAGTGGTTGTTAATAAAAATAGATCTTTCTTGTTGCCTTTTTTCATATCCAATAATATCAATGGTTCACTTGACAATTTTTTTTCTAGAACCTTATCATTTTCAGCAAAACCAAATTTAAGTGAATCTAATTTATCAGAATAAAGAGTATAAATTATTCCATCTTTGAATTTATTTATAGAAGTATCTATATTAAACCTTGATGATATTAATGTTTTGTATCCTTTTATGATTTTTCTGTTATTCATAATTATTTGATTTCATTCTGAGCTATTTCGTATTTCTCTAATAGATTGTTTACTTCTGCTAGTGCGATCCTCTTTTGACAGGCTGAGTCATATCTATTTATTGCAACTGAAGGTATTGAACCTTTGCTTTTCATTTCCCTTATACCAGTTTCTAAACATTGAAAAGCAACACTTGATAGATCTCTTCCTTCTGCTGCTGCCCAAACTTTCAAAAGATAAGTAAGATTTGATGGTACTGAGATTTGTACTTTGTTTGAGTTTGAAGTACTTAATGCAATGTCATCGAGACTAATTTCTTTAGAGGAAATAGTTTCTTTAACCTTTTTCTTCAAAAATTTTACTTGGCTTATAGCGTCTTCTTTATTCTTTATTTTTTGCTCTATTTCAAATAACTCTTCTTCAGAATTAATTAAAGCTTCTAATGCCCATTTAGCATCATCTTTAGCAACGGCGGTTCTATCAAGCCATTCATCCCTTATTTTTGACCAATTATTAGCCATAAGCTTTATACGATAATTTTATAATATATAAATCTATTTAGATTGTCTACCTATTCTAAATGGATTTAATATAGATTATATATATTTAAATTTAATTTTTAAGAATTCCTCATCTTAGAAATAATCTTTTACAGCCATTGAAACTGAAGAATCTATCCAAGACGATTTTATTGGTATTTTTTCCAATTAATTGGAAACGATATATTAAAGGATTCAATCTTTTTTAACTTTGTTTAATTAATTAAAGCTCTCGAATTTTAATCTCTTTCAATAAGTTCAATTTTATATCCATCAGGATCCTCAACAAAAGCTAAGACAGTATTACTATTTTTCATTGTTTTGGGTTTGGTTGTTATTTTACAACCATTATTTTCTAATCCTTGGCAAATAAGATGAATATTTTTTACTCCAATTGCTATATGACCATATTTATCTCCAAGCTCATAGTCTTCAGACTTTTTGTCCCAGTTATAAGTTAATTCAATTACTGTGTTTTCTTCTTCCGAACCATAACCAACAAATGCCAAAGTAAACTTTCCATGTGGGTAATCCTTTTTTCTTAATAAATTCATTCCTAATCTATTGACGTAGAAATCAATTGATTTATCTAAATCTCCAACTCTCAACATTGTATGAAGGAAGCGCATTTTGAATTATGAACCTTGATTAATTATCTAATATTTAATAACCATCTGCAAAAGATGATATTTTCTAACATAATCCTTAATTAAGTTCAGAAAAATTAGGTTAAAATATAGATACTAAATTTCAACATTATATTGAATCAGATATTTCAGAGACTAACATCAATATTTTTGTATACATTGCCGTTAAAGGCATCAATACCTTTTGGATATTATTTGTTTTATAAATATTCTTTTTTAAAAATACTATTATTTCTTACTTTCCCAATAGCAATAATTGAAAAATCTTTGCCTTTTGGTAATTTTTTATTATTTATAATTTTGTTTGCTGGATTAGCAAGAAATCCAAAAGTTCCTTATTTCGTTAGATATAACGCATGTCAAGCATTACTTATTGATATTGCTTTGATAATAATTTCATATCTCTTGAAAATATTCCCCATAGTTGAATTAGGCTCAATTATTTTTATATTTACACTATGTATTTTTATTTATTCGATTTTTCAATGTATTTTTGGAGTTGAACCTGAATTACCTTTAATTAGTAAATCTGTAAGATTGCAAATTTAAAAAGATTTATAAATTTACTTACTTTCATCAGCAATCATTCATAATTGATTCCCATCTTTGTTGACTTGCCTTTATTGCTTGAATTGGTGGATTAGTTCCCTCTATTTCAAAGGCTTTAATTAATGATTTATTAGCTAGTAGGCCTAATCTTGCAGCCTCCCTTTGCCTAGAGCATACATTTTTTCTTGATCCCTCTTTCAAAGTATCTTCGATTTCTTGAAGGATCTGGCTTGCTTCATTTGATTTAGAATAAAAATCATTCATATAAACATCAAGTGCCGTATCAGCTAAAATTTCAATAGGAGAGATTATTGTGACTAAGCACACTATAAAACTTTTAAGTACAAATATTTTCATTAGAATTTTAAGTAAATTTGTTGCCAGATCTCTTTAAAACTAAATAAAAGGTAAGAACGCTAATTGTTCCAGATGGGCCTATTAATACATGCCAAAATTGATCGCCACTTATTGAGAGCTTTGTTCCAAAGAAAGTAGTAAAAAAAATACCAAATATTGGGTAAAGGATAAAAAGCCAATCTTTAAAAAATCTTTGCCAATTTATTATGAGAAAGATACTTATTATTACTTGAAAAAGAAGAGCAATAGATTTATTAAATAAAAAATATGAGATTATTGAACATAAAGAAATGCAAAAGTTAGTTGTTTGAATAAATTTATTTTTTATAACTGATATTGATAAAAATGTTAAGCCTAAAGATAGGAAAGAATAAAAAAACCAATTGAATAAAGAGGAATGATCTACATAAATCCAAGATGTTTGGGTATGATCAATCATCTCAGAAATCGATGCTAATCCTAAAAAAATAAAACCGAAAGGTATCAATCTTTTTTTTTCTATATGTTTGAATTTATTGATCGATCTAATACCTAATAATATTGGTATGATTGACGCTTGAAAATGGGCTAATAATAAAATTGAAAAAAACAAAATAAATTCTCAGGCTTAATTCATCTTAATTTAATTAAGAAAACCAGTTTCATGTTATCTGAGTAGAGAGAGGTACCATTGTCCGATTACTATAATCAATATTGTAAGAACAAAAGGGAAAGCAGGATATCTTTTTTGAAAACTTGCAGGTGGCCAAGGAGCCCAAGATATTAATCTTCCTTGAGTTTCATTCGAAACAACTTTCTTATTCGATTTTTTGGATATTAAATTATCTGTTGCGAATCCTTTACTCATAGTACAAATAAGATAATCATAACAAGAGGTTACCAAAAGGGCGTTTATTTAATTTGGGATATTTAAAGTTACTTTTTTTTAGAACGGAGGGGGTGTCCAAAGAATCAGGTTAGAGTGACCAGTCCTGACACAGAGTGACGAGGTTTATAAGGATTATATTACCAAAACACACACGAAACCCACACGAAAATTTAAGTTGATAAGTTACACAATAATTAAATTTGAAAATTTTTTTGTTTTTTAAGAAAAGGTAGACCTTATTTAATCATTGATGTAACTTTATTAAAAAACTATAAATTTGCTATCAACCTCTGCTTTATCTTCAATAATAATTTCTTCTGCTGATGATGTCCTAAGAGATTTATTCAAAAGGTCTGAATACGGAGGAGTAATTCTTCCTTTCGTTGTTATGAGGAGATTAGATTGCGTATTAGAGTCAAAGAAAGATTTTGCTATAGATCTATATGAGAAGTATAAAGATAAACTAGAGGACCCTTCTGGGGTCATCCTTGATAAAATTAAACTACCTTTTTACAATATTTCTAAATTTGATTTATCAAGGTTAAAAAGTGATCCTAATAATATTTTGCTTAACTTCAACAACTATATACAAGGTTATTCAGATAATGTTCTTGACATAATTGAAAATTTTAAAATTGACCCAATTCTTCAAAAACTTAACAAAGAAAATAGATTATACGAATTAACTTCTAAATTTACTGAGATTGATCTAAGTCCAAGCAATATTGATAATCATCAGATGGGTTCTGTTTACGAAGAAGTTTTGAGACAGTTTTCTGAAATGTCTAATGAGACAAGTGGAGAACATTTTACTCCAAGAGATGTGGTTAATCTTCTAGTTCAATTTGTTTTTGGATTAGATTCAGAATCATTATCTGGGGAAGGGAAAATTAGATCAGTTTTTGACCCTTGTTGTGGCACTGGAGGAATGTTAACGATAGGAAAAGAATGGGTACATAAAAATATTAATTCCAATTTAAAAATGGATTTGTTCGGACAAGAACTTAATGATGAGACATATGCAATTTGTAAGTCAGATTTCTTGATGATGAATGAAAATCCAGAAAATATTTATGGACCTCACTCATCTCTATCTAAAGATAAATACCCAAACCAAAAGTTTGATTATATGATCACTAATCCGCCTTATGGAGTTAGTTGGAAATCTGAAAAAAAATTTGTATTAGATGAGTCTAAGGATCCAAATGGAAGATTTTTTGCAGGGACACCAACTGTAAAAGACGGACAAATGCTTTTCCTTCAGCATCTTATTTCTAAAATGCATCCAAGAGGTTCTCGAATTGGAATTATCTTAAACGGATCCCCTCTCTTTACTGGTGATGCTGGTAGTGGTGAATCAGAAATAAGAAAATGGATAATTGAAAGCGATTTAGTTGAATGTATAGTTTCTCTTCCAGATAGGATGTTTTTTAATACTGCGATAACTACCTATATTTGGATATTAACAAACAAGAAATCAGAAGAAAGGAAAGGCAAAGTTCAACTTATTAATGGGACATCTTTTGCTAAACCTTTGAAAAAAAATCTTGGTGATAAATCTAGATTTATAAGTGATGAACAAGCAAAAGATTTATTTAAAATATATTTTGAAAATAATGAGTCTGAATATTGCAAAATCTTACCAAATTCTTACTTCGGATATACAAGAGTGGTTGTAGAACAACCAACGATAATAGATGGCGAAATTATTAAAAATAAAAAAGGAATCATGAAAGCAGATAAAGAAAAAAGAAGTAATGAGTGGATTCCTTTTTCAAGAAACATAGATGATTATTTTAAAGATGAAGTTGCGCCATTTACTGATAATGCTTGGTTAGATAGAAGTAAAGATAAAGTCGGTTATGAAATAAATTTTACAAAATACTTTTATGAATTTAAAGCAATGAGAAGTATTGAGGAAATAAAGAGAGATTTGCTTGCTTTAGATGAAAATATATCCAAAATTTCAGAAAAAATTAAATGAAAACAAAACTCTCTTCAAGTAATAAAAAGTTTAAAGGAGAGTGGTTAGATTCAATTCCTTCAGACTGGGGTCAGAAAAAAATGAGATTTCTTTTTTGTATTAAAAAGATAATTTCAGGTGAACTTGGACATGATGTCATCTCCATAACACAAGGCGGCGCAAGAATTAAAGATGTTGAATCTGGAGATGGTCAACTATCAATGGATTATTCCAAGTATCAAATAGTAAAAGAAGGTGATTTTTTAATGAATCATATGGATCTTCTTACTGGATTTATAGATATTTCTAAATTTAATGGTGTTACAAGTCCTGATTATAGGGTTTTTAAAACTATTAGTAATGAAGTTTATCCAAGTTTTTTCCTTTACTTATTTCAATATTGTTATTTTTCAAAAATTTTTTATGGTTATGGAAAGGGTGTCGCACATTATGGGCGATGGAGACTTCCTGCTAAAGAATTTAGTAACTTTTTTCTTCCCTTACCTTCGCTAAATGAACAAAAGATTATTTCAAAGAAACTTGATGGAATTGTTCCTGAATTGGATCAATTAATTTGTGAATTTAGGAAAATAATAGATATTGTTTATGAACTTAAACTAAAGGAAATAACAGAATTAATTTCGAAAGGTATTAATTTGAATGTTCCTATGAAAAAAAATAAAGATGAAATATTAGATACTTTGCCATCACATTGGAGTTTCTACCCCATAAAATATTTATGTAAAAAAGATAATTCTGGAATATGGGGAGAAGATCAAGATAATTACTTTAAAAAATATGTGCCTGTAAAAGTTGCAACCACGAAAAATATTTCTTCTCAAGGTTCTTTTGATATTGAGAATATGGAAACAAGATATATCTTTGAAGAAGAATTTCCAAAATATATTTGTAAAAAAGGGGATATAGTAATAGTCAAATCTTCTGGATCTGCAGATAATGTTGTTTCAGGTAAATGTGGATATATTGAGGATGATAATCTCTTTGCTTTTGGGAATTTCTTGATGCGTATTCAAAGCGATAAAAATATAGTAAATCCAAAATTTCTATTTTATTTTTTAAGTTCAAATATCACGAAACAAAGAGTATTAAGAATGGTTTCTTCTACTACTTATCCTAATTTAAAAATTAATGAGTATATGTCCTCTAAAATCCCATTACCCCCTTTAGATGAGCAAGAATATATTGTTGATTTACTAGACAAAAAAATTGAATACTATAATAACTTAACTAGTTTTTATCAAAAGAAGATAGAACTCTTAATTGAACAAAAAAGATCACTTGTAGGATCATTAGTTACAGGAAAAATAAGATTAGTTTTTTAAGATGAGTTCTCTCGTACCAAATGAAAAAAAATTTGAAAAGTATATTGAAGATAATTTGATATTTGCTGGTTATAAATCAAAGAAAGATGAAGAATATGATCGAAAGTTATGTCTTATAAATAATGATTTACTTAGTTTTCTAAGGAATACTCAACCAGAAAAATTTGAAAAATTATCAGATATTTATGGATCTAAAACTGAAGAAAAAATTTTACAAAGAATATCTACAGAGATTTCTTCAAGAGGGATTGTTGATGTTTTAAAAAATAAAATTAAAGACAGAGGGCAATATTTAGATCTTTGCTATTTTCAACCAAATAGTGATTTAAATCCAGATCATTTAAGACTTTTTAAAGAGAATAAATTCACCTTAATAAGACAACTGCATTATTCAACAAAGAATCAAAATTCAATAGATATGGTTCTTTTCCTTAATGGAATACCACTAATAACTATGGAATTAAAAAATCAATATACAGGTCAAAATTATAAAAATTCCGAAAAACAATATAGAAATGATAGGGACCCGAAAGAGACTCTTTTGCAATTTAAAAGATGTATTGTTCACTTTTGTGTTGATAACAATTATATTTCAATGACAACAAAGTTATCTAAGGATAAAACTATTTTCTTCCCTTTTAATAAAGGACTTACAAATCCTGATGTGGATAAAGGTTATCGAACAAAATATCTATGGGAAGAGGTTTTATTACCAGACTCAGTATTAGATATAGTAGAAAATTTTATTCATATCTCAAAACCAAAAGAATATTTCTTTAATGAGAAAACTGAGAGAGTTGAAACAGTAGAAAAAGAGTACCTCATATTCCCAAGATATCACCAGTTAAATCTAATACGCAGTTTCCAAGCAAAAATCAAAGCAGATGGTGTAGGCAAAAATTATCTTGTCCAACATACAACTGGTTCAGGTAAGTCCTATTCAATTGGATGGTTATCCCATATGCTTACCTCTTTTTATAGAAATTCTAATGATACGAAAAGACTCTTTGATTCAATAATTGTAGTTTCTGATAGGAAAGTACTTGATAGTCAACTTAGAAATACTATAAAATCTCTTTGCTCAACATCAGGAGTATTTAATGAGGACAAATTAAATTCAAATGATCTGCGGGATTATTTAGAGAAAGGAAAAGATATTATTGTGGTAACAATACAGTCTTTCCCCTATATATCGAGTGAGATTTCTTCATTAGGTCATAAAAACTTTGCAGTCATAATTGATGAAGTACATTCAAGTCAATCAGGAGAACTGTCTAAAGAATTAAAAAAATCCTTATCTAAAACTGAAAATAATGATGATGAAGAATTTGATTATGAAAAGTTGCTTATTGATGAGATAAAAAATAGGGGTAAACAAAAGCATATTTCTTTCTTTGGGTTTACTGGAACTCCAAAATCTAAAACTCTTGAATTATTTGGAGAAAAGAATGAGGAGGGCGAATTTGTTCCATTTCATCTTTATTCAATGTATCAATCTATAAATGAAGGATTTACTTTAGATGTACTTAAGAACTACACAACCTACGAAAGATATTTTAAGGTTCATAAGATTTCAGAGGGTGATAAAGAGATTCCAACAAGAAAGGGTAGACAGGAACTTATAAGATATGTTGATTCACATCCTGATTCAATTAAACTTAAAGTCAAAATAATTCTGGACCATTGGATAAATATTGGGTCAAATGGAATACAAGGAAAATCTAGAGGCATAGTTGTTACTTCATCAAGAAAGCATTGCGTATGGTATGCAAAAGAGATAACCAAACAACTTCTTGAGAAAGGCATTAACTATAGATGCTTGGTTGGATTTTCTGGGGAAATTACCATTAATGGGAAAAAATATACAGAATCCAATTGCAATCTTGATGTAGGTTATAAAGGAGATGTCCCACTAGGTTTAAAGGATCCTAAATATCGTTTACTTGTAGTGGCAAATAAATTTCAGACTGGATTTGACGAACCACTTCTTCAATCAATGTATGTCGATAAAAAATTGGGTGGTGTCCAGTGTATCCAGACCCTATCAAGGTTGAATAGAACCACTAAAGGTAAAACCGAAACCTTTGTTTTAGATTTTGTGAATCAACCTCATGAGATTAATGAATCATTTCAGCGTTTTTATAAATCAACAATTCTCGAAGAAGAAACTGATCCTAATAGATTATATGACTATCAAAGAGAGATTTTTCAATTTAATCTTTTCACTAATGAAGATATAAATCGTTTTTGCGAAGTATTTTTTACTCCAAATAGAGATGAAGGAGAATTACATCCAGAGATTGATAGAACTGTAGATAGATTTTTAGAAATTGATAATGAGGAGGATAAAGAACTATTTAGATCATTGATTCAAACCTATATCAGAATGTATGGATATTTATCTCAGATTGTTACTTTTACCGATGTTGAGTTAGAAAAAACATTTCTTTTCTTGAAATATTTGAACAAAAAGTTGCCTAAAAAAGATCAAGATCGATTTAGAATTGCTGATTATATAGATCTGGACTCTTTAAAAATTCAAAAAGTTCATGAAGGTATACCTGCACTTATTAATGAAGAAATGTTAGTAAGTCCCCCAAGATTTGATCCAAGGGTATTTGAAGAACCTGAATATGAACTGATCTCAGAAATAATTAATCAAGTTAATAATGATTTTGGTGGAAATTTAACTGATGAGGATAGATTAGATCTCTCTCGAATTACAAAGAAACTTGATGAAGATAAGGAAGTATCTAAATATATGGGCGGAGATAATACTGAAATAAATAAGAAAAATTATTTCAATAAAAAGTGTAATGACTTACTTTTAGAGGAAGTAGATGATAATTTTGAATTTTTTAAGAAAATGAACGAGAACGAAACTATGAAGAATAAAGTTTTTAGTCTCCTTTATGAAAATTATCAATTGAGATCTATTTAAATATATCTAGAAAACACACACGAAATAAAAAAACACACACGAAACACACACGTTATTTCATGACTTAATTAATCTGCATAATATTTAAAATACCTTATGTTTTTCATTATCCTTTTATACCAGTATCTTTGGGATTCTCTGACTAGATGCGATATTTCCTGATTCGTAATTAGAACGGAGGGGGTGGGATTCGAACCCACGGTGCCCTTGCAGACACGCTAGTTTTCAAGACTAGAGCCTTAAACCACTCGACCACCCCTCCAGGCAAAAATTATTAAATTTTTAGCTTTTTAATTATAACAAAAGGTGGTTGATTTTTTCGGAAATAGTTCGGAAACGCATGTC
>CACGPQ010000022.1 GCA_902574955.1 uncultured Synechococcaceae cyanobacterium
GGGTTACATGCAGCTGATTTAATTCAAGAAATTTCGAATGCTATTTCAAGGAACCAAGATGTAATTGAATTATCTAAAGAAGTTCATACTCATCCTACACTTAGTGAAGTAGTTGAGGTCGCATATAAACAGGCGGCTTCTCAAATAAAATAATATCTAAAATTAATGGAGATAAGACGCAGGCCACCAAATCCAACAGTAAGGGTAGAAAATTTAGAATATGCTGTACCTCATAGAGAAGCACAAGCAAAAAACATTCTGGAAGAAATTGTATGGCACAAGGATATTGAAATTAAGAATTTTAAAAAAATAGTCTCTTTAGAAGATCTCATCAAAAAGATTGAAAAACTTCCTACTCCTAAAGATTTTTACAAAAATATCTTGGAGTCAAAAATAAAACCAGGAGTTATTGCTGAAATAAAAAAAGCTAGTCCGAGTAAAGGAGTTATTAGAAAAGATTTTAACCCTGAAAACATAGCAATTTGTTATGAAGGATTAGGTGCATCATGTATCTCAGTACTTACCGATAAAAGGTTTTTTCAAGGTAGTTATGAAATACTCGAAACTGTAAGGAAATCAACTAATCTCCCTCTACTCTGTAAAGATTTTATTATTTCTGCTTATCAGATTTATAAAGCAAGGGTATCTGGTGCTGATGCAATATTGTTAATCGCTGCGATTTTAAGTGATGATGATTTAATTTATTTAAAGAAAATAGCTGATAATTTAAAGATGAGCGTTCTTGTTGAAGTCCATAACTCTAATGAATTAGAAAGGATTCTAAAGTTAAAATCTTTTAATTTGGTTGGAATAAATAATAGGGACTTAAGGACTTTTAAAACGGATTTAAAAACATCAAAAGAATTGATGCATACATATGCAGATATATTTTTAAAACAAAATATTATTCCAATAAGTGAATCTGGAATTAATTGTGCCGAAGATTTAGAATCGCTTAGATCTATTGGAATCATGGGAGTATTAATTGGTGAAACTTTTATGAGAGAAACTGATATTGAACAATCGTTCAAGAAATTATTTAATTCAATTTAATATTGACTTCAAATCGTGCTATAAAATTGAATAAACAGAGTTGTACTGAATATAAATGCAGGCTGTAATTTTAACAGGTGTAGTTGCAGGATTTGTGCATGTAGTTAGTGGCGCTGATCATCTAATTGCAATGGTACCATCAGCGATTAATAATCCCCAAAAAGCTTTTAAAAATAGTTTTTCATGGGGATTGGGACATTCTTCAGGAGTCCTCTTGTTAGCTTTTCTAGCAATTTTTATTAAGGATATTACGCCATTAAACAAATTTTCTAGTATTGCCGAATTCCTAGTTGGAATTTCACTTCTAATTGTTGGAGTATTTGCTATAAAAAATTCTTTTCAATTAAGTATCCACTCGCATTCCCATAAGCATGAGAATGGAATTGCCCATCGTCACTTTCACTTTCATGTTAAGGAACAAAAAAATAATAATAAGCACTCACATGCTTTGACTGGTTTAGGCTTGCTACACGGTATAGCTGGAGGTTCACATTTTCTTGCAGTTCTTCCTGCTTTAGCACTACCTTTAACAAGCGCTTGCTTATATTTGATTTCATATTTGATTGGTTCACTCATAAGTATGAATCTTTTTACTTGTTTAATATCTTTTACTACCTTTAAAGCAAGTCAAAAATTTATTAAAAGATTAATAGCTGTAGCAGGAGGTCTTTCCTTCTCTTTGGGATTATTTTGGATTCAAAGAAGTGCTTCTGTTTTTTTGAATTAAAAAATTTTTTAATTTAGGAATAATTAATTTAGAGGTGACAATCCCAATTATTTTTTCGTTATTAATTAATCCAAATTTATTACTATCTTCGCTAAATTCAATATTGTCGCCAATAACCTCAACGTTATTTTGGTTTACGGAATATATCCTTTTTATTAGGTTTTTATTTTTAATTGGATGATTAAAAATAACTATTTGTCGATTTTTAAGTATTGATTTATTCTTTTTATATTTTTTAAAAAATACAATGTCACCTTCTTTTAGGTAAGGAAACATGGATTCACCACTAATGATCGCGGTTTTTCTTAAACCTAAAAAAAATAAAATAAAATCAAAAAAACTTTTGAAAATAACTCTGATTAACTAGCTTTTACAAAAGCGTCTGATCTTCCTTTTGAAGCCCAGAAAATATTATGAATTTTTTCTACATAACTCATGAGTTCTTCAGCTTGGGCTAAGTCGATATTAACTTTGCATGCACTGCATAATTTGGCCGCCTTCCAAATGGTTTCATGTAAGTCTGGATAAGTTTCTAAGTGAACTGGTTTAAAGTAATCTGTCCACAAAATTAGAATCTCTTTCTTTGTTTCTTTTGCTTGTTCTTCTTTAACTGCAACATATCTAGAAAATGTATTACTGTAGGCGGCCCACTCTGCTGAATCAGTGCTTGAAGGAGCTTCTAATGCAATAAGTTTTTTTGTCATTGATAAAACTGCTTCAGCTGCAACTCTAGTAGATGCTGGGTCGTAAACACCACAAGGACCATCGCAGTGAGCATGGACTGTCATTGGGGATTTTTTATCTAGAAAAGAATTGATGAATTTACTTAACATTTCAAATATTTGGTGTTGTATATATATTACTTGGAGATTAACTAAATTGAAAAGTCTTAGATATTTTTCTTACTTAATTTAATTGACTTTTAATAATTCAACTTCAAATATTAAAGTAGCATTAGCAGGTATTACATTTCCAGCTCCTCTTGATCCGTATCCAAGTTCAGGAGGTATTGTTAATTTTCTTTTGCCTCCGACTTTCATTCCTGCTACACCTTCGTCCCAACCTTTTATTACTCGTCCAGCACCCAAGGGAAAGCTGAATGGAGCTCTGCCGATACTGGTATCAAATTGTGTCCCGTCTTCTAGTGTTCCTGTGTAATTTACGGTAACTGTTTGCCCAGCACTAGCCTCATCTCCTTCCCCGTTTACGATATCTGCAATAATTAGACCACTTTCTGTAGTCCTTAAATTGTTGTCTGATGGTGTTTCTTCTGCCATAGCGAAAAGTATAGGATTTGGATCAGATGGGTCTAGTTCAAATAAATTATTATTTGAGACATTTGATGATTTTGTGACAGGTGTTCTTTGAACTGACTGAGTTTCTGATTCAGCAGCATTAACAACTTGAGGTGAATTAAATTGACTGAAAAGAGTTAATGAAACACAAAAAACAAAAACTGCAAAACTGATAAAGACTTCTTTCACTTAAATTTTGAAAGTTACTAAAACTTAGTCTACAGAATGAAGGTACAATAAAAGGGTGATTATAAATTTAATTTCGTAATTTTAGATTGTTAATCCCAACTCAAATTAAAAGCTTAAGACAATATTTTTACCCTTGTTTAGGAGGGATTTTAGGAGGAATTTCAGTTTCAACTCATTTTTGGCTGATTTTTATGCCGATATCATTATTTATTTTATGGAAAGGAAGTGAAAGGAGAATAGCAAATTTTTGTTGGGGCTTTTTCTTTATCTTGATAAGTCATTCTTGGCTTTATGATCTTCATCCATTGACATGGCTTGGGTTTTCATGGCTTACAAGTTTAATAATCACCATTTTAATATTATTATTTTGCGCTTTTTTGGGTGGGATATTAGTTTATTTATGGGGATTGTTGGTTGAAATCATTCTCTGGAAACAAGATGTTTTCAAAATGAAAATATTATATTTAACAGTAAAAATATTTTTTTTATCTTTGACTTGGGGTATTGGTGAATTGATACTTTCTCAAACACCTTTTTTTTGGATAGGTTTAGGTGAGAGTCTTATCCCAGGTGATATTTATCTTGCTGGTTTAGCAAGATGGATTGGTGCAAGTGGTTTATGCGTATTGCAATTATTGATTGGATTTTGGATTTTTTATATTCAAGGTAGATGGGAAAGAAAACTTAACTTTAAAAAAATATTTCTTTTAGGACTTTTGGTTTTTATTTTCTTGCATTTATTTGGAGGTTTAACAACTCCAATAAAAAGAAATTATGAATATCCAGTAGCTATTTGGCAAACTAATATACCAACAAGAGAAAAATTAAAAATAAATGATGAATTTATTGAAGAAAAATTATCTATCGCTCAAAAGTATGCTTTATCAAACAAAGTGAAACTTCTTGTTGCTCCTGAAGGTACTTTAAATAGTAATTTTTATTTATCTAAAGGCTTTGAGGTTAATACCTTGGCAGGAGGTTTCAGAAATTCTAATAATGAGTTAAGAAGTTCTTTACTCGGATTTAAAATTGGAGATAAATCTTTTACCTCATTTATAGATAAACATAGACTTGTTCCATTAGGTGAAAAAACACCTAGATTTCTAGATAGTTTCTCAAGAGGATTATCTGCTGTAGGAGGAATTCAACCTGGCTCTGATTCAAGATTGTTTGATCCTAAATTTACACAACATCTAGCAGTGGCTATTTGTTATGAAATTAGTGATGGATTGAAAATAAGAAAGGCTATTAATAACGGTGCAAAACTAATAATAACTGCAGCAAATTTAGATCCCTATCCAACTAAGCTTTATAATCAATTTCTGTCTTTGGCAAGATTGAGAAGTATTGAAAATAAAAAAGATAATCTACTAGTATCAAACACTGGTCCTTCGGGTTTAGTTAAAGATGATGGAAAAATAATTCAACTTCTAGATTTTAATGTGGAGCAAAATAAAGTAGTTTTCCCCAATTTTTCATCCGACAAGACCTTCTATACAAAATTTGGAGATAAACCTATTTTGTTATTGTTTATATTTTTGATGGGATTAAATTTCTTTTGGAAAATTAATTAATTAATCCGCCACCTAATAAAATTTCTCCTTTATAAAAAACTGCAGCTTGTCCCGGTGTTACCGAACTTTGGCTTTCTTCAAATATTAATTTAAATGTTTTAGTTGGATTATCTAAATTTTTCAAAGGGATTAAAGTTCCTTTTACTGGATGACTTCTATATCTGATTTGTGCTTCTACTTGTATCTCTTGCTTAGGTTCTTCGATTGAAACCCAGTTAACCTTAGTAATTATTGCTTCTTTATTAAATAGATCACTCTTATCTGCTACATAAACTATGTTTTTTAACCTGTCTAAACTTTTTACATATAATGGTTCAGGCCAGGCGATGCCCAAACCTTTTCTTTGACCTACCGTAAAGTGCTGAATACCATTGTGCGTTCCCAGGACTTTCCCATTTACATGCACAATTTCTCCTTCATTGGGTTCAATGTGTTTGTCGATAAATCTCTGCATTGATCCATAATGCTCAACTAAACATAAATCTTGACTTTCTGGTTTTTGAGCAGTTCTAAGGCCTAATCTCAGGGCTTCCTTTCTTGTTTCTTCTTTTTTCATTTCACCAAGAGGAAATTCTAATCTGCTTAGTACTTCTTGTGAAAGAGAATAAAGAAAATAACTTTGGTCCTTGTTTTCGTCAGCACCTCTTAGAAGAAGGAAGTCCTTAAATACAAAGCTCTTGCAATCAAGTGTTTCAGCATAAGATGATTTTTTTATCCTTGCGTAATGTCCGGTCGCAATATGAGTAAAGTCTTTTTTGTTTATTGCGTAATTAAGCATCTCTTCAAACTTCACATTCTTATTGCACATCGAACATGGAAGTGGAGTGAATCCTTTCTCATAGCTTTCAGTAGTTTTTTTAATTACCTCTTTTTCGAAAATTTTTCTTGAGTCTATTATTTTATGATTAATTCCCAAATCTTCACAAAGGCCAGCAGCATCTACTAATCCTTCGGAACAACAGGAGCCTTGTCCTTTCATTAACCAAAGAGTTAGTCCCTCAACATTCCAGCCTCTTTCTACAAGAAGAGCAGCTGAAAGGGAACTATCTACGCCACCAGAAAGACCTACAATAATATTTTTCTTCTTTTTAGTTTTATTATTAGAAGAAAAAAAGTTCTCTAATTTTTTATCCTTTTGTGTCTTTAACATGGAAGTTTAAATTTTGAACAGTACTTCAATTGCTTTTACTAATTATGAACGAAATTGTATGGCCAACAATTGACTCTAAACATTTAATTGTTGATTCAAAGCAAATGTTGATATTAGAGAAAGAAATGTTTTCTGATGGAATGCCCCAAGAAGCATTGATGGAAAAAGCTGGTATTCAGATTAGTAGATGGCTCTTGAAAAGGAAACCTCTTCTAAAGAATGGAATAACTGTTTTTATAGGTCCTGGGCATAATGGTGGGGATGGTGCAGTAATAGCTAGAGAGCTTTTTTTGAAAGGTTTTTTAGTAAAGGTATGGTGTCCATTCCCGATAAAAAAAACATTAACAAATAACCACCTTAATTATCTTACATCTATTGGTGTCACAAAATTAGTAGAGCCCCCTGATGCAAATGGAAAAGAACTTTGGATTGATGCGGTTTTTGGTAATAATCAAACAAGAAAAGTTGATAATAAATTAATTAAACTTTTTAATCAAAAATTTCATAACAAATATGGCAAGGTAGTAAGTATTGATATTCCAACAGGATTATGTCCTGATAAAGGAGAGCCTTTTTTAGATAACGCAGTAAAGGCAGACTATACCTTGGCAATTGGTCTTAATAAGATTGGGTTGACGCAAGATTCTGCATTACCTTTTATTGGAGAATTACACCGTATAGATGTTGGGGTGCCTATTAGTAAACTGTCCAAAGTTGAGAAAAAGATTTTTAAGGTTACTTATAAAGATTTAAAAAATATTGGTTTACCTTCTTTACCAAAAAATTCCAACAAATATAAAAGAGGTAGAACATTATTAATAGCTGGAAGTGAAAAATATCCTGGTGCTGCATACTTAGCATTAAAAGGCGCGATATCAAGTGGAGCAGGCTATGTCTCGGCTGTCCTGCCTGAGTTAGTTGCTGAATCTATTTGGCAAGTTGCTCCAGAAATAGTTCTAAAGGATACTATGCAATCTAATCAAAATGGAAATGCATCTTTATTTAGTGCATTAAAAAATATTGATTTAAGTTTATTTGATTCAGTAGCTGTCGGCCCAGGAATAGGAATTGATAATGATGATTGGCAAAAATCAAAAGATTATCTTATGGATTATGGAGGGTTATTGATCTTGGATGCAGATGCACTTAATAGAATTTCGGAATCTAAGTTAGGGCCAAATTTCTTTTTAGAGAGAAAATTTAAAACATGGATTACACCACATAGTAAAGAATTTCGAAGGTTATTCCCTAATATCAATTCTTCTACAAATTTAGGGCTAGTTCATTATGCAGCAAAAGAATTTAACATTAGTATTTTATTTAAGGGAGCCAATAGCATAGTTGCTGATAGTAAAAAAGTTTGGCAAATTTTTGGAACCGATTCACAGACAGCTCGAGCTGGATTGGGTGATCTTTTATCTGGGTTTATAGCTGGCAGTTCTGCGATTGATTTAACCTTGTGTAGAAACATAACAACAGATTTTTTTGCTAAATACGTACTTTTGCATTCATTTGCTGCCTCAAAGTGCAAAAAAGGGTCAAATGCTTCTGCTATTGGTGACGAATTGTCAAAATTAATGAGGAATATAAAAACGAGACAAATATCTTGAAAGAAACAATTTAGTAGAGTTATTTAAGGTTTTAAACACAAAAGTTTATAAATATTACTTGAAATCTGAAGCGCGTATTAAATATTTGGCTATTTCAAGAAAAATGTAGGAGAGTTTTAATACCTAAATTAGGTCATAAATGATTTCGTCATTACCAACTCAAGCACAACCACCTAAAAGAAGGAGTAATGATCCTATAAGTTGGTATTTGCAAAATATCGGTAGAGTTCCTTTATTAACACCTGCAGAGGAGATTGAATTGGGTAATCAAGTCCAGAAAATGATGATTCTTACAGAAGATGGACAATTAAATGAAAAAATTAATGAATTTACAACTCAGCAAAAAAGAACAATAAAAATTGGTCGAAGAGCTAAAGAGAGAATGATGAAAGCTAATTTAAGATTAGTTGTCAGTGTTGCAAAAAAATATCAGGGTAAAGGACTAGAACTTCTTGATTTAGTACAAGAAGGTTCTCTTGGGTTGGAGAGGGCTGTTGAAAAATTTGATCCGACAAGAGGATACAAATTTTCTACTTATGCTTTTTGGTGGATTAGACAGAGCATGACAAGAGCAATTGCCTGTCAATCAAGAACAATTCGTTTACCTGTTCATTTAAGTGAAAGATTAGCTTCTATTAGAAAAGTTAGTAGAGATTTGGCTCATAAACTTGGTGCTATGCCAAGCAGAATTGAAATTGCAGAGGCGATGGAAATTGATGTAGAAGAATTGGATTCTGTTTTAAGACAAGCCTTATCGACAAGTAGTTTAGACGCTCCAGTAAATGGTGATGATGGTAGGAGCTTTTTAGGTGATTTGATTGCAGATAGTAATAATGAAGAACCTTTAGATCAAGTAGAACAAAAAATGCATCAAGAGCAACTTGGCAAGTGGTTAAGTCATTTAAGCGAGCAAGAACAACATGTTCTCAAATTAAGATTTGGACTTGATTCAAATGAAAGACATACCCTTGCTGAAATTGGAAGATTATTAGAAGTTTCTAGAGAAAGAGTAAGACAAGTCGAACTAAAGGCACTCAGAAAATTAAGAAATTTAACCAGAAAATTACCTAGCGGTATTTAATCTAATCTTCCGCCCAAATATATTTAGTTAATTCTTGTGAAGGGGGTTCGGGTGCTTCAATAGCATTTTTAACTGATTCAGATATTTCAGTATCAATTTTCTTTTCAATAATTTTTAATTCTTCTTCCGTTGCGAATTTACCATCAATAATTTCTTGAGCTAATTTCTTAATAGGATCTCTTTTCCCCCAAAACTCCTTCTCTTTTTCTGACCTTAATTCATCTGGATCTGCAAGAGAATGCCCTCTGTATCTATAAGTCAAACACTCTAAAAGAGTGGGCCCCTCGCCTGCTCTAGCTCGCTCAATTGCTCTTTGTGCGGCCCCTCTAACTGCTAATACATCCATCCCATCAACTTCCTCGCCGTGCATACCAAAAGCAGACGCTTTTCTCCAGATTTCAGGATTGCTAGTAGCTCTATCGTGGGCCATACCAATAGCCCATTTATTATTTTCAACAACAAAAATTATGGGTAATTTCCATAACTGGGCCATATTTAAACATTCAAAAAACTGTCCATTATTGCAAGTCCCATCCCCAAAGAATGCTGCAGTTACAGCATCACTACTACTGTTACCAGCAACTTCCTTTTTGTATTTACTTGAAAAGGCTGCACCTAAGGCAACTGGAATTCCCTCTCCAATGAATGCATATCCTCCGAGTAAGTGATGCTCTCTTGAAAATAAGTGCATGGATCCACCTCGGCCTTTGCTGCAACCAGTAGCTTTACCAAAAAGTTCACTCATTACTTCAAATGAAGGAACACCCGCACTTAGTGCATGAACATGATCGCGATAGGTACTACAAAACCAATCATGTTTCTTTTTCATGGCGCCAATTACTCCGGTGCTTATAGCCTCTTGACCGTTATATAAATGAACGAAACCAAACATTTTTCCCCTGTAATACATTTCAGCACACTTATCTTCGAACCTACGGCCAAGCGTCATGTCTTCATAAAGAAATAATCCGGTTTCTCGATCTAATTCGGCCTTTTTTATGTCTTGAAGATTTGAGATTCTCTCTACGTGTGTTTCCAAGAAAAATACCTTAATGAAGTTTTGATTTGTTAACATTCTAAGATGTGAAGGGCGATTTTCATGATTTTTTTTAATAACTCTGTAAGACCTTGTGAAAAAAAATTTTAACTTGATAAAATTTGTCTAAGAATTTTCAATAGGATATTTGTTTGGAACTTCCTTTAGACCATTTTCGTTTAATTGGCGTAAGCCCTTCTGCCTCTTCTGAAGAAATATTAAGGGCGTTTCAATTGCGGTTAGATAAAACGCCCGACGAAGGTTTTACTTATGAAGTGTTAACCCAAAGATCTGAGTTGCTTCGCCTTACTGCCGATCTTCTTACTGATCCAGAAAACAGAAGAGAGTACGAAAATTTGTTATTAAATGGAAAATCTGGATTGGAGTTTTCTTCAAATAGAGAAGTGGCAGGATTAATACTTCTTTGGGAATCGGGTTCACCAAAAGACGCTTTTAAAATCACGAGAAAAGCATTACAGCCCCCACAAACTCCAGCTTTAGGAAGTAGTAGAGAAGCTGATTTAACATTATTGGCTGCTTTAACAGCTAGAGATTCTGCAATTCAAGAACAACAGCTAAGATCCTATTCGAACTCGGCAGACTTTTTAAGTGAAGGTATTCAACTTTTACAAAGAATGGGAAAGCTTGGAGATATAAGAAAAGAACTTGAAGAAGACTTGGTTGCTCTGCTTCCTTACAGAATCCTAGATCTACTTAGCAGAGATCTAAATGATCAAGAGTCTCATAAAAAAGGCTTAAGTATGTTGGAAAATTTAATAATCAAAAGAGGTGGTTTGGAAGGTAATAATAAATCTGCGTATAAAGATTATTTAAATCAGCAAGAGTTTGAAGCTTTTTTTCAACAAATTAAGCCATTTTTGACAGTGCAAGAACAAATTGATTTGTTTCTGGAATTACAAAAAAGAGGATCCTTAGAAGCAGGATTTTTGGCTTTTTTATCCTTAACAGCTATTGGTTTCTCTAGAAGAAAGCCTGAAAAATTATTTGAAGCGAGGAGAATTTTAAAGAAACTAAATTTATCCGGTCTTGATTCAATGCCTCTAGTTGGTTGTTTAGATTTGCTTTTAGCTGATGTTGACCAGGCCTCTGCAAGGTTTTCAAGTAGTTCTGATGAAAATTTACGAGATTGGCTTAATAATTATCCTGGAAACAATTTAGAAGCGATATGTATTTTCTGTAAAAATTGGTTAGAGAATGATGTTTTAGTTGGGTATAGGGATATTGACTTAAAAGAGGTGGATTTAGATTCTTGGTTTGAAGATAGAGAAATTCAAGAATTTATTGAAAAATTAGAAAAGAAATCAAATAAAATTGCAATCAGAACAAATCTTCAGAACCAACAAATTGAGAAGGAATCATACACAAAAACGATTGAAGATTTGGATAATACATTAGGTAATATTGATGAAAGGAGATTACCTTGGCCTGGTGGTATAAAACAAGACTTCGAAAAGGTTGAGATCAAACAAAACGAATTCAATGAGGAATACTTTAAGAAAAAACCAATAGAGTTTTATATTTTTTTAATTGAAAGAATTGCCGAATTAAAGTTTAGTTTTGGGGAATTCTTAAAGGAAAAAGACATAATTAATCGGTCGCAGTATTTAATTTATATCTATGCTTTTTTGATCTTATTTGCATTTGGTATTGGCATTGGATTTTTAAGAAATAATTTTAAAAAATCAATTCAGGACGAATCTATTGCTGAAAAACCTTTAATTGCAGAAGATATAAATCAAAAGATTAGTGAGATAGATATTATTCAAGAAATAAAAAAAAATCCTTCAAGTAAATTGAATTCTATTTCTGAGAAATCTACTTCAATTATTTCCTATGAATTCAACGAACTTAATACTGCTTCACCTTCTTTGGAAGAAATAAGTAATTTAATTAATGGATGGCTTCTTAAAAAAAGTAATTACTTAGCGGGAAAGGGTGAAATTAATCTTTCTAAGTTTGTTAGTAAAGGTCTAATTGATCGAACAATCGAAGAAAGACAGAACGATATCAAGAAAGGAATTTATAAGGAGATTAATTCCCAAATACTTAAAATTGATTTGGAATCGCAAACTTCATCTCGGATAGTTGTTTTAGTAGAATTGAATTATCTAGAGAGGTTAGTAAAAAATTCTGGAGAATTTATTAATGAAACATCTTTAAATCCCCTTAAAGTTAAATATGTTTTGGGTTTTTCAAATAAATCCTGGAAATTGGTTGATTTCGTGAGCGGCTTGTAATTACAAACTTCAAGATCATCTATAATAATTAAAAATACTTTTTAATAATGTTTGATGAACTCTCGTCACGCTTTGAAGACGCAGTAAAGGGTTTAAGAGGCGAAGCAAAAATTAGTGAAAATAATATAAACGATGCCTTGAAAGAGGTAAAAAGAGCACTCCTTGATGCAGATGTTAGTTTGTCTGTAGTAAAAGAGTTTATATCAGATGTCAAAGATAAAGCTATTGGAGAAGAAGTAGTTAGGGGCGTAAACCCAGGTCAAAAATTTATTGAAGTTGTAAATAAAGAATTGATTAACATTATGGGGAATGAAAATTCTCCATTAAACGAAAATGAAAATAGTCCTACAGTCATTTTGATGGCTGGACTTCAGGGAGCAGGTAAAACAACTGCAACAGGAAAATTAGGGCTCTATTTAAAGGAAAAAGAAAAAAAAGTTCTTTTGGTAGCTGCAGATATTTATCGACCAGCAGCTGTAGAGCAACTTAAAACATTGGGAAGTCAATATGAATTGGAAGTTTTTTCAGCTAAAGAAAAAAATAGTAAACCAGAAGAAATAGCAAAGGAAGCATTGAATTTTGCTAGCGAAAATGATTTTAATTCGATAATTATTGATACCGCAGGAAGACTGCAAATTGATGATTCCATGATGAGTGAAATGGTTCGAATAAAAGAAGTTTCTAATCCTGATGAGGTTTTGCTTGTTGTTGATTCAATGATTGGGCAAGAAGCTGCAGACTTAACAAAATCATTTCATGAGAAAGTAGGAATCACAGGGGCGATATTAACTAAGTTGGATGGTGACTCAAGAGGTGGAGCTGCTTTATCGATAAGAAAAATAAGTGGTAAACCAATCAAATTTATAGGTGTAGGTGAAAAAATAGAGGCATTGCAACCATTTCATCCAGAAAGAATGGCCAGCAGAATTTTAGGCATGGGCGATGTATTGACACTAGTTGAAAAAGCACAAAAAGAAGTTGAACTTGCTGATGCAGAAGCAATGCAAAAGAAACTTCAAGAAGCGACTTTTGATTTTAATGATTTTGTAAAGCAAATGAGATTAATTAAAAGAATGGGTTCACTTGGTGGATTGATTAAATTGATTCCTGGTATGAATAAAATTGATGACGGGATGATAAAAGATGGAGAAGATCAACTCAAGAAAATAGAATCTATGATCTCTTCAATGACTCTTGAAGAGAAACAAAAACCTGAGGTTCTTGCCGCTCAGCCGTCAAGAAGACAAAGAATCGCTCAGGGTAGTGGCTATGAAGCAAAAGATGTAGATAAAGTATTAGCTG
>CACGPQ010000023.1 GCA_902574955.1 uncultured Synechococcaceae cyanobacterium
TTGTCTACTTTTATGAATTTGATTCAGTTTTTGCCATATAAGGCATTTTTTGCTTTAGTTATAACTTAGAACCAACCAGGGATGATTTGCCCAGTAGTTACATATGCGCCAACTGCTGCAACGAAACCTAGCATTGCTGCCCAACCGTTAAAACGTTCTGCTTCAGGAGTCATGATGATTAATTAAAGTAATATTTGTAAATCATTGTAACAGCATTTATGAAGCTTTGTAAAGTAAGTTTTTAAATTTAGCTCTAAAAATGATTTTTTTAAATAAAAGATTTGCGTTGGGGTAGCACTAATGAGACATTTATGTGTCATTTATTTTTTATTATCTAATCCAAGTAATCCTTTTAAGGCTTGCTTGTTAATAATTAATCATTTAGTAAACTGAGCTGTGATTCCAAATTAGGTTACAACTTTTTCTAAATATTAATGATATTTAAAAACAGATATAATATTCTTAGATTTCAGTTAATGATTACGAGGATATTTTTCAATTTTTAAAAGGGATACTCTGTTTAAAAGATGTGGGTCGCCTGAGATTCGAACTCAGGACCAGCCGGTTAAAAGCCGGATGCTCTACCGCTGAGCTAGCGACCCATTTTGTAAAATCGAGTACATATGAAATTATCCCTTTTTAAGGTAAAAAAAACAACTTTTTATCTCAAGTTGAACAATAGAAAAACAATTCTTAACTTATAAGATAAAAAATTAAAATTTCTCTCTAAATTTACAGTTAAAAGTTAAAATAACCTAATAAACAATGTTATTTCTAAAATGCTCAGAACAATCGTAGTTTTTGCTCCAATTATAGCTGCCTTAGCTTGGGTAGTATTTAACATACAAAAGCCTGCAAGAGAGCAGTTCAATAGAGACTTTTTGGGTAAGGATTAATCCAATTTGATATATAAAAAGGTAATAGTTATTGGAGCTGGGCTTGCAGGATCAGAAGCTGCTTGGCAAGTAGCTAATTCTGGTACACCAGTAAAATTAGTTGAAATGAGGCCCATCAAATCAACCCCAGCTCATCATACGTGTGAGTTTGGAGAATTGGTTTGCAGTAATAGTTTTGGCGCTTTAAGTTCTGACAGAGCAGCGGGTTTATTGCAAAAAGAACTTAGAATTTTTAATTCATTAATTGTTCAAACAGCAGACAAATTTGCTGTTCCAGCTGGAGGCGCTTTAGCAGTTGATAGATCTAAATTTAGTATCGCTTTAACTGAAGCTTTATCTAATCATCCTTTAATTGAAATTGAGAGATTTGAACAATTGGATCTCCCAAGTGAAGAAAATATAACTATTCTCGCAACTGGACCATTAACTGCCGAAGCGTTGTCCTATAAAATTCAGGCTTTTACAGGTATTGATGCGTGCCATTTTTTTGATGCTGCTAGCCCTATTATTTATGGGGATACTATAGATCAAGATATTGTATTTAAAGCTAGTAGATACGATAAAGGAGAACCTGCATATCTTAATTGCCCTATGGGTAAATCTGATTATATCAATTTCAGAAATCAGCTAATAGAAGGAGAGCAAGCTACATTAAAGGATTTTGAAAAAGAATCGGCTAAATTCTTTGAAGCTTGCTTACCCATAGAAGAAATTGCAAGAAGAGGAGTCGATACAATGAGATACGGTCCCATGAAATCTATCGGTTTGTGGAATCCAAAATGGGGAGATTTATTTGATAGGGAAAATAGATTAAAAAAGCGACCGCATGCAATTGTCCAATTAAGGAAAGAAGATTTAGAAGGGAAATTACTTAATATGGTAGGTTTTCAAACTAATCTCAAATGGTCAGAGCAAAAAAGAATATTTAGGATGATTCCTGGTTTAGAAAAAGCTGAGTTTGTGCGTTTTGGAGTAATGCATAGAAATACTTTTTTAGAATCTCCAAAATTACTTTTACCGACATTGCAATTTTTGAAAAGAGAAAATCTTTTCGCTGCAGGACAAATAACCGGGACGGAAGGTTATGCAGCCGCAGCAGCAGGGGGTTTGCTTGCAGGAATAAATGCATCCTTACTAGCCAAGGGTAAAAAACCAATAATTTTTCCTGCAGAATCAATGATTGGTTCTCTAATAAATTTCATCAGTAATAAAAATCAAATATTGTCTCATCAGAAAAAGAATAAATTCCAACCAATGCCTGCTTCATTTGGTTTGGTTCCAGAACTAGCTGAAAAGATAAAAGATAAAAGATTAAGGTACCAAGCCTATCAGGAAAGATCTACAGAAGCATTGAATAACTTTAAAAAAAAACTGGATCATTATTTTGAAAAAGACCACTTACTTAGCAAAATTTACTAAAATTAATTATCAAATATATATAAGATGAAATTTAATAAGGAAAATTTTGATGCAATTATTATTGGCTCAGGAATAGGAGGATTAGTAACAGCATCACAATTAGCTGCTAAGGGAGCTCGAGTTTTAGTTCTTGAGAAATATATTATTCCAGGAGGAAGTGGGGGCTCTTTTAAGAGGAAAGGTTATATCTTTGATGTTGGCGCTTCTATGATATTTGGATTTGGAGATGAAGGTTATACCAATTTATTAACCCGTGCCTTAAAAGATATAAATGAAAAATGCGAAACTATTCCCGATCCTGTTCAACTGGAATATCACTTGCCAAATAACTTTAATATTTCTGTAGATAAAAATTACGAGCAATTTATAAGCAAATTATCAGCTAGTTTCCCCAAGGAAAAAAAAGGTATCAAGAAATTCTACGATACTTGTGCAAGTGTATTTAAATGTTTAGATTCAATGCCTCTTTTATCAATAGAGGATCCAAGTTATCTTTTTAAAGTTTTCTTTAAATCTCCATTATCCTGTTTAGGATTGGCTAGATGGTTACCAGTAAATGCAGGAGATGTTGCGAGAAAATTTATAAAAGATCCTGAACTTTTAAAATTTATAGATATCGAATGTTTTTGTTGGTCTGTAATGCCAGCTCTAAAAACCCCTATGATTAATGCGGGAATGGTATTTACAGATAGACATGCTGGGGGGATAAATTATCCAAAAGGGGGAGTTGGAACGATAGCAGAGAAGTTTGTTTCTGGTATTGAAAGATTAGGAGGAAAAGTTAGATATAAAGCCAATGTTAATAAAATCCTCTTAAAGGATGAGAAAGCTGTAGGAGTTAAGCTCTCAAATGGGGAAGAGATATATTCAAAAATTATTGTATCCAACTCCACTAGGTGGGATACATTTGGATTAAAAGATAATACTAAAGGATTAATTTCTAGTAAAAACGTGCCAAAAAGTGAATATAAGTGGTCAGAAACTTATAAACCTTCACCTTCTTTTGTTTCGATTCACCTTGGAGTAGAAAAAAATCTAATATCCGATAATTTTAATTGTCATCATATAATTGTTGAAAATTGGGATGAATTAGAAAGCGAAAAGGGAGTTATTTTTGTTTCTATACCTACTTTGCTTGACTCGTCTTTGGCTCCAGAAGGTAAACATATCGTACATGCATTTACTCCTTCATCGATGAGTAAATGGGAAGGTCTATCAAGGAAAGAATATTTGCAAAAGAAAGAAAAATATTTTTCTTTTCTTGTTGAAAAAATATCAACTATTCTTCCTAACCTTGAACAAAATATTGATCACAAAGAAATTGGTACTCCCAAAACTCATAAAAAGTTTCTTGGAAGATATGAAGGTAGTTATGGACCAATTCCTAGTAAAAAGTTGTTTGGACTTTTGCCAATGCCTTTCAATACTACAAAAATTAAAAACCTTTATTGTGTTGGGGATTCATGCTTCCCCGGTCAAGGCCTCAATGCAGTTGCTTTTAGTGGATATGCATGCGCTCATAAAATAGGTGCAAAATTAAACATAAATAGTTTTAAATTGCCAGACTAAAAGGAATCCTTGAAATGATAGAAAAGTTTAGAACTCTTTTTTTTGTAAAAAGTTCATTAGTTTCTTTATATCTAGCGCTTACAATTCCTATCCCATTTGTCTCAATTGATAGATTGAAAATCTTCTCAATAATCACATTCTTCTTAGGTCTTTATTTAATAATCAATATTACAAGTGATTATGTAGAAACTTGTAAGAATAAAATTTCATATAAAACTAGCTTTATTTCTAAAATCTTAGGAAAAAAAAATTGGGAGATTTCTTGGAAAGATATTAAGTTAATTAAATCTTTACCAACTAGTCAGGGTAGCAAAGTTTATTACTTTTATACTTACCAAGGTGAAAACTTTCTTGTCCCGCAAAGGGTGGAAAATTTCGAAAAATTTGTATTAATTGTTTCTAAAAATACTGGCATAAATATTGATGAGATTTCTTACATATCACCTTTATGGACGTATAAATTATTGACATTTCTATCAGTTTTAATGATTGTTGGTGAACTTTTTGCTTTTCTAAATTAAATATTATCAATACTGAAACGATAACCTTGTTGTCTAACAGTGGTTATTCCACCACCTTCTCCCAATCCAGCCTGTTCTAATTTCCTCCGCAAAGTTAATACTTGAGTATCTACAGATCTTGGACCTCCACTAAAGGGCGGCCAGGCCATCCTAAGGAGCTCTTGACGACTTCTTACCATTCCAGGAGGCATCAAAAGGGCACAGAGCAGTGCAAACTCTCTGGGGCTTAATTCTACAGGCTTCTCGCTAAGAGTAACTTGTCTTAAAAGAAGATGAACCTCTAGAGGCCCTACCTCAACTTTTTCTTGTAATCCTATCCTGCCCCTTTTTAAGAGCGTTCTACATCTTGCTGCAAGCTCTTCGAGTCCAAAAGGTTTTCTTAGAACGTCATCTGCCCCTTCATCTAGTAGATTTACTAGTGCTTCAACACCTGATCTGGCAGTTAAAACAATGACAGAGCTCCCCAATTGTTGAGCAAGCCTCATTGCAGTATTCTGCTCGAGGATTTCTGCACTAACCAATAGGTCAGGTGATTGTTCTCTGCATAAATCAACAGCTTCCGCAGCTGTACCAACTGCCGCAGCTAAATGTCCATCTTGGCGAAGTCTTTGCACAAGGACCGTTCTAAGTGTGGGGTGAGGTTCAACAACTAGAACTCTTGAGGGAGTTTGAGAGCTCGAAGGCAATTGTGAACTGCCAGGAGTTGAAGCTAAGATTTGCTCAGTTGATTGCATTCTTAATTACTGTTTGACCAGGCAATTTTTAATCATCCTTAATAAGGTATAACAAATGCTAAATAAAAATCAGAATCTATCGAATTATGACATCTTTTGAAAATCCCAAAGCAATTCGTCATTTTCAATCAATTTGCGATAGTTGCCAGGACTTAGTTACTCGCTTTCATTCGCCATCTGATCTTAAATTATATAGTGATGGATATCTCCAAGCCTTAAGGAATTGCAGTAGTTTAGAGCAAAAGGATCAAGAGAAATTAGAAAAATTAATTGAAAGATGGATTTTAGATCCTTCAAGTTTTATTGATCCAGAGGGAGGAGGAAATAAAGGTTTTTTTGATAAAAAAAGAATTTAAAATATTAATTTTTATTAATCAATTCAGTATTTATACTCACCAATTATCTTAAGACGCTAATTCAATTTCTATTTTTTCTTTAAGAGATCCTGAGTTGTACATCTCGATAAGAATGTCTGATCCTCCAAGAAATTCCCCTTTTAAATATACTTGAGGAATTGTTGGCCAATCTGAATATTCTTTGATACCTTCTCGTATAGAAAAATCACTTAAAACATCAAAAGTACTAAATTCTACCCCGAGGGAATTTAGTATTTGAACTACGTTGTTAGAAAAACCGCATTGAGGCATTAATTTTGTCCCTTTCATGAAAACCATTACTGGATTAGAATCAATCAGTTGTTGTATTTTATCTTTTGTTAGGTTGTCCATAATTCAATTTGGGGTTTCTGTTTTTAATGCCAGTGCATGGATAGCCTCTGAAGCTAATTCTTCCTTCAAAGCAGAGTAGACTAGCTGATGTTGTTTAATTAATGATAATCCATTGAATTCAGATGCAATTACAGTCACTTGCAAATGATCATTTCCCTTGAGGTTTTCAACAAAAACTTGGGAACTTGGCAACTTTTTTGTGATTAAATTAATAACTTCAGCTTTAGTAATCATAATTTATCTTAATTACCCTTTGTATTTTGTCTCAACAAATCCAAGGTTGATTAATCTTTCATAAGCTTCTTTACCTTCTTGGCTGTTAGGAGACATTATCCTAATTGTTTCAACAAGTAGAGGTACTGCAACCTCAGGTTCTTCACTTTTTATATACATAGAGGCAAGTCTCTCATTTGATTCTGCTAAAAATTTTAATGTTTGTTTACCTTTCTCTTGCATTTCTTTTGGTATTCTTGCATCAATTCCTTTGAAGGATGTATTTAGATCGGAATAAAAAGATGCAAGCTGTTTTGCTAATTTTCTAGCGTTTAAGTAATAATCCTTAGCTTTTTCAAAATCCCCATTTTTAATATAATTATCACCTTGTTTTATGTAATATTCTATGTTTGAGATGGAAAGCTTTTTATTATCACTTGAAAGTACTTTGTATTCTTTTGGATTTTTGATTTCTGCATGAACTATATTTTTATAAGGAAAATTTCCAAAAAATATTAATAAAATCGGGAATAACTTCAGGAATTTCATTTTTATTAAATTATTAAAATTCATAGTAACTTATTGCAGATTCATCTTGATACATTTTTTAATGCTTCTTCTTCCTGTTGGATCATGTTTTCATATAGAAAAATATTAAATTCTTTGATAGGAAAGTTTAAGTAATCATTCATTGCTATTGGTTGTCCAAAGGATAAACAAAATTCGCCTCTAAAATTTGGAGGTACTCTGCTATAGGCGATTCCAATTGGAATAATAATAATGGAAGTTGTTTTTTTTGTAGCTAATCTTGCTAACCTATATAGTCCTTCTTTTAGAACTAATTTTTTCCCAAATTTATTTATTTTTCCTTCCGGGAAAACAACTAGTTGTTCTTTTTTTTTCATAAGATCAATCGCATATCTTAAGGCTGAGAGAGATGGCGATAATTGATTTATCGAAAAACATCCAAGTCTTTTTAAAAACCAACCTTGTATTCCTCTCATTTCGGATTTTGTAACCATAAATCTACAATCCTTTTTCGTTACCCTCCTACCCATTGCCATAGTAATTACTAAGCCATCCCATCTTGATCTATGAGTTGGGGCTAATATAATTGAAGAATTTTGAGGAATCGAGAAATCATTATTTATTATTTTCTTTTTACTAAAAAAGAACCTTAAAACAACATCCTGGGTAACGAACATTGCAATTAATCCCAAAGCAGGATTGATTTTATGCCAAATATCTAAGGATTTCTTCTTCAAGTTCTATTAACTATATATTAATAATTTAAGTGTTTGTAATTTTTTATTAGCTATTATTGGGCGGTTACTAGATTGTCTAGAAAATAAGATTTTCAAAATTATGGCTACTTTAGGAGTAAACATTGATCATATTGCAAATGTAAGGCAAGCAAGGCAAACTGTGGAGCCTGACCCGGTACAATTTGCTTTTTTGGCTGAATTAGGAGGTGCAGACTCTATTACAGTTCATCTAAGAGAAGATAGAAGACATATACAAGATAGAGATGTATTCCTTCTGAAAGAGACTATAAAAACAAAACTCAATTTAGAGATGGCTGCTACAGAAGAAATGTTAGAAATTGCCAAAAAATTACTTCCCGATTATGTAACGCTTGTACCCGAGAAAAGACAGGAAATTACTACTGAAGGCGGGTTGGATGTAAAAAGTAATGTGCAATACCTTAAGAATTTTGTTGGAAATTTAAAAGACTCAAATATTGAAGTAAGTGCATTTATTGATCCTCTTAGTGAACAGATTAATTATTCCAAAGAAATAGGGTTTGATTTTATAGAATTACATACTGGAAAATATGCTGAAATATCTGGGTCTGAACAGTATAAAGAACTTGAAAGAATTAAAGAGTCTACATATTTCGCAAATGACCTTGGATTAGTTGTTAATGCTGGTCATGGTCTTAATTACAATAATGTTAAAAAAATTGCATCAATTAACAATATGAACGAGTTAAACATAGGTCATAGTATTGTTGCAAGGGCTTTAGCGATAGGATTAGAAAAGTCTGTACGTGAAATGAAGTCCCTTATTACATCAAATTAAATTTCAAAATGACAACATATTTTTTCGTCGCAGCAAGTGAAAAGTTTTTAACTATTGAAGAACCAATTGAGGAGATTTTGAAAGAGAGGATGAGGAACTATAAAGAAAATAATAAAGAAATAGATTTTTGGCTTTTAAAAAATCCATCATTTTTGCAAGCCACCCAATTTGTCGATCTAAAAACAAAGATTCCATCACCCCCAGCAGCTATTTTATCGACGGATAAAAAATTTATCACTTTCTTAAAGCTGCGTTTAGAGTTTGTTGCTGTTGGGGAATTCGAATTTCCTAATGCAGAAATAACTGATCCATTTAAAGTTGAGTAATATAACCAATCAGTAAATTGCTCAATCTTTATAAGTCAAATAAAATTGAAGTAATTAGTGAGCTGTTAGCAGAGGAATTAAAAATATGTCCTCCCCCTATAAATGAGAAATTAGAAATAGTAGTCCCCAATTATTTTTTGGGGAATTGGTTACGTGAACAAATAACTATAAAAAACAAAATAAGTGCTCTTTATGAATTAAAGACAATATCAACATATACCGAATCTTTATTGACAAACTTTTTCCCTGCAATTGATATGAGCGCATGGAATTTTGAGTCAATTAAATGGGGCATTATTGATTCCTTGGAAGAATTAAATAGCTTTAAAGAGTCATTTCCGCTTAGAAATTGGATTGATAAATATTTGGATAATAAAAAGACAATTGATGGAGACATATATAATCTGACAAAAAAGATCACGAATAATTTTATTGATTATCTGATTTTTAGACCTGAAATGATTGCTCAATGGAATAGATATGAAATTAATTCATCTAATCTATTTAAGAATTTAAACTCAGATCAATATTGGCAACCTATTTTATATAAATTATTAGAGGAAAAGATATCTGAAAAGCCATCATGTTTATACATGATTGAAGTAATAAAGAATTTAAGAAAAATTAAAAACGATCAATTTCAATTATCAAATCAAATTTATATTTTTTCAGATAATAACTTATCTAAACTACATATTAATTTTTATTCAGAACTTTCAAAATTTATTAAGGTAAATTTGTATTTATTGTCTCCAGGAGAAGATTTATGGAATAGAATAAATTGTCTTGAAGGTGATTTGGAATTTGATCATAATGAAAGTAAATTGAATTTAAATAATACAAATATAGAGAAAATATTTGGTACATTTGGAGCAAACTTTCAGAAATTAATTGATGAAAATATTTATACAGAAGGTATAAATTTAAAAAATAATCTTATTTATCTCGATCCAACAACTAATTTTCATAATAAGAAAGATATTCCTCTTCTTAATCAAATACAAAAAAGACTAATTGATAATAATAGCTTTGATTTTATAGTAAGTGAAAGGGATGATTCAATATTACTTTGTGAGCATTTTAATCAGAATAGTCAATTTGAATATTTAAGAAATAAAATTATAGAAATAATAAATTCTTGCGAGAATATTAAATATAGTGATATTGCTGTTTTATCTCCACAAACTAATTTAATTAAACCTTATCTAAGGTACATATTTAATAATGAGTTAATTAATGGTGAAAAGATACCTTATTTTTTTATTGATGAGGATAATCGTGACTATTCAGGCATTTCTGAATTTCTAATTGACATCACTGAAATAGCAAGTGAAAAAATTACACTTGAAAAATTAGATTATATTTTTTCGAAAAAAGTAACTCAGAACATTTTTGATTTTAATATTACTGAGAAGGATGAAATTATTTTCTTGCTTACCCAAGCGGGGTTTCATTGGGGATTAGATGATAAAGAAAGATTAGGTGAAGAGAAAAATACTCTAGATTGGTGTATAAATAGAATTACTTTAGGGTTAATTTATGATAAAGAAGTAAATTTAAGTACATTTAATTTAAAACCATTTAGCTATAAAAATATAAGTTTGGATTTGTATAAATGGGTTAAAATATTACTTCATTTAAAAAAATATATTAATTTGATAAGGGGATCTTTTTCTTACTCGAATTGGGTTAAAAAGATAAAGTTTATATTAAAAAGTATTGCTGATTCTAATGCGAATTTCAATTTAGAAATAAGTGAAATAAATAGAATTCTCGATAATCACGAAATACCTTTAATACCTGATGATCTTATCTTGTTAAAAGTTTTTAGAGAAATATTAATTTCTTGCTTAAATAAAGTTAAATATCAAAGCAAATCACGAGTCAACAAGATCCTAGTAAGTGATATTGAGAATTCAAGGCATATTCCACATAAGGTTATCTTCCTAATAGACATTAATAGTGTTAATTTTCCAAAATTACCAAAGAGTGAAAACATTAATTTATTAAAAAATAAATATCATTTGGGTGACCCATCTGTTTTTGAAAGAGAGAAATATGCATTTCTGGAGTTGTTAATTGCCTGCAGAGATAAATTTATAGTTAATTGGGTAAAAAATGATAAAGACAATAAAAAATTAGATGTTTCTTTTCCTGTAAAAGAGTTAATTTCTTACTTTGATACTTTCTTAAACCAAAGCCAAAGAGAACTAATAATTAAAGATTCTGATTTAAATAAAAATGAAATAATTGATCTTGATAAATCTAAGATTGTTAAAAGTAATTATTCTTTAATAAAAGATATAAATTGGAATGAAAATAAATCTGATATTAAAAATTACAAATTATCAGAATTGATTTATTGGTTCAAGACTCCACAAAAATATTGGCTTAATAAAAACAATATTTCTCCAAAGGAAATATTTATTCATCATCCAGACGAGGAGTATGTAAGCAATCTGCAAAAGTCGCAAATAATTACAAAAATAATCCAGCAAGTAGAGATTGATAATAATAATATTATTGATGTTTTAAATGAATTAAATATTAATGATCAATTGGCTGAAAATGGTATTATTATGCCCAAAAATAGTATTTTTACAAAAGAAAAAGAAATCAAAGACTTATTAGAGAGCCTATCTGCAAGTTTGAGTCATCATAATAAAATTAATAGGATTTATGTTAAATCAAATGCAAATAAAGAAGAATATTTTATGGCTGATGACACCGTAATTGAATTGATTCATGCGAAGTTAAGTTTAAGTCGTTTGATTGAGGCTTGGATAAAATTAATCTTTATTTCTTCTTTAAAGAGGAATATAAAAAGGACTAAAGTAATTTTTAGAACAGAAAATAATTATAAATCGCAAATTATACAATCACCTGGAGCAAAAGAATCAAATCTAATTTTGGAGGATTATATAAATATTTTTAAAAATTATTCTGATAAATGTTTACCTCTTCCTCCAGAAAGTGCTTATAAATATGTAGAAGCAAAAATAAAATCAAAAAATGAAAAAAAAGCTTTTACAGATAAATGGATTGGTAATAAAAATTTTTCTAAAGGAGAAAGAGATAATATCGAAATGATAATGTGTTTTGGCAATGAAAAAGAACCAGATTTCTTTCTTGGAAATAATAATTTTGATCAATTATCATACAGATTATATGGCCCTCTAATTAAAGCATTAAAGAAATAAAAAATGTCTAAATTTCAGTTAAAAAATTTTTTTAAAGCTGCTTATGATCTAATGCTTGTTTTTTTACAGTTCTTTATTATTAGTCTTCATTTTTTTCAATTAGAATTTATTCAACCAAAAAAAATAATTCAAGCAAGTCCTTTTTCTTATTTACTGGGTATTTTAATTATCATAATCGCTTTCATAATAATGTTAGTTTCAATTAAAGACTTAGGTAGAAATTTATCCCCTTTCCCAAGACCTATAAACAATAGCAATCTAGTTACTACAGGTATTTATCGATTTACTCGTCATCCAATGTACTATTCTTTAATATTTATTTCTATTGGATTTTTTATAATAAAATTATCTATTTATTATTTATTTTTGACAATAAGTTTAGCTTTAATAATTAAATTTAAGATTGCCTTGGAAGAGAAATATTTAATGAATAAATTTAAGAATTACTTACTTTATAAAAATGAAGTCAAAGTTTAATTTAATAAAGAAATGGATATTAATCAAATTAAATTAGATAATAAGTTTAAATTAGTAGAAGCTAGTGCAGGAACTGGTAAAAGTTTTACTTTGGCTCACATAGTTTTAAGAAATGTTTTGGAGAAAAAAGTTAAACCAGATGAGATACTCTTGCTAAGTTTTACAAAAAATACTTGTTCTGAATTAAGAGATAAAATACTCTCGAGATTTCATGATTTAAAATTATATTTGCAAATTCATAATGAAAGTAAGATAGATAATACTCTTAAGGATTGGCATCTAAATTTTAAGGATAAAGATAAATCTAAGGAAAAAATAATTGCCGAAATTGATAATTTTATAAATCAATTCTATAAGTTAAAAGTAACTACTTTCCATGCTTT
>CACGPQ010000024.1 GCA_902574955.1 uncultured Synechococcaceae cyanobacterium
AGAATCCAACAGATAGTGATGAGGATAATATCTATCAATTAGTTATAAGATCTACTGATAGTGATAAAAATATTATTGATCAATTTTTTAGTGTCACCGTGACAGATACACCTGAATCATCTACTGCAATAAAAGAAACTGTTGGAAATATTTCTACATCTTTTAAAAGAGATCCACTTGGTTTCTCAAGTGTTAATAAAGTTAGTCCAGTAGAAATTACAGCTTATCAAGATTCACAAAATTATACTCTTAATCATATTAAAGATTATGGAGGAGAATTACACGCTGGGGATACTTTAGATTCAACACCAAATTCTTACGAGTATCAAGGGATGTTAGATATTAATGGGGATTCAATTTATGAAGCAATATTTACTAATAAATCATCTAAGCGTTGGGTAACTACAAAAGTTGATTCTTCAACTGGTCAAATAAATTTTAATGATAATGGTGCTGGTGGCGGAACGAGAGTTGTAGGTATTTATGAAGATCCACTAATAGCAGAAGGAGAAAATAATGGAGGATTTTTATCAGATGGAGTGACGCCTGCACCTGCGAACTTCGGGGTTTCTGATGCAGATAGATATATAGTTGTTGACGGAGAAACTATTGATCGTTTAGCACTTAATAGTCAGGTGAGATTCCAGAATGATTTAGCAATAGATAATCTCCAAGCTAAACATTCGGGAGATTATGATTCTGATGGAATCCACGAAGTCTATTGGAAGACAAATGATGGGACTGCTTTTTTAAGGTCATTAATGCATGCAGATGGAAATATTAGATATGCAAATTATCAAAGTGTAGAGCAGATGAGCGAATATTTAACCGCTCAAGGACATGAAAGTGTTATTACAGAAATTATTTAATGTTCGAAGTAGAGTTCATAAAGCACTAGGTCTTAAGTTAGCGATTATTTAGCGATTAAATGCATATCTTTGCAATACTTTGCTGCATTTTGAGACTCATATAAATCCTAGTACTACCAACTAATAAGCTATAGCCTCACTTGTTTCTATGGGTACTGTCGCAAATTGCGTATTGGGTGCTTTGGGAGCACTAGGTCGCAGGTTCGAATCCTGTCGCCCCGACTCAATCAAATCCAAGTCATACTAGCGAGTCTCCCAACTCGCTTTTTTATTATTTGTTGTCTCATATTAAGAAAAGGTAGCTAGAGGGGTAGCTAAGTGACGATCTCATGCGAATTCATGCGATCGCAAGGCATGAATTTGAGACTCAGAAACGTTCCAGTACAATAGAAAACCTTAGTTATAATCTATATTCTTATATTTTTCTCAAAGTTACATACAAGTGCTTTGGGAGCACTAGGTCGCAGGTTCGAATCCTGTCGCCCCGATTGACTTCTCACTATTCTTAAATATCCTCTGGGCGATCTCTGGGCTATCATTTGCACAACCTTGCCATATCTTGCTGTATTTAAGAGATAATATAAGACTTATGTCTATAGTTATTTTATCTCTGGATATATCATTAGTAAAATATTTTGAAAGGTTCATATAAAATTTGAGTTGCGCCTTTTACAAAAGATTAATTTCGCACTCATTAAAAATAATAATTAGTATTTAACAAAAAATGTCTATTCAAGAAATATACGTTAGTGGTGGATCTTTTAATACACCTTTTTATAATTTTTATTATGACAATCTTGGAACTCAACAAATAACAACATTAAGTTTTGATATTTTCAACACCTATAACTTTTTTAGGTTAAATAACGCTAATACGCACCCTTTTTACATTAAAGAAAAATCAGCAAGCAATCAAAGCTTAAATTTCACAGGAGATGGCGATATTTCATCTGGGATTATAAGTGAAGAAACTTTCTCACTAACTTTTGATTCTGATATAAATTTGAGCGAATCAATAAGTTATTTTTGTACTTCTCATTCTTCCATGAATTATGAAGTGAATTTGACTGCCATTGAAAAAATAGCAACTATTGAAAATAACTTAATAAAAATAAATTTAGAAATTGGGAACAACTATCTTTTAACTTCTATAAGAGATTACGATGGAAATTTTCATGCAAACACAGGAAGTGTTTCTGACTCCACTAAAACCTCTTATAAATATCAAGGATTAATTGATGTAAATGCAAATGGGACAAAAGAAGCTATCTACACCAATAAAGAATCAGGAAGATGGGTAACTGCTTCAATAAATTCTTCCACAGGAGAGATTGATTATTCTGATCATGGTCAAGGAGGAACAACAAGAGTTGTAGGAATTTATATTGATCCACTTGTTACTTCTGGAGAAGTAGAACAATTTGGACCACATGATAGTCAGCGCAGATTCCAGAATGATTTAAATATAGATAATTTAATAGTCAAAACTTCAGGAGATTATGATGGTGATGGAGATCAAGAAGTGTATTGGAAAACTACCGATGGAACAGCATATCTAAGAGCATTAATGCATGCAGACGGAAATATCCAATATGCAAACTATCAAAGTGAAGAACAGATGAGTAACTATTTAACAAGTAATGGATATGAATCTGTTATCAGCGATATTATTTAATAATAGATGTGGTGCTCATACTGCACTAGGTCGTAGGTTCGAATCCTGTCGCCCCGAATCTCTAAAACCAAGTCATAGACAGCACTCCCAAGCTGTCTTTTTTATTTTATAAGTAGTCTCATATTTAGATTTGCCCCTCCAGTAGCCCCCCTGAGCTATAGCTTGCTATTACTTGCATCTATTGGTGCTCCTTTTGCCCCTCTAGTCGTACACTTTCTCCTGGTCTAATATCTCCCTCTTATAACCCTCAGCAAGCTCATCATTATATCTGCACTCTTCAATTATTTTTACTATCTCGGAGATAGCTATAGTTTTTCGATCTTGCATCATTTAATAGTTACTTTTAAGCAGCATCATATTCATCCCTATCTTCAAGCTCTCTCATAAATCTTTTATCTAGTAAGTAATTGTCAATAAGCTCTGCTGCCATCACTATCTCAGAAGCATTTTCAGATAGTTCTTGTGGATCTTTGTCTAATAAGTAATTATCTATAAGCTCTAGATTGTACTCGTTTTCTTTAATTGGTTTATCACTGTCTAATAGCTTTCTTATTTGTGTAAATACAAGCTCTTGATCGTATCCACTTTCTCTAATTTCTTTCAACATTTCGTCAGGAATTTCCATAATCGTCAACCCCTTAAAAACTTCTATATATATATATAGAAACGTATTTCAAATAAAAATCAAATATTATTTATAGAATTAATTTGAAGAAAAATAATCTTTGATATTTAATGTTGCGACTTCTTCCGTTACCAATTTTTATTTGCATTTATCTATTCTCTTGGTGGAGATGTAAAAAAAATATTATCGCTAGCGATAAGCAACTAAAACCTTGCATTGATTGGGCATATATAAAAAATTTATCTCTCCCACCAAAACCTTCATTTGTCGAGTTTTATATTGTTTATGTTTCTTCTTTTTTTAAATTTCCTTTTGGGATAATTATTCAACAACTACCTTTCGCAAAGAAAGTAAGATATTACGAAAGAGAAATGAAATTAATATTTGATAAATGGAATTTAGAAAAAATTAAAAAAATAATTAACTAAATATCTATCAAATCAGAAGAGCCCCTCAGAGAGTCCCTCCCGACTGATATCATGCTATTTCAAACAATATCAGTGCTGTTTTTTCTGTCTCAAAAATGATTAACTATTAGATATTTAATCAGTAATATCAATAGTTCTTAGAAATCTCTTAAAAAACATCTCTAGTGCTTTGGGAGCACTAGGTCGCAGGTTCGAATCCTGTCGCCCCGACTCTTTTAATAGCAAGGGGCCGAGTCCTTGCTTTTTTATTGTCTTAAGTGACTCAAAAGTACAAATAGAGCTAGTTTCTAATTAGAACTGATTAGCTCTAAATTTGGTGCTCTATTATTCTCTATATATATTGAAAAAAATTAAACCAGTAAAAAATTAAACCATATATATATGGAGAAGATTCGCCTCGGTGAACTAATGTTCAGAATTTCAAACGTTTGCAAAATTTTTTACCTCTGTTAATTTTAGTTGGCTTAAATAAATTAAAATGCAAGATCAAAGAATTGAAAAGATAGCAGCTTTTGCAGTAAACATAACTAAGATGCTGGTAATAATTTATCTAGGTTTTATAGAAGTATTTAAAATTGGCAAATTACTTAGAGAGAAGTTAGATGCTGAATTTGATATTTCTAGAAAATGGGCTACACAGGCTTATTCAATTCTAAAAAAACGTCAAGCGGAACGAAAAGTAGCAGGAGTTTAAAAATTTTTGCTATAAATTAATTGAGGCCAAACCTCGTCAGCACACTTTATGTTTGCTGCAAGACATTGATTGATTCAATATAGTTACGAGTCAAATTAATAACCCTTTCAGTAGTTGGAATTTCTGGAGGGGTTTCTTGTTACTGATATTTATTGAGTAAGCGATTATAAATTACCAACAATACTATTACTCCAACTATTCCATAAGTTGCATGGGCTGGATCATGATGATTCTGCCAAATCTCCTGTAAAAATTCCTTCAATTCTTAATAGTTATTGCCCAATGAGGATAACACCTATGAGATTTTTCACTAATTAATTGTAATTTTCTGCTATACCTCGCATAACCTTGCTACCTTAATAGCTAATCATCAGTCTCATGTGTTAGCATTTTAAAAATTTTTTTTAAATGTATCTTATCGAGGACAAAGGAGAAGTTTCTCTTTATAGAAATGATAATGATCAAATTGTAGTAAATTATCAAGAAAGAACCTTTAATTTATATGGGATAACATGGGATTATAATACTGGTATTAAAGGTCTTGGCTGGCACGCCATATCTGCAGATATTTATAATGATCCATCCTCTGATAATGATGGAAATATTTTACTTCTTTGGAGAAGGGGATCGGGAGGTTTATGGGAAGCTATCTCTTTCTCTTCAGAAGATGGGATGATAGTAGGCCTATATGGAGTCAGCGGATATTTTTATTCAGCAGCTGAGATGCGCTCAAATAGTCTAGATACTAATAAATACCTTGCTCAAAAGAATGATACCGTCTTCGGAGAAACTAACTATATCAGTTCAACTGGTGCATGGGTTAAAAACTCTACAGAGGAGTATGATGCTTGGGAAATAAGTCAATTAGGCGTTTTATTCCCAGAAATCTACTATGGAGTAGCTAAAGAAAGTTCAAAAGAATATTCTCTCAGTCAAGAATATGAACTTGGCGGTATAAAAGATTTTGATGGAAATCCTCATGCTAATACTGGAGCTATTTCTACTGAAGCAAAGCAAGCTTATAAATATCAAGGAATATTAGATGTAAATAATGATGGAGTAAAAGAAGCGATATTTACTAATAAAGAAACTGGTAGATGGGTAACGGCACGTACCGAGGAAGGAACCGGAGAAATTGATTACACAGATCATGGATCAGATGGCATCACTAGAATCGTTGGTATTTACGAGGATCCACTTGTTCAATCAGGAGATGTAGTTGCTGGCAGTGCTCACGATAGTCAAACAAGATTTCAAAATGATCTTCTAATAGATAACCTAATAGTCAAAACTTCTGGAGATTATGATGGTGATGGATATCAAGAAGTGTATTGGAAAACTACCGATGGAACAGCATATCTAAGAGCATTAATGCATGCAGACGGAAATATCCAATATGCAAACTATCAAAGTGAAGAACAGATGAGTAACTATTTAACAAGTAATGGATATGAATCTGTTATTAGCGATATTATTTAATGATAGATATGGTGCTCATGGAGCACCGGGTCTAAGGCGGGCGACAAACGGGCGAGGAATTGTATAACTTTGGCTATTTGTTTATACCTTTGACCTATTTTTGAGACTCGTAATTTCTGAGCCATTGCAACTAATAAGCTATAGCCCCACTTGTTTATTTAACCTACTGTCTCAATTTGTCGTATGGGTGCTTTGGGAGCACTAGGTCGCAGGTTCGAATCCTGTCGCCCCGATAGACTTCTCAGGAAATAGAAAATAAGACTTAGCGATTAAATAGCGATTATTTGCTATACCTTGCATATTTAAAAAATTCTAGCTCCTCAAAAAGTTGTGAATGTATATAGTTGAAAACTTTTAGATATAAAATTCGAATTTTAAATATATTGAATATACTTATTTTGATATTAGGAAGATTAAATTTTGACTACCATTGATGCTTCATTAATGAGAGGAGATGCAACCTTAGCAATAGGAGACCCTGGAAATATTGACTCTTTATTTTTAGATGTTTCAAGTTTATCAATAACTAATTATCTAATTGACAGTAGTAGATATTATTTTGCTTTTAGTAGTGGTTCATTAAGTGGGTCATTTTATATTTATGGAAAAAATCTTCCTGATATTAACGATTTAGCGTCACTAACATCTTTAAATAACCTAAGAGGAGATGTTACTGGATTTGATTTTTATATATATTCAAATGGCAATTCTCTAGGTGGTTATAAAGTTTCTTCACTTGATATAAGTTTAAAAAATATGCTAAATCTTGCTCCTAATGAATTTGAAGAAGCGATTTTAAAATATAACGACGATATCCTAGGTAGTTCTAATGCAGATATTATTTTTTCTCAATCAGGTTCAGACAGCATTACTGGTTCTGGAGGAGATGACAGGATTGATGGCGGGGCAGGCAATGATAAAGCTATTTTTTCAGGAAACTTAGGCTCTTACAAGATTTCTGTAGATAATGTTACTTATACGGTAAAAGACCTTAGAAAAAACTCTCCAGATGGTACGGATAAAATTGAATATGTTGAATATCTTGTATTCAACGATCAAACTATCACTCCATCTGAAGCTGTTAAAATCGACAGCAAAAGATATATAAATAATGGATTAACAAGCGGAGAAAACTATCGATTAGAAAACATAAGAGACTTCGATGGCAATCTTCACGGAGGTGGGGATTATTCAAATTTCATGTATTCTTATAAATTTCAAGGAAAATTCGATGTTAATAATGATGGACTTTATGAAAATGTTTTTACAAATAAAGAAAGTGGCCGTTGGGTTACAGGTTCTACTAATTCTTCTACAGGAGAGCTTGATTACTCAGATTTTGGCACTGGAGGAATAACTAGAGTTGTAGGAATTTATGTTGATCCATTAGTTGATTCTGGAGAAGTAGAGAAATTTGGACCACATGATAGTCAGCAAAGATTTCAGAATGACTTGAATATAGATAACTTGTCAGTCAAAACTTCTGGTGATTATGACGGTGATGGTTTCCAGGAAGTTTACTGGAAAACTAATGATGGAACTGCTTATTTAAGAGCTTTGATGCATGCTGATGGAAACATACAATATGCAAACTATCAAAGTGAAGAACAGATGAAAGAATATTTAACTGCTAATGGAGATGATTCTGTTATTACGGATATAACTTCTTAATTTTTTAGTGTCTATTAGACACTAGGTCGTAAGCGGGCGATCCCTGGGCGATCATTTGCATAAATTTGCCATATCTTGTTGCATTCAAGAGATAATATGAGACTCATTTCTATAAGTATTTTCTTAGAAAGAAGTTATACCAGCACTTAATTATTTAGGGTACTGTCGCAATTTGCTGATCGAGTACTTTGGGAGCACTAGGTCGCAGGTTCGAATCCTGTCGCCCCGACTCTAATAAAACCAAGTCATAGGCAGCCATCCCAAGGTTGCCTTTTTTATTTCTCATTTGTCTTAAAATCTCTGGGGGCGAGGATTTGTATACCTTTGGATAGCTTTGGAGGCTAGCTCGCCCGATTTAACAAATAATTTGGCTCAGAAATTTTTCCATCTAGCAGTAATCAATTATTGGTCCTCATAAAGTACTAATTCGCAGGTTTAATTCCTTTCGCACCGACCAATTAGATAGAAAGGTATCAGAGCATTTTATTTTTTATTTCAAGACTGAATCTAAATATATCAATAAAGCTAGAAACTCATTAAATAAGCTATGTACTGAATTTCAATTAAATATATTAAATTTTGAAAATCTAAGAAATCTTTTATATCATCTTACTAACTTGATATAAGTTAGTTTGTCTTATTCTTCCTCAGTCAAAATTGAATGGACTAATCTCATAGGCACTATTGATGAAGAATATGGGAATGATTTAACTATCGGTACAGACGGGTTTGTATATGTTACTGGTTATACGGAAGGGGGCTTGGATGGCCAAGCTAATGGGTTATACGGAGACGCATATATAAGCAAATTTGATACGGATGGAAATAAGTCTTGGACAATTACTCTTGACTCAGAATCTGATGAGCATGCCCGCGCCATTACTGCTGGAATTGATAACCATATTTTTGTCGCAGGAACTACTAGAGGAGAATATTACGGGAATCCAAGAAAAGGGATTGGACAGTATAGTTCCGATATATTCGTTTCAAAAATAGATTTTGAAGGAAATATCATCTGGAATAAGCTTATTGGGTCGATAAACCAAGATTATGTCTCATCATTAACAACAGGGAAAGATGGATCAATATTTATAACAGGTTCGGTAAGAGGCGATTTGAGCAATAAAACAAATAATGGTGAGGGAGATGCATTCATAACAAAAATCAATAGTGACGGTATCGAAGAATGGACAAGTCTAGTAGGCAGTTCAGCATTCGAATTAGCTCACTCTATAACTATTGGAGATGATGGCTCAATCTTTATTACTGGTTGGACCAACGGGAATCTAAATAATCAAACGAATAAAGGATTATATGACGCTTTTGTGACTAAATTAGATGGATCTGGAATAGAACAGTGGACAAAATTAGTAGGGTCATCAAAAGATGATTATGGCTATGGGATAACAGTTGATTCGGATAATTCAATATATATTTCTGGAGGAACATACGGAAATTTAGAAAGTCAAACTAATCTAGGAAACTCAAGTGCGTTTATAACAAAATTAAATACCCAAGGAGATATCTTATGGAGTGATATTTTTTCCTCGGGACCTGATTTTGATAGGAGCCATGATTTAGTAATTGGGAATAATGGCAGTGTATATATAGCTGGTTACTCAAGAGGTAATTATGACGGAATTACCAATAATGGATTTGAAGATATTTTTATAACAAAATTAGATTCTGAAAGTAATAAAGATTATTCATTTTTATATGGAAGTATATCTGAAGATTATGCGGCAAGAATTATCTCAAGCCAAGATGGAGATTTTTATTTAACTGGTTATACAACAGGTAATTTAAATTCACAAATCAACAATGGTGGAAAAGATTCATTCTTGATGAAGTTAGTTTTAAATGCTGGTAATTCTAATTTTGCGATATCAGGAACTACTCAAGTTGCTCAAACATTAAGCATTACAGAATCTGCAGCCGATCCTGATGGGACTGGAACTTTATCTTATGTTTGGCAATCATCTTCTGATGAAAACACTTGGACACAAATTGGAACTGATTCAACCTATGGATTATCATCTTCAGAAGAAGGGAAAAAAGTTAGAGCAATTCTCTCCTACATTGATGATAAAGGTTTTTCAGAATCTGTAACTACTACTCCTGTTGATATTAAAACTGATGAAGGAGATGCAGTTTTTGCGATATCAGGAACTACTCAAGTTGCTCAAACATTAAGCATTACTGAATCTGCAGCCGATCCTGATGGGACTGGAACTTTATCTTATGTTTGGCAATCATCCTCTAATGAGACTTCTTGGACTCAATTAGGCACAGATTCAATCTACACGCTCACATCAACAGAAGATGGTAAAAAAATTAGAGCAATTCTCTCTTATACAGATGATCAAGGTTTCTCAGAATCAGTAACTACTACACCCGTTGATATTAAAACTGATTATGGAGATGCAAGCTTTTCGATAACTGGGACTAAAGAAGTAGGGCAGACATTAAGTATCAGTGAAGATAGTGCAGACCCAGATGGGGGTGGAACTCTACGTTATAGCTGGCAAACATCATCTGAAAATTCATCCTGGAGTGAGGTAGGAACAAGTCCAACTTATACAGTAGGTGCAAGTGAGGAAGGAAAATCTATAAGAGCTATCATTTCTTATCAGGATGCTAAAGGATTTGATGAATCTGTAACTACTTCTACCTCTAGTATTCTCTATGAAGACGATGGGGATGCGAAGTTTGGTTTTATGAGAGTCGTTAATGGCAGTAATGGGACGACTGTTTATGGTACTGAAACTTTAGAAATTGGAGAAACTATAAAAGGAGGTCTTGTCTCATCTGATCCTGATGGAGGTCATTCGTTGGCCACAGAAACCTATAGCTGGCAAACATCCTCTGATAATTCAAATTGGAGTGTTGTTGGAACCAGCTTGACATACACAATTGCAAGTACTGATGAAGGCAAGTCAGTTCGTTCAGTAACCTCTTATAAAGATGCCCAGGGTTTCAACGAAGAAGTTATTAGTTATTACGCAGACGGCATTAATGTAAAATCTGATCAAGGAGATGCAAGTTTTTCAATAGTCGGGCCCAAAAGTGTAGGTAACTATTTATCGATCAAAAGAGATTCGCAAGATCCAGATGGAGCAGGGGAATTAAGTTATCAATGGCAATCATCTTCTGATGGAAGTACATGGTCCAATGAAAGTACCAACTCCACTTATCGTTTAAAGTACACCGACTCAGATAAATACTATAAAGCCACTATTTCTTATACAGATGATGATGGTTTTAGCGAAAGCATCACAACAGATACTATTCAAATAGATAAACATTCCATACATACTTCTCTTGAAAGCTTAAAAAGTCAACTTTCTAATCTGACATATTCAACAAGTTTTGATTACGCGAGTTTGGGTTATAGCGAAGAGTTTGGCAGTTCTGGTGGGGATACACTTTATGCCGGAGAGAATGAAATAGTTTGGGGGTTGGCTGGCGATGATTCACTCAAAACTTCATATAGTTATAATTTCTCTGATCATATTTTAATAGGAGGATCAGGTAATGATACTTACAGAATAAGAGGAGATGTTGTTGCAATTATCTATGAAGCACCAAATCATGGAAATAACGATTCTCTTTATTTAAGTAGTAACTATTATTATTATGGATATGCAGCAAGTATTGATAATAAACATCTTTTTGCTATCTATGATGATCAAGCTGTTTTTGTTCTTGATGCATGGGAAAACAAAGGAATTGAAAATATATATTTAGGCAGCAATGCTTTTACATCTACTTATTTTCTTCAACTTTTACCAAGTCTTCCTGGTTATTTAGGTAATGTCAGGTGGGATGAATTAAAGCCTTATACAGGAGACAAAACAATCGATACTGCAAAAAGTTTGATCAATGAAATCAAATCAGCTACAAAAAGTGTTGAGAGTGATTTTGAAAATAGTAAGAGCAATCTTAATAGTCAAATCTCTTCACTCGAAGACCAGGCCAATGATTTAAATCAATCTACCGAGGAAGTCTTATTTACAAATCAACTCGTTGGTAATTCCTATCACTTAACAGGAATTCGAGATTACGATGGAAATTTTCATGCGAATACAGGCAGTGTTTCTGACGCGATCAAAAGTTCTTATAAATATCAAGGAATGATTGATGTTAATAAAGATGGGATTGCAGAGGCTATTTACACAAATAAAGAATCAGGACGTTGGGTAACAGCCTCAGTTATTTCTTCTACGGGTGAAATAGATTACTCTGATCACGGAACAGGAGGATCCACAAGAGTAGTTGGAATTTATGAAGACCCACTTGTTCAATCAGGAGATGTAATTTCTGGAAGTGATCACGATAGTCAAACAAGATTTCAAAATGATCTTCTAATAG
>CACGPQ010000025.1 GCA_902574955.1 uncultured Synechococcaceae cyanobacterium
TCTTTACTATCGTATTTTTTATTAGGAATTCCACTTCCCACCTCTATGCCTCTCTCTTTCATCTTTTTTAATATCAGTTCTTGTCTTTGCATACTTGACATAGACTTAAATCTTTTAGTTCGTTCTTCTTTATTCACTAGATTTTAATTTAGTTAAACTTTATTTTATTGTTAAGGTTACATCAATTAGCGATTCATTAAATAAGTAAGAAAACCAGTAAATGTAAGTAATTTAAATCCAATAAAGAAAGGCAAATATTTTTTGACCTTTTTGCCAACAGGCAATAATTTGTTTAATGAATTGATCATGATTTATATTAAAAATCTAATTATTTCGAACATCTTAACGAATTTTTTTAGAAATATTCGATTTTGATTTGTACATTTTAAATAGTAGATCTAAACTAGAAGGGTTAAGTCACTTTTTTTATGAATGATAAAGAAACAATAATTTCATTATTAAATGAATTTGCCAATCCAAAAAAAATGGCCTCATTTTTTGTTGACAATGCGACTCCAGATTTTTTATTCATAAGACCAAGTGGTAATCCTATAGATGCAAAAGGGTTCGAACAAATGATTACTGGTGATATAGTTCAAGAAAAGGCAGAAATAACTAAAATTCACCGATTCGAATTTTTAAGTGATCATATTGTAATGTGCATTTTTACGCTAGGTTCAAAATTTACTTATAAAGGGACAGCTAATGATGACTTACCAACAGTTACGTCAATTTTTAAAAAAGTAAATAATGTTTGGAAAATTCACTGGATGCAAAGATCTACAGGAAATTCTGATTTATCTTTATGGGATTAGCAAAGTTAATATCTTTTTTAATGGTGCTACTTCTTTTAGGTAGTTCTTTCATTGGTTTAATTTTTTATTTTATAAAATAAATACTTCAAAAAAATATCACGTTACTATTTCTTTTTTATAAAAAAATTGCTTTTTTTATTAAGTAATTTGATTTTCAGCTAAAAATAAAAACTTTAGACAGACTAACCCCTATATCTAAAGCTAATAAAGCGATTAGTAACTTACTCATTTTTTAGAACTCTCAACTATTTTTTTGTAAAGTTCTTCAGAAAGAGGCTGCATAACCTTTTAAAAATCTAATTACAAATTAGTTATTTTAAAATTAATTTCTCGTTACTAAATATACGAATATATAAAATTTTAAATAGGTAAAAAATATGTTCACAATAAGTTTTTCTTATAACGTATTAATAAATACTGAGTTAAAAATTTAACGAATATCCAAACTTTTGAAAAAAAGGAAATTAAAAATCTTATTTCAAGTAAATAGATCCTCTATAAGTGAGCTTTATTATCTTTTCTTCTTGTTTTCTACAATATACGAATGACTTTCCATTGAAATACATGTTTACCATGATGCAGTTCCTGAACTTGCTCAAGTCCCCGTCCTATGGCTTGAGTCGTACTGCGGTCTATCAGATGGTAGATCGGACGATTTTGTAGTATTCACTACAATCTATTTATAAAGTATTTATACTTAGATGTCAACAATCAATAGAAACTAAACTTCAATTTAAAATTAGATTCTGCTCTCACAAACAGTCTAAAAAGAATATAGAACATATAACTACGAGTAACTCCCATAAAAACTGAAACAAGTGCTAGAGCTACACAAATAGGGCAATGTGGGAATCCCATTATTTATTTTCCAATATTAATTTTAATTCAGCCTCTGCATTATAAATATCAATTCTTCTCTTAAGTAGTTTAAAAAATTTAATTATTTTTTTCACAATTAAACCTTCTTTAGGCATCAATAATAATATTATTCTTAGAATGAATATATCAATGAGCAAAAATACTGAATCCTTTGATATAACTAATGTTTGTAAAATTATTATACAATAAACAACACCGACATTTGCTCAGATACTCTTGATCAATTAACTAATAAAGGCTTATTCAAAATTAAATATATTAATTGGAGATCTAGTTACCTTGCAGTGTTATTTTTCTTTTGCTAAAAAAATAGAGCGGGCTAAAGTCCAATACTCCACGAGGATTTAGTCCGCTACTTAAAGCCTAAGAGTGCAAATTTATCTTAATTAATATGCAACTATGCTTTATAAGGTAAATATCTTGATTGCGCAATAAATTTATTTTGTATATTGCTATTACAAAAATGATGAGTTTATTTAAATTAGTTACTAAATCCTCGTGGAGAAAGCTTTAGTAAATTTCTTTTACTGGTTACTGATAAGATCAGCCGAATCTCATTATGGAGAATCATTTGTATCTGTAGAAGTTCCATCTAATTCAATCAAAAGTTTTTCTTGATTTTAGAAAGTTTTTAATACTTAAATTCATAGCTTTCTGAAAATTGAATAACTAATTTGAATTAAGTTGGTTAATTATCTCTATTGCAAATAAAGATAAGGTTGTTAATCTTGCACTTAAAGAAGAAACTTAATTTCTTAAATTGATGCAATTTGATCATTTAAATTTCAATGAAGATGATGGCCTCATGTCCATAGAAGATTTAAGGGCTTTACGTCTTCGAAAAAAGAAAATTGAAAGTGATAAGAAAGCTAGAAAGTATATCCTGGATATAAATCAAAGATATAGAAAAATGAGTACCCGCAAAAGTAATAACTTTTTAAGTAATATGAACCCTTTTAAAAAGGCCGCATAAATTGTTAATCTTGATTTTGTTAATTTGTTTAACTATGCAACTTTCAGAGTAAGATTTTAATGGTGTTTCTTTGGAAGAGTTTCACCAAGAGGGGTCGATTTTTGGCCCCTTCTTTGCGGAGATATTTTGAAATTGAAACTTGTTATAAAATTAAAGTAATACTTTCCTAGAAGGTGAAAGTGATGTAAATCTTTTGTTAAAAGTTTTTTATTACTAATTAATGAAAACTTTATATCTTCAACTAAATCATCTTATTAAAAAAACAAAAGTTTTAGCTTATGGACCATTTCCCATAATTTATTGAATTTTTTTATTTGCGATTTTTAATGGCTTCACCTACAAGTTGGGAATTCTACAAAGAAGTTGAAACTAAAACTCTATGGGTCAATATTTGTACCCAAAATTTAGAAGGAGTAGCTATTTCGATCAATAAATGGTGGAAGACAAGATATCCAGAGTACAAAATCAGAATAGTTTCTAAAAAAGAATTTGAGATAATAAAAATGCAAGCTAAGAAAAAGGAGCAATAAAATTATTCTTTGGTAAATATTGATGCTGAATATTTAATTTTTGCAGCTATTATAAAATTAATAAATTGAGGAACAAATGAACTCTGCATTTGCAAAAGTCTCAAATTTGAAAGTTAACAGGGCTTCTAAAATAGCTATTACTCTCGCTTCATCAACTTTCTTTTTATATGCCTTGGGTCAAGCACCAATTTTTAAAAATATTCTTGCAGGTGCCTTCTCTTGCTCTGGCTAAATAAAATACTGTTTTTTAGAGAAGCTAAAAAGCTAAAATAGACAGTGATTGACAGTCGATCTAAAATTAGAGGGATAAACCCCTCTTTTTTTAATGATTAATAGATTTATTTATGAAAAGATAATGACACTTCTTATTTCTCTTATCAGCTGATGAATATTTCCCCGCACCTATTAATTGATGCTGTGATATTAAGCGCTGCCCTTACGATAACTTTGGTATTAAGAGCAAAAGGTAATGGTGCCAGAAAAGAAAAAGAAAATAGATGATTACTAAAGAAGAAAAAGAATTTAAAAAACCTAAATTATATAGATTTTGGAACTTTCTTATTTATGGAAGTTCAATAGCTATTGGAGTTTTCTTAGTTTATTTATATTCTGCTTATGTTTTTATAAATAAATGACTTACATGTACGGCATAGCGATTACTTATGGTGTTGTGAGTCTTTTATTGCTTGGTGGGTTTGCATACTTGACTTTTAAAATGAAACGCTAAATTTTTATGTCATCTTCAATGAAAGATTTCTTAGATAAATTTTTTGATTTATGTAGAGAATATCAACAATAAATTCCACCTCAAAAGATGGCTGAGATTTTAAGAGAATATGCAGATAGATTAGATGAAATATAGATACTGGCAGATCTGAGAAAGTATTAAGAGAATATAATCTCTAAGCAAAATTTAAACAAATTTTTTTAAAGTTAGAATAAATTTTTTGAAGATATTTTTCTTGCAATCATTTATAATTTGAAATTTTTTTTGATCTTTAATCCGTACAATTTTGTTCCTTTTACCGCACACATACAACTTGAAATTTACCATTCAAATGAATTAGAACATAGTTGTAGTAAAGGGGTAAGTCTTATGGCACTAAATGACACGTTTACTATCCAAGAAATTAATTTGGATAAAAAAAATCTTTCATATGACAATAAGATTAAAGAAATTGAAGCTTATTGGAATAACGAATGTGCAGAACATCCGAGTAACAACCATTGCAAGATTTTTTGTGATTAAAACTTTAACTTTTAGGTATTCTTACGCTTGATTTTTACCTAATACCCGTACTAAAGAATAAACAGATAGAAGGGAGGCCAAGCAAATGACTAATTTAGGTATAGAAATTTTATTTTGGACGATTTTAATTTCTTATCTGGGATTAAGGTTTTCTCAAACTTGGAATGGATTCAAAAAACAGTATTAATTAGGAGAATAGAAAATGAAACTACAAACTCAGTTCACAGTTCCAAACAAAGAATTAAAAGATCTTGATTATGTTAAGAAAGTAGATTTTTTAGAAGAAACTTTAAATAAAGAATGTATAGATTATCCAAATCAAGAAGATTGCTTAGTTTGTTGCAATTAAAAAAAAATAGCTGTTTTTTAAAAGTAAATAAATTTTTATTAGTATTTAAAAATTCTCAAAAATGGAGTTACCGCTATGGAATTAAGATTCTTCCCAATAAATGTTTTTAGAGAGACTCCAAAAGTCACATTCTTCGATGCAGGTATAGATAGTTCTAATGGTTCTGATGTTGTGATCCATTCTGGGGAAGCCATATCTCCTCCAGATGATTTAAAAGATGAGGAATACTATGTTCACAATCATCAAATTGACCATAATTTAGTTATTACCGGTGAAAGGACATTTGTTTTGATAAATCCTTGTTGGGATGAACCCCATCATGTGATTTATTTAAATAGATCTATGGGAGCATTAGAAATTCCTATAGGAACTTATCACAGATCAATCTCAGGGAAAGAAGGTAGTATTGTTTTAAACCAACCCAAAAGATATAAATTTTTTGATCCAGCCAAAGAATTTATCCCTAAAAAATTAGACAAAATTAATTTAATTAAGGCAAGAAAAAGTCCACCTGTTTATTGGATTTACGAAAATAACAAAATCAAAAAAGTTCATTTTAATCCTCTAGAAAGAAAAGTTAAAACTCTTGTTTGAAATGAAAAAACATATATCCCCTAAAAATAATTTAAAAAATCTGAATTTAATTATTAATTCTGATACTTATAAATTAGCACACGAAGATATTGCTCTACTTAGTCGAAATGAAATGCGCGGAGTTAGAATGCTTCTCGAAATTACTAAACCAGATTTAATCCTTGAAGAAAATAAAATTCTTTCAACCATAATTATTTTTGGAGGCGCATGCATTACAGAAGAATCAAATACAAAAAAGAGAATTGAAAATATAGAAGAGTTAATTAAAAAAAATCATAAATCGATAATTCTAAAACGAAATTTAAATAGATTAGAAAATTTGCATCTTATGAGTCATTACTATCAAGCCGCAAGGGAGTTTTCTAAACTTGCTTCAATTAGTAATCAAAATAAAAACTGTAATTCTCACGTGATTGTAACAGGAGGGGGGCCAGGGATTATGGAAGCTGCTAATAGAGGTGCATTTGAAGCAAATTGTAAATCTATAGGATTAAATATCAGTCTTCCCAATGAGCAAATCCCTAATTCTTTTATAACACCAGGTCTTTGCTTTAAGTTTAATTATTTTGCCTTAAGAAAGATCCATTTTGTCATGCGATCAGTAGCTTCTGTATTTTTTCCTGGAGGTTTTGGAACACTAGATGAATTATTTGAACTATTGACACTTTGTCAAACAGGAATGAAAACCAAAATACCAATAATACTTTTTGGTAGAGAGTATTGGAATAAGATAATTAACTTTGAATATTTAGCTGATCTTGGATTGATTGAAGATGAACATCTAAATCTTTTCGAATATGCAGACACCGCATCAGAAGCATGGGAAATAATCAAATCATCAAAAATCTCAGATTAAAAGTAAGCAAGTTATTTTAAATAACTTTTAATTACTTAATTTATAATTTGTTTTAACAGTTTTTATTATTGAATCTTGTGGTTCTTCACTTGGGAAACAATTAATAATCCTATATTTGCCTCCTTTTTTATCAGTCTCAACAACTGTAAATTCAACGTATTTACCAATTCCATCTCTTAAATCCTTGACTTCAGTATTTATTATCTCTTCTTTATTATTTTCGAGGATACGAGATTTACCTCCGCAACTCAACAAAGCGTTCCCATCAGTGAGAAAAAAATCTTTGTCATTACTGCAAGAAGATAGGAAAGATAAAGAGACTATTATTAGTATAAAATTTTTCATAATCAACTTTTTATACTTAACTACATTATCGATAAAGCATATTAAATATATAGGAGAATGCCTACCAAATTAAAAATTTAATTAATAATATCAGTGTACTAAATAGAAATTATATTAGAAAGAAATGCCCGATGCATTTAGAAAATCTTTATAAATATTTTGCCAGTGTATAATCCTTTGTTCAAGTCTATTAGGCGGACCAAGTTTAAAATTTTCCAGATAAGACTTATGAACTGATTCGACAATAACTTTATCTTCTCCAAGAAATTCTAATATACTTTTTTTCCAATTTTCTAAATCATTTTCACATAAAGAAGCAGAGGCTAATTTAATTTCAATAATACACTGATCAATATTTTTAGGAAGATAATTTATTAAAACAATCCCTTTACCAGGCCAGATTATTAGATGGGTCCATGGGAGTAATCCAAAGGTATATAGATTTTCTTCACTACTAAGAGGGGTAACAAGTACATTACAAAATTCACTGAAGAAATACCTGTAGTTTTTAATTGGACCTTGTTCTTTATGTAGGGTATCTTTATGCGCTATTGCTACATGATAATCATCCAGTGTATTGTCATGGGCAATTTTCCAATTGCAATTTAAGGTATCAGAAAATTCAGAAAAAATGCTGTAATTCATATCCCATTGATCATTACATTTTCTCCCAACAAGCTCAATTTGATCATCTATAGATATTGGTTTTTTACTGAAATTAATCCAAATTAAAGGTCCATTTATTAAAGAGTTAACTTTTTCTAAAAAATAATCCTCTGTTTCTATTTTTGTTTCAAAATCGTACTTTAATGGCAAGGTTTTAAGATTGCCAAAACTATCAAAAGTCCAGCCATGGTAGGGACAAAAAATATTTTTAGAAGGATTTAATTTTGTTTTTGGCAAACACAATTTTGAACCACGATGAGGGCATCTATTTTTAAAAACAGTTATTAAATTATTTTCTGAACGCGAGATTAATAATGATTGATTAAAGAATTTTTTTTCCAATATTTCGCCAGGTTTGATTTCTGCTATGAAAATCAATGGGTGCCAATAATTTTCTGAATAGTTATCTAATTCAAGTTCAAATATTTTTTGGTCGTTATAAAGCCAAGTAGGCAAAAAACTAGTTGACATTATTTATTTTTTTTGGAGACCTCTTAAAAAATCAGATAACTCATATCTTAATTTTGCAAAATCCGAATCAAGTTTTAATTTATCTAAATCTCCTTTTTGTAAATCTACTCTAACTTCTTTTATGATTCTTCCAGGATTAGGTGCCAAAATACATATTTGCTGAGAGAGTGCTAATGCTTCTTCAATGTCATGGGTTATTAGTAAAACTGTCAATGAAGTTTTTTTCCATAATTCATAGAGAAATTTCTGCATAGATTCTCTTATCTGCAAGTCCAAGGCTCCAAAAGGTTCATCTAAAAGTAGGATTTTGGGGTTAGTCGCTAGAGCTCTTGCTATTGCAATCCTTTGTTGCATTCCTCCAGATAATTCTTTTGGATACTTGTTTCCAGAATCCTGAAGCCCTACTACTTCTAATAAATAAGATGTCCTATATTTTATTTCTTTCAACTTGTAAGAATTTAAATTCATTCCAAATGCAATATTCTCAGATGCAGTGAGCCAAGGGAAAAGACTATATTTCTGAAAAACCATCCCTCTATCCAATCCCGGTCCACTAACTATTTTCCCATCTACTTTTACGTTCCCTTTAGATGGACTCTCAAGCCCAGCAATAATCCTCAATATAGTACTTTTACCTGATCCAGAGCTCCCAACAAGAGTTTTAAATTCGCCAGAACTTATTGAAAAGCTTATTCCCTCAATTGCCTTTTTCCTATTTGAACCTTCCCCAAAATATTTTGAAATATTATTAACATCTAATTTCATTTAAACAGCCCATTTACATGTACGTCTAAGCAGCAATCTAAAACTCATATCCAAAGCAAATCCTATTAATCCAAGAACTATTAATTCTGCAAATATTTGATCTGTACGAAAAAATCTTTGAGCCAGTTGAATCCTTTTACCTAAACCAACTTCTGCTGCAATTAACTCTGCAACAATTACTAAATTCCATGAAGTTGCAATATTAATTCTTAAAGTATCAATAATACTTGGCAATGAATATCTGGCTATTACTCTGATCAATAAATCTTTTGTATCACCTCCTAAAGTAAGCGTTGTTTCAATGAGTTCTTTGGGTACAAATTTTACTGAATCCATAACCATCAAAACATTAAAGTAAACGGTACCAATGAAAATTAAAGCGATTTTTGGAGCCTCTTCAATTCCTAAATAAATAATAAGCAAAGGAGAAAAAGCAGCGGCAGGCATATACCTAAGCATTGCAATTAATGGTTCACATAACGCACAAAAAGAAGGGAATGAACCCATTAAAATTCCTAAAGGAATTGAAAAAATTGTTGCAATTATAAAACCAGCAAATACCCTACCAGTACTTGCAAAAATATCTTCAAATAATATTCCGCTTTCAGCCATATCCAAAAGAGAATAAAAGACCGCTAACGGTGATGGTAAAAACATTTCACTTACAAGTTTTAATTGACAAACTAATGTCCAAATTAAAAGGGGAAGCAAAAGTGAGGATATTTGAAGAAATATTTTATTTAATTTTTTCGGTTCACTACCAAATGAAAAGAGGGATAAAAAATATTTATCCCTCTTAATTAATTTCGAACTAACCATTTTAATTTTGAATTAATTAACTGATGTTTTTAACGAACGAAGAGTCAAATAATTTGCTCATATCTGGTTTTTCAGGAATAAATCCTACCTTGACCATAAAGTCTGCCATTTGTTTCGCTGCATAAGGCATATGTTTCATACCGAACCCATCACTAAAAGCTTCTAAATTTTCTTCCAAAGAAAAGAACCTGGTTCCTCCTTTATATTGTTTGTATTCGCGTGTTGGGATCCCAGCTCGCTTTGCCATGATCTTTTCAGATTTTCTTGGATTTTTTTCCATGAATTCTCTTACATCCCACCATGTTTTAACAATTTTTTGAACATCATCTGGTCTTTCAGAAATCAAATCTCCGCTTACAGCTAATAAATCAGGGATTGCACCGGGATAATCTTTTGAACTAGCAATAACTCTTGCTCCAGGCCTCTTCATTGCAGTTCCTGTAAATGGAGGGAATGCACCAACTGCATCAACTTTTCCTGCTGCGAATGCAGTTGCAGCCTGGTCAGTTGGAAGACCTTTAATAATGACATCATCTCGAGTTAATCCAACATCATTCAGAGCTAAAACAAGTAAAAAATCATCCACAACACCTTCTTCTACTGCTACTGTTTTACCTTTTAAATCAGCAACACTTTTAATTGATTTATCTGCAATTATTTGGTCATTCCCTGCAGAATTATCATTAACTAAAACAACTACTTCCCCTCCATTCTCTCCTGGCAAGAACGAAATAGTGTCATTAAGAGTCTGAGAATTTCCATCAATTTTACCAGCAGCAAAAGTTTCCATGGATTGAACATATCCATCAAACCATTTCATCTGAACATTAACTCCATTTTTTTCAAACATTTTTTGATCAACAGCTATCGCCCAGGGCCACCATCCTGCCCAGTTACTGTATCCCAAAGTGATTGGTTCACCTTTTGGAGCGGCAGGACTTGATAGTGTACTTAATGAAATCGCTAATATTAGAGCCAACAAAGAGGCAACAAAAACTCTCAATTTTTTAAACATTTTTGAAAAAAAATATTACGTACTTTCAATACTCAAGAAAAAGTAAATCTAAAGTTGTAATGACTGATACTTTTAAGAGATTACTTTTACTTAATCAATATTTCTTATTTTTAAAATTCAGAATCTTTTTACTAATCCAATTTTGCCATAAAT
>CACGPQ010000026.1 GCA_902574955.1 uncultured Synechococcaceae cyanobacterium
CCAACTTCTAATGCTGCAAAATTTGTTAGCAAGGAATTAAAAAACATTTGTTTTGAATAAAAAATTTACTAAGAACGTGAAAAATAAAGAATGAGTGAAGGCTTATAAATGAAAAAACCTATCATTGCAGGAAAAATATCTAAAGATCCTAGCTTGCTCGCAAAAATAAAGAGGCAAACTGGAACTAATAGTTGCAATTTTGATACACCTGATGATTCTTTACCAAGTTTCCCTATACTTTTGGCAAGCAAACGTAGGTAAAAAATACCGGCTATTGCACCTATAAAAATACTAAAACCAAAAGTAAATCCTAGAAAAATTCCAGTTATTGAGGCTAATAAAGTAGAAACAATAAAAGTAATTCCAAAAATTGTTACTTGCAATTTTGTGTATTCATCATTTTGAGAAAGCAAATTATCTATTTGATTGGCAATGCCAGATTTACTTTCTTTGATGATCGAATTATTCATGGATCGAGGAACTTGAACATTCTCATTAAAGGGATGCTCAAGTTTTTTTCTATTTGAGTCCACTGATGTGAACATAGTTTAGAACCCTCTCTGAATGGTTTGAAGTAAGTATATAAACTCACGGAATCTATCACGGAGAGGTGCCTTTTAGCTAGTTTTTTTTTATAAAAAATTAATTCTTAAGATTTATGATAAATCTGTAGTCCTTTTTTTACTTTATTCTTCAAAAATAAAATTTATGAAAAGTCATCTTTTTTATTGCTTTAACACTTTAAAACGTTAATAAAAGACTTGGCAAAATCTAAATTAAACGTCTCAATAGTACATATACATCTAAAAAATTGGAGATAAGTCAAGAAAAAATAAAATACAAAAGAATTTCCAAAAGAAAAAAAACCTTTAGTTCTAATTACAAAAAAAATCTAAGTAATTTAAAAGAGTCTATATTTCCCTTACCTTGGACGATATGGCCTTATGAGGCAAAAATCCTCGTTGTTCTCATTGGGATTTGGTCAATATTAGGAATATGCATTCTTGGATCATCAAGTTGGTGGGTGGCTAGTAGGGAAATGGGAAATTGGGCTTACTTCTTAAAAAAACAAATTATTTGGACAATTCCTGGGATTGGTTTATTCTATTTTGTTCTGAATACAAACATTAGAAATCTTTTAAAGTTTTCAAGAATTATTTTTTTTATTTTATTGTTTCTAATATTACTCACCAATGTTACTGGAATTACAGTTAACGGTTCTTCAAGATGGCTAGTACTAGGAAATTTACGTTTACAACCATCTGAATTAATTAAGCCTTTTCTAATTCTAGAAGCTTCTAACCTTTTCGCTCATTGGAATTTGATTAAGAATGATAAAAAATTAATTTCAATATTCTCTTTTGGATTATTAATTTTATTAATACTAAAGCAGCCTAATTTAAGTACTGCATCATTAACTGGAATTCTTTTTTGGGTAATGGGTTTATGTGGAGGCGTAAAACTAAGTTCTCTCTGCTCATTTGCCTCATTAGGATTAATTACTGGATGTATTAGTATCCTCAATAACGAATATCAAAAACTTAGAGTTACTTCATTTATTAATCCTTGGAAAGATCAACAGGAAAGTGGATTTCAATTAGTTCAAAGTTTATTAGCTATAGGTTCAGGTGGTCTATTCGGTCAAGGTTTTGGCTTGTCTATACAAAAATTACAGTACCTACCTTTTATGTACACAGATTTTATTTTTGCCATTTTTGCTGAAGAATTTGGTTTGTTAGGGTGTACTTTATTCCTAGGTTTTCTAGCAGTTTTCTCTTATATATCTATTAGAATTGCTCTAAAGTGCAGGAACAACTATACAAAATTAGTTTCTATTGGAAGTGGTGTATTGTTGATAGGTCAATCAATAATGCATATTGCTGTAGCAACAGGCTCTATGCCTACTACTGGCTTACCACTACCTTTCATTAGTTATGGTGGGAATTCATTAATCGCATCATTTTTTATTGCAGGGATGTTACTGAGATGTTCATTAGAATCTACAGGCTTCATAGGTATGATTAGTACACGAAAGACTCTTAATTAGTTAGAATTTATAAGATTTAATTCAAGCCATCGAATCATTTAATTTAGTTATTTCAGAATTATCTCAAAAGGGTAATCTGCTTATGCAGAATGGCCTTAATAATCCTGGACCATTTACTATATTTTTGGTTTTCAGCGCAGGACTTTTAACAAGTCTTGGCCCATGCTCATTATCATTACTACCAATCACTATTGCTTATATAGGAGGATCAGAGAAAAATAAATTTAAACTTATTAGTTTTTCAGGAGGAGTCGTTTTTTCACTCGTTGCGCTTGGTGCTGCCAGTGGATTCTTAGGTAGGATATATGGCCAAATCCCATCTTTTTACACTTCAATCGTTGCCTTGATAGCAATAATAATGGGTTTAAATTTACTGGGTATTCTAAAGTTTCAGTTCCCGAATGGACCTGATGTAAAAATAATTGAAGATAAAATACCAGCATTTATAGCACCTTTTGCCATAGGGACTACTTTTGGACTAGCTTCTTCACCTTGCATTACTCCAGTTTTAGCAACTCTTCTAGCTTGGGTATCGCAAGCTAAAAATCCAACAATATCTATTATTTTTTTATTTTTCTTTGGGATAGGCCAAGTAACCCCATTACTCGTTGCAGGAGTTACTACAGAAAACTTAAAACAATTCTTAGCGGTTAGAAAATTTAGTCAAATAATTCCGACTTTAAGTGGGATATTTTTAGTTTCCTTAGGGTTATTAAATTTATTATCAAATTGGATTTGAATGATTATTTTTAAGAATCTAATATTAAAAATATCAAGTTTAAGATTCGCCATATCACTGTTAATCTTCATAGCTATTACAAGCGGCATAGGAACTTTTATACCTCAAGGTAGTAGTTATAAATTTTATATTGATAATTTCGATAGTGCTCCCATTTTTGGATTTTTAGATGGAGAAAAAGTCTTAAAACTTCAATTGGATCACATATATACAAGCTTTTGGTTTTTGTTTGCATTAATTCTTCTTTGCATTTCTCTAGCAGCTTGTAGTTTCAGGAGGCAAATCCCTTCATTAAAAGCTTCATTAAAATGGATTGAATACAACAGCGAAAAAAAATTTAGCAAACTGCAACTAACTACAAGTCACCCAATCAATCAAGATGGAGAACATATATCAAAAGTAGATTTATTACTTAAAAAAAGAGGATGGAAAACATACAAATTTAAAAGTCATATTTCTGCAAGAAGGGGTTTAATTGGAAAAATCGGTCCTTTAATTGTACATATCGGATTAATAGTCTTACTTATAGGTTCAGCATATGGAAGTTTTACAAGTCAATCAAAAGAACAATATTTACTGCCTGGAGAAACTTTGGATCTCGTTAATGAGAGCACAAACTCAAAAGCCAATGTAAAATTAGTCGATTTTTCTATAGAACGAGAAAGTGATGGTGTACCCAAACAGTTTATTTCAAAATTAAATTTTTCTTCTAAAGATCTAAATTTGAATCAAATAAAAACAACCAAAGTTAATCACCCAATCAGGTTTAAAGGATTAACTATTTATCAAGCAGATTGGGCAATATCAAATGTTGTTTTAGAAATAGATAATATCCTTTATCAATTACAATTAAAAGAGATTCCCGAAATCGGCAATCAAGTTTGGGGAGTTTTAGTTGAATTAGGATCGGAGACTAAAAAAAATTTCCTTTTAACAATAGATAATGAAAATGGTCCACTTAAAATTTCGAATATAGAAAATTTTTCCGGGGATAATCTCTATATTAATGACAAACCTTTAGAAGTTAATTCTTCAAAAGTATCTCTGAAAAAAATAATCCCCAGCAGTGGATTAATAATTAAAAATGATCCGTCTATACCATTTATTTACTTTTCTTTTATTTTAATAATTTTTGGAACAATAGTAAGTCTTATACCAACTAACCAATTGTGGATTCTGGTAAATAAAAAATCAAAAAAATTATCTATTGGAGGCCTTAGTAATAAAAATCTAGTTGGTTTTAAAAAAGAATTTTTTAAATTATCAGAAGAAATTAAAAAATTTTAATTTCTTCTCTTCCCACTAAAAATATCTAACTGCATAGAAACATTCCCTCTGGGGTTAAATGCAGCGTTTAAATGTATCCAGTGAGGTGAACCTTCATTCACCAAATCATCCATAATTCTATTCACAACTTCCTCATGTGATATTTTTATATCTCTAAAATTATTAATATAAAGCTTTAAAGACTTCAACTCATAGACTCTCAAATTAGGTTGATAAATAATATTTAGCTTTGCAAAATCTGGATAACCAGAAAAGGGGCACTTACACGTAAATTCAGGCAACTGAATAGAAATTTCATAAATTCTTTTCTTGTTTGGATTATCGAAACAAATTATTTTTGATTCTTCAATAATTCTTTCACCATATAGCGGTCTTTGAGTCGAATCTTCTAATTTAGCTGTACTCATTTTTAGTAGAACTTTTTTACTAAACCTATATAAAAACTATATATAAAGATAAAAATTCGCAAAAGTATCAACAAATCTAAGTATTACAATTGACTAAGTCAAAAGCTGTTAAATTTTATTTTTGTATCAATTATAACATTCATAATGTCTGACAAAAGGTTTATATGTGTTTAGTTCAATTAAAAATTAATGGACATTTGTTTGATAACTATCGATAACAAATTAAATAAATCCCTTCAACCAAAAACCGCAATTGGAATGTTATGGCTTCAAACACACTTTGAGAATGATAAGTGGGAAGCGTTGTCAAATAGCACAGTAATAATTTCTGAAGAAAATTCCCAACTATTAATTGAAGACGCCAAGAATGCAGGCCTTAATGTTGAATGTTTTTCTGATATTTCAATGTTGGATGTTTTCCCAAAAAACAATTAAAATAGGAATGTTCAATCTTGAATCATGAAGAAAATTGAAGCAATCATACGTCCATTTAAGCTGGAAGATGTAAAAATTGCGTTAGTAAACTCCGGTATTGTTGGAATGACAGTTAGTGAAGTCAGAGGTTTTGGAAGGCAAAAAGGACAAGTTGAAAGATATAGAGGTTCTGAATTTACTGTTGAATTTCTTCAAAAGCTTAAAGTAGAAGTTGTCGTAGAAGATGAAAAGGTTAATTCAGTCATAGATGCGATTGCTGAAGCAGCAAAAACTGGAGAGATAGGTGACGGAAAAATATTCATCACATCAATTGATTCTGTTGTGAGAATTAGAACTGGCGACAAAGACGAAGAAGCTCTTTAATTCAAAGAGTTTTTTTTACTAAATTGTATATATACTCACTATTAATACTTGTATTTGATTGACTTCCTAAGGTCATCCAAGCTAAATATTCATGATTTCCAGCAGGACCTACTAGAGGAGAAGCTATCAAATTCTTTATATTCCATTGAAAATTCTTAGCAGCATAAATAACGGACTCTATAGCCTCAGTATGGAATTTAGGATTACGAACAACACCGCCTTTACTGACTTTATCTTTACCTACCTCAAATTGGGGTTTAATTAAAAATATTCCCTCAATACAATCACCTTCTAATAAATTACCAATAGATTTAAAAACTAACTTTAATGAAATAAAAGACAAATCAGCAACTACAAAATTTGGCAATTCATTACTTCTTGATAAAAGATCATTAGGTTTTAAATTTCGAATATTAGTTCGTTCAAAAAGTATGACTTTTGGGTTATTTCTAATCTTCCATGCAGTCTGTCCATAGCCAACATCTATCCCATAAACTAACTTTGCTCCTTTTTGCAATAAGCAATCAGTAAATCCCCCAGTAGAGATTCCTGCGTCAATACATATTTTATCTTTTACTTTAATTTCAAGTTTATTAAATGCCTCCATTAATTTTTCGCCACCCCTTGATACAAACATAGGTTCGGAATCAATAAAAAATTCAGATCCAATTAATACTTGTTGTCCAGGTTTATCCCATACTTTTCCATTGATATCTCTAACCTTGCCCGCAAGAATTAAACCTTGGGCTTTTTGACGAGTTTCACATAAACCACTTTTTAGAAGATAAAGGTCTAATCTACTTTTTTTAATCATCTATTAATCAATAAAAAAGACTGAATAATGAACTTCTACAGGATTTAGATCCAAATTCTTTAATACCTTCCAATTTTAAATAAGAACTAAAAAATTACCCATTATTAACGAGAGGAATAAATGCAAACATTTTTATATTTAAGCTTTCTTGATTAGCCAGAAAAATGTTACATAAGAAAATAAATGCCAGACAAATATGTTCAATGGCAAGTACATCTTTAAGGTATAGAGCAATAATTCGATTTTGGTTATAAAGTTTAAATTGATAATTAATAAAAATTGTGATCGAGCGTTACACATTACCCGAAATGGGGAAAATCTGGACTGATAGCGCAAAATTCCAGAGTTGGCTTAAGGTTGAAATAGCTGCATGTGAAGCAAATTTTTCCCTGGGGAAAATTCCTGAGAATGCCATGAAAGAGATACGTTCAAATGCAAAGTTTGATGAATCTAGAATTACAGAAATTGAGAAAGAAGTTAAACATGATGTCATAGCATTTCTTACAAGCGTTAATGAATTTGCAGGAGATTCTGGAAGATACATACATGTTGGCATGACCAGTAGTGATGTACTTGATACTGGCTTATCTCTTCAGTTAAAAGACTCTTGCGAATTGTTATTAGAAGAAATTGAGAAGTTAGAAAATGAAGTCAGATTATTAGCAAGGAAGCATAAAAATACATTAATGATTGGCAGATCACATGCAATTCATGGGGAGCCAATTTCCTTCGGTTTTAAACTTGCTGGATGGTTAGCAGAAATAATAAGGAACAAAAAAAGATTGTTAACACTTAAAGAATCTGTAGCAATTGGACAAATAAGTGGTGCAATGGGAACTTACGCTAATACGAATCCCAAAGTAGAACAAATAACTTGTGATTTACTAGGCTTAAAACCAGATACAGCAAGTACGCAGGTTATATCAAGAGACAGACATGCAGAATATGTGCAAACTATTGCACTAGTTGGCGCTTCTTTAGATAGATTTGCAACTGAAATAAGAAATTTACAAAGAACTGATGTTTTAGAAGTTGAGGAGGGCTTTACAAAAGGGCAAAAAGGAAGTTCTGCCATGCCTCATAAAAGAAATCCTATTCGCAGTGAAAGAGTAAGCGGTTTAGCAAGAATTCTAAGGAGTTACGTCTTAACAGCACTGGAAAATGTTCCACTTTGGCACGAAAGAGACATAAGCCATAGTTCAAATGAACGTATCATGTTACCTGACGTATCAATCTGCTTGCATTTTATGCTCAGGGAAATGAAAGATATAATAAGCAATTTGGAAGTTTATCCAAAAAATATGCTCAAAAATTTAAATATATATGGTGGTGTAATCTTTAGTCAGAAAGTTTTACTTTTGCTTGTAGAGAAGGGCTTGTCTAGAGAAAAAGCTTATAGCTTAGTACAAAAAAATGCGCATCAGGCCTGGAATACTCAGAATGGGAATTTCAAACAAAATATAGAGAGAGATAATGAAATAATGGATTTTATTGATCAAAGTGACTTAGAAGAATGTTTTAATCCATCAATTCATCTCAATAATTTAAGTGTAATATGGGAGAAGTTAGGTATCTAGGATTACTGAAAACCTTATCTAAGTTAAACCAGTGTTTTCAGAGGAATAATGACTAAAAACTTTAGGATTGAAAAAGATAGTATGGGAACTATAGAGGTTCCCATAGAGGCTTTGTGGGGTGCTCAAACACAAAGATCGATAATAAATTTTTCTATTGGAGAAGAATTAATTCCAATTGAGTTAATTTATTCACTCACCCTCATAAAAAAGGCTGCTTCAATTGCGAATTTCAATCTAGGTTTAATAGATAAAAGGAAAAAAGATTTAATTGTAGAGGCATGTACTGAAATACTTGATGGGCTTCACGATTCACAGTTTCCCTTAAAGGTTTGGCAAACAGGTAGTGGTACGCAAACAAATATGAATGTTAATGAGGTAATTTCAAATATTGCAGCTTTAAAAACTAATTCAGAGCTTGGTAGCCATCAACCCATTCATCCGAATGATGATGTAAATAAATCTCAGTCAACTAATGACACTTTTCCTGCTGCTATTCAAATATCTGTTGTTAATGAAATAATCAAAAACTTAGTTCCAACGATCAGAGAACTTACTAAGATCCTTGATAAAAAAAGTGAAGAATGGAAAGACCTTATAAAGATAGGAAGAACCCATTTTCAAGATGCTGTTCCCCTTACTTTTGGGCAAGAAATATCAGGATGGTCAGAGCAACTTAAAGATGCTGAGAATGCAATTATTATGAGTCTGAATGAATTATATTTCTTACCTCTGGGAGGAACTGCAGTAGGCACAGGGATTAATTGTCCAAAAGGATTTTGTGAAGAGTCTATAAAATCAATTTCCGATGATACTAATCTAATGTTCTATAAATCAAAAAATAATTTTTCTATCATGGCCTCGCATGATCGTCTAGCTCAAGTAATGAGTCAGATAAAAATATTAGCAGGTGCATTATTTAAAATTTCAAATGATATAAAAATTCTATCTTCCGGTCCAAGATCAGGAATATATGAACTAATTATTCCTCAAAATGAACCTGGAAGTTCTATCATGCCGGGTAAAGTTAATCCAACTCAATGCGAAGCCTTATCAATGGTTTGCACTCAGATAATGGGTCTTGAATATGCAGTTTCAATGGCAAATTCTAGCGGTACTTTACAGATGAATGAATATAAGCCTCTTATTGGATTTAATATTCTCACAAGTTTAAAATTACTTAAAAATGTAATAGAAAACTTCAGAATAAAATTAGTTGATGGGATGGAACCTAATCAAAAGAAAATGAAGTTGAATTTAGAAAATTCACTAATGTTGGTTACTGCCATAGTTCCAAAAGTTGGTTATGAAAAAGCCGCTGAAATCGCAAACCTTGCCTTTAAAGAATCATTAAATTTAAAAGAGGCAACACTTAAATTAGGTTATTTAAACGAAGATGAATTTGATGAAGCAATGAATATCAATTCAATGATTTGATTAAACAAATTCAAGAATTATTGTCAATTCTTTTTGTTGCAGGATTAATATCTTCAGAGACTTTTATAAGATCATTAGATTCAGAAACAGGAAAACGATTAATAGATTTTAATGCTAGCTTTGCTTTGCTTTTTAATTTATTACTAACACCAATACAGTATTGTACTTGAGAAAGAACATCAATTGATCTTCTAATAATCCTTACTACATCACCTTCGTCTAATGAAGTATTAAAAACCAAATCTTTCCATTTTTTTCCTCTTGCCCATTCAGAAATAATTCCAGTCAACTCTGTTTCTAAATAGATAGGAATTTCAATATGAAACTTATTTTGTTGAAAAGAGACTAATTTTCTTAAACCATCTAATTCATTAAAAACATCTATTACCTTTAAAGAAGGCTTGAAATTACACCAAAGATTAGGCCTCCTTACATCAACACAAATAGCTTGAATAATTGCAGCTAACTCAGGAGGATCTAAATCGTCTAAATAACCACTTACAAACAAGATTCGAAGGTGCC
>CACGPQ010000027.1 GCA_902574955.1 uncultured Synechococcaceae cyanobacterium
AATCAAATCAATGCCAGTAGAGGATTAGGAGTTGGGCCTTGGAGGAGCTTTTTAAAAATAGCTTTCCCAATGGCGTTACCAGCAGTAATAACAGGAATAAGTTTAATGTGTATGGAAGTAATGAATGAGTTAGGTACATTTGCATTATTAAATATTCCAAGTATTTCTACGGGTATAGCTGAAAATTGGATAATTGAGGGTGATCCAAAAAGTGCTATTGGATTATCTTTGGTAGCCTTATTAATAATTTTTGCTTTAATTATTTTTGAAAAATTATCGAGAAGAAAATCAAAAAGGTGGAGTGAAAACCCTGCATCAAAAGATTCTCAAGGATGGGCATTAAACAAAACAAGAGCTCTTTTAGCGATAATTATATCTTTATTTCCTCCAATTTTCTCTTTTGGGATTCCATTTTTTTGGGTTCTGCTCAATATCGATCAAATTCAAAAAGGGTTATCTATAGAATTACTTACCCTATCTTTAAGGACCATAAGTCTAGGACTTTTTACCGCATTAGTAGCGATATTATTCTCCTTAATAATTTCCTTAGCTAGGCGCCTAAATAAAAGCTTATTGCTAGGACTAATAACAAACCTTGCGGGGATAGGTTACGCAATCCCAGGCACTGTATTAGCTTTATCTTTAATAAGTATTTCTTCTTCAAAATTCAATTTCATTGCTATTTGCTTACTAATTTGGGGTTATCTTGTCCGATTTCTAACTATCTCTAAGGGTTCTATTGATTCAAGTCTTGAGAGAATTTCTCCTAGTCTGGATGAAGCAGCACTTGGGCTAGGAGAGAATTGGCTGGGAATCATCAAAAGAATTCATCTACCTCTTCTCCAAGGACCAATATTCGTAGGATCACTTTTAGTTTTTGTAGACACGATAAAAGAATTACCCATAACCTTTATTTTAAGACCATTCGATTTCGATACTTTATCAGTGAGAATATATCAATATGCTGGAGATGAAAGAATGGTAGAGGCAATATTACCGGCCATTCTTATCATGACTTTAGGCCTTATCGCATCAATGACATTGATACCAAGTTTAGAGAAAAAAAACTAAATTCTTTTAGAAAATTTTCTTATTAAGAAAGGAAAGCTTAACAACAAATCTGCCGAGGTAGATATAACCCTAAAATAAACTAAGCTAATAAGAATAATATTTTGTGGAATACTTTTGCCAACAAATAAAAGGAGGCAAGCCTCAAAAACGCCAACTCCTCCAGGAGCTGATGGAACTATCAAGCCTAAAGACCATGACAAAGAAAAGATTACTAATAAAAATATGATATTCAAAGTATTACTTGTATAAAAAGTATTTAAGCAAATATAAAACCCAATAAATTTAGATAAAACAAAACCAATTTCAAGAAGTAAAGCCCTAGAAGGGAAAAAAGAAATTATATTTATTCTCTCTTCAAATTGACCCTTTAAATTTGGAAGTCTCAAAACCTCAAATACTTTTCCTTTAAGAGAACCTATTCTTTTTAAGATCAAAAAAATAAATTTCCTATTTAAGAATACTAATGGAAAAATTAAAAAAAAATAAAATGGTGAAAAAATCAATCCCATTGATGCTAAAAGAAAAGATCCACTCAACATAAAATAAGGTTCTATAAGTGTCGAATATAAAGCAATCTGAGGATTACTTATTTTTTTTATAAAATTATATCTTTCAACAAAATGCCAAAAACCACCTGGAATGTATTTAAGAATATTTGTTAAAACATAAAAAGAGACTATATCATTACTTTTAAATTCTTTCCCGAACCATTTAACAATATATTTCCATGCATAAGCGTTCAGGTAAATACTTAAAATACAAAATAAAAATGATAAAGATAGATTAATTCCATCTCTTTCTAAATTAATATCAAGAGAGATTTGATCAATATTATCAAAAAAATAAATGCAAAAATATGACAAGCTTGAAATAAAGAAAATACTCTTTAAACCACCAAAATTAATTTTTTTAAGGAATTTGAAATATGGTTGATTATTTGTATTAAATCTCATTTCCAGTTTTCAAATGCTTTAAAATTCTTACTTGACTCTTTTATTATTTTTCTTATTTCGTAAGTTGATATTTTATACTTTAATGATAATCTCAAAATCTCATCATTTTCTGGTTTCATATTTATTGATCCATCGGGTTTCAAAGTTTGTTTAACTTTTATATTTCCAAGAGTCGTTGTACATTCTCCTCTACGTCTAAGTAATATCCACCTAGATTGGGTCCTTTCACGAACCCCAATCGTACTGGAATAATCAAACCATAATCGTCTAAAAAATTCTTTTTTCTCAATAGGCAAGATTGCTTGAATAGAAAATCCAATTCTATTTTTTTTCATATTGATAGCTTGATAAGAAACGTCGTAAGCTCCCTCAATTCTCAGTTTCTCTACAAAATTAAATATATCTTCAGGTGTTTGATCATCAATCCATGCTTCTTGAATAGATATATCTTCACACTTTGGACTAATTTGTTCATTATCGTTTGTGGAAGAATCCTCAAATGAAGTAATTTTATAAACTCTTACCAAATTAGGGAATGGAAATTTTAGGTTACCAATGCCTACTCCATAAGAGTTAATAGAAAATTTTAAAGGAGGTTCTAGATAGTCGACTAAATTAGCAAGTAAAGCAATGCCAGTAGGTGTTGAGAGTTCACCCTCTATTGAGTCACGGCTTGATAAAACCTTGATATTTTTTTGTTTTATTAGCTCTATTACAGCAGGAGGTGGTACAGTTAATTTTCCATGTTCAGTTTGAACAAAACCTTTCCCCAACATTGGTTCATTACAATAAACCCTCTTTGGATTTAAGTAATTCAATGAAGCACATACCCCAATGATATCCACCAATGAATCTATAGCTCCAATTTCATGAAAATGAACATCATCAGATTTAATGCCATGAACTTTTCCTTCCGCAGTTGCTAAAGATTCAAATACTTCATAAATTATTTTTTTTAATTTATCTTCTAAGTGGCCATTTAAAATAAGTTCCTTAATACTTCTCCAATTTCTTTTGATAGGACTGCAATCGATATTCTCAACCTTTGCCTTGATGCCTCGAATTGAACAACTTTTTGAATCCTCAAATTCTAGTTGATATAGATCCTTTAATCCAAGATCAATAAGTGGCTGTTCAATAACTTCTTTAGGCACCCCTAAATCATAAAAAGCTCCTAACAACATATCTCCAGAGATGCCAGGAGAACACTCAATTAAAACATCATCCATAAATCAAAGATTTCTTGACTAGTAAAATTTCGGTGGAAATCAACCTTTCATTCTAGTTATTTCTAGAAAGATTTTTTTCAATCACTTCGTACTTTATTAAATTCAAAGAATTCCCATCTCTGTTGATATCTAAACTTACAAAGCTATGCAGAAGCTCAAGAGAAAGCTCTCCTTTAATGACTAATTTAAAATTTTTATTTTTTAAATTTTTTGACTTTATAGCAGGGCAGATTTTAATAACAATTTCATTCTTCTGAGTATTGACAAAAACTAATTCTCCTCTAACAGAAAAATAATTGTCTTTTAGATCTAATTCTTCTAATAATTTTGAGAAGTTAGTTTTTGGAGAATCATGAGGGAAATCATTCAGTTGATAGGGATCCCAGATGCCTGCAACCTGTAAATGCAAGTTTTGAGTATTTTTATTCTTTGGATAAACAATCCAATAGTAACTTTTCTTTAAATCAATATGCTTTTTTAAAAGTGATAATGCTTTACCCAGTACTACTGCTTCAATTTTTTCGTCTTTATTATCAATTAAAAAGCCTCTATTTAATTGCTCATTACTGCGGGGAATGAATTTACCATTAATAATACCGATTGCTCTATGCTGTAATTGGTTGGTAACTTTTGGTATAGGGTTTTTTAACATATTAAAAATTTGAAAATAACAATTTATCGTATTAAATTTCTTATTTTTCCTCCAAACTATTAAAAGACCTTAAAGCATCGTCAATTGCATCAGAAGGATCAGTCGCATCATTCATACTATTATATCTCCGAATCATTTCCACAAGTTCAAAAGGATTAGTTGGAAGAACTGAACTATCATCTTCTGTTTTAGTTGAGGTATCAATTTCTAATTCTTCTAATAAATATTCAGCATTTAGGTAATCACCTTTTAAGGAAATTAATAAAGTAAAAAAAATTACAGCCGTAATTGGTTTAAAAACGCTGTTGCAAAAGTAATTTTTCATTTTATTTAATTTCAAAATTCTTTAACGCCAAAATTTTTTGCTATTTTAATTTTACATAATTTGGTAGAAATTTGTTAATAGCAACTTGGAATGTTAACTCTATAAGAACCAGACTTTCACAAATATTAGATTGGATTAATCAATCCAATCCAGATATTCTTTGTTTGCAGGAAACGAAAGTAATAGACGATAGTTTCCCTGTAGAACCTTTTAAAAAATTAGGATACTCAGTAGAGATCTACGGACAGAAATCATACAATGGTGTGGCTATTATTTCCAAAATAAAGCCAGAAAATGTTAAAAAAGGATTCTACGGTTGTAATGACTCTAATCAAAATATTGAAATTTTCGTAGATCAAAAAAGATTGATTTCAGCTGATATTAATGGTATTAAAATCATAAATGTCTATGTTCCTAATGGATCTTCTCTAGAATCTAGTAAGTTCGAATACAAAATTAATTGGTTAAATTGTTTAGCTTCATTTTTGGATGAGCGAGAAAAAAAAGGAGACTTAATTTGTCTTATGGGTGATTTTAATGTGGCTCCATCTAACTTGGATATTCATGATCCAAAGAAATATGAAGGAGGAATAATGGCATCTGAGATAGAGAGAAGTGCACTAAATAATGTTCTGAAAAAAAGATTAATAGATTCTTTCAGGATTTATGAACAAAATACTGGCCATTGGAGTTGGTGGGATTACCGTAACAACGCATTTGAATTAAATAAAGGTTGGAGAATAGACCATATATATATCAGTAAAGAACTTTCATCAAAACTTAAAAGTTGTGTCATAGACAGCTCCCCTAGAGGTAATTTGCGTCCAAGTGATCATGCCCCAGTAATGATAGATCTTAATTTAAACGAAATAAATGCAGATATTTTTGATGATGAGGATAATTTCTTCGAAATATAAATAAAAGAAATTGAATTTCTTTAATGCTTGAAAACGCTTATTAATAAAGAGTTATCTAAAATAAGATTGTTTTTTATCATGATTTCTTTAAAATTAATTATTTACAATCCAAACTATCGCAATAAAAATATCATAATGTAGAATTTCAACCTGATTGACAAAATTTTTACTTATTTCTAATTTAGAACATGACTAGATTTTTCTCAAAACATCATTTAGCTAAATTGTGACTGACATATTAAATTACACAAAATCAGAAGAAATTTTCTCTGCCGCCAAACAACTAATGCCTGGAGGCGTGAGCTCTCCAGTAAGAGCTTTTAAGTCTGTAGGGGGCCAACCAATTGTTTTTGATAGAGTCAAAGGTCCTTTTGCTTGGGATATTGATGGAAATAGATATATTGACTACATAGGAAGCTGGGGACCTGCTATATGTGGGCATGCCCACCCTGAAGTTACAACGGCATTACAGGAAGCAATTGAAAAAGGCACTAGCTTTGGTGCTCCATGCGTTCTAGAGAACCAACTAGCTGAAATGGTAATAGATGCAGTCCCATCTGTAGAAATGGTTAGATTTGTCAATAGTGGAACTGAAGCATGCATGGCTGTTTTGAGACTTATGCGAGCATTTACTGGACGAGATAAAGTTATTAAATTTGACGGTTGTTATCACGGTCATGCAGATATGTTTTTAGTAAAAGCAGGATCAGGTGTAGCTACTCTTGGTTTGCCAGATTCTCCAGGTGTTCCACGGACAACAACTGCCAATACACTAACAGCTCCCTACAATGACCTTGAAGCAGTAAAAAAATTATTTTCTGAAAATCCTGATGCCATTTCGGGGGTTATTCTTGAGCCTATCGTTGGTAATGCTGGATTTATTACTCCTGAACCTGGATTCTTGGAGGGATTAAGGGAATTAACCACTGAGAATGGATCCTTATTAGTTTTTGACGAAGTAATGACTGGATTCAGAATAAGTTATGGAGGAGCTCAAGAAAAGTTTGGGGTTACTCCTGATTTAACAACCCTTGGGAAAGTAATTGGTGGAGGCCTGCCTGTAGGAGCTTATGGAGGCAAAAAAGAAATAATGTCAATGATAGCCCCTTCAGGGCCGGTATACCAAGCAGGTACTTTGAGCGGCAATCCACTTGCAATGACTGCTGGAATAAAAACTCTTGAGCTGCTCAAACAAGATGGTACGTACGATAAACTTGATTCAACAACTTCTAGATTAATTGAAGGAATAATTCAGTCTGCAGAAAATAACGGTATTGCTATTAACGGTGGAAGTGTAAGCGCTATGTTTGGATTTTTCTTGTGCGATGGGCCAGTTAGGAACTTTGATGAAGCAAAAACAAATGATGCAGAACTTTTTGGTAAGTTGCATAGAGAAATGCTTCGACGAGGAATTTACCTAGCGCCAAGCCCTTTCGAAGCTGGTTTCACATCACTAGCTCACAGCGAAGAAGAAATTGATAAAACAATTGAAGCTTTTGACGAATCTTTCAATGCAATTAAAAAATAATCACTTACTAGTCTTTCCTTAAAGAAAAATAAGTAAATGATTATAAGTTTAGGAAAATCTTTTCTAAATAATTATCTTCTACCACCAACTATGACTGGGGGACTACCTCCTTCTGAACCTGGTAAGCCAGGAACAACTTGTGTACTGCCATCCCATTTGTCGAGAAATAATTTGAAAAGTACTTGATCATCGAGACTTCTATTTAATGTCTCATATCTAAGTGCTTCTTGTTCAGCAATTTCAACTTCAGTCTTTGCTCTTAATAATTGCTGACCAGCTATTTGCTTTTGTTCAATCGCAGCTCTATATTCTTCTGCGATCTCTAATCCAGTAAGATCTAAACTTTTAACATCTACATAATCGAACGAATTTAATTCTTTTGCAACGGTGTCGCCTACTTTTTCAGAAATTACTGCGAATTCAGTAGCAATTGTTTCTAGCTCATATTGAGAAAAAACTGATTTTAAAGCTTTTAGCAAAGATGGCTGAACAATTTTCTGATAAACATCGCTATTTCTGCTTGCAATTGTTGCAAATATCCTTCCTGCCTCGTTAGGTTTTACTGAATACTTAACAGTAGCTGTAGCCCTAATAACTTGAAGATCTTTAGTTAGCGTTTCAAATTTTTCTGGTTGAACTTGAGTTTTTATATCAAATGGATATACAGACTGAATAAATGGAAGTTTAAAGTTTAAACCAGCTCTCCTAGAGGGGCCGCTTACTTTCCCTAGAGTTGTAACAACTGCAACTTGTCCAGAAGGTACAACAAATAATGATTGAGTGAGCAAAAGAAAGCCAGTAAAAGACAATACAATAAGTAATGTTGCTGTCCCACCAGGACCTGTTGGTGTGACATTTTTAAAGGATGTTGACATTAAATCTATTCTTTTTATTAATCATATTTAAATAGACTTATTAGTGCATTAGTAAGGCATTTAATTAAAATATTTTTTTAATAATTGTAAATTTAAATATAGATTTTAATTAATCAGGTATTTGATTTAAATACTTTCAAAAGTTCTAAATAAAGATCCTCATCTATCTCCCTGATATCATATTCAGAAGGCAACACACCATGCTTATGCTCATGTACCGCCATCCAACAAAATTTCTCTATTTCTTCTTTTGAAAAACGAGGGTATTCTTTTACATTCTTAATCAATGAGTTAATGAGAGATTTTGAATAATCTGCCATGTTTTTAAAATAACCTTACTAAAGATTTTATCTAAAGTTATTAGCTTTTAGAGGAATGTTCAAAGACTCCTCCAACTCACTAACAAGCTTAATTGCTAATTGAAGATCATTTTTGCTCTTACTAGCAATTCTGAGTGTTTCTCCGTTGATGCTGACATTAATTTTTTTAATTTGATCTCTAATATTTTTACTAATTTTTTTTGCAATTTCTTGTTTAATTCCTTGTTTTAATAAAATGGTCTGTTTAATTCTATTACC
>CACGPQ010000028.1 GCA_902574955.1 uncultured Synechococcaceae cyanobacterium
AATGGTATCAAGTCTGCTGTTATATCCAATTTGGGTATGGTGATATCTTATTGGGCTGCCATGAACAGCAAGTTCTCTTACTTTTTTGGCAATCTTCTGATCTGAAGTTGTTACTGCTCCACCATCCCCAGCAGCTCCTAAATTTTTAGTAGGGAAAAAGCTAAAACAACCTATATCACCGATACTACCAACTTTGGAATTTTTCCACATTGTGCAAGTTGCCTGAGCACAATCTTCAATTACTTTTAAATCATATTTTTTGGCCAAAGATTTTATTAAGGTCATATTCACTGCATTCCCAAATAGATGAACTGGCATAATTGCCTTGGTATTAGAATTTATTTCTTGTTCTATTAGTTCAGTATTAATGAGATAAGTTTCTGGATCTATATCTACCAAAATAGGATTAGCACCAACTGCACTAATAGCCTCTGCAGTCGCAAAAAAGCTAAAAGATGTGGTAATAACTTCATCACCTACACCAATATCTAATGCGCGCAAAGCTAATACTAAAGCATCAGTTCCACTATTACATCCAATAGTATTTTCAACACCAATCAGGTTAGAAAAACTCTCCTCAAATTTAGCAATTTCTTCTCCTCCAATATACTGACCCCCTTGTAAAACTTTAGAAACCTCGCTCTCAATTTCTGAGCCAATTTCTTGGTACTGCCTATTTAAAGTAAATGGAGGTATCTGCATATTGAATATATTAACCCTAAACCATATTTCTATGGGTAAAAAAAATTTTTAATTCATTTAAACCAACTTGGTTCTTTACCAGGAGTCCATTTAATATTGCAACCTAAAGAAGGCATCTGATGTGAAGGATAAGAATTATCTTGATTCAAATCTTTTACAGCAGAGCGCAAATCTTTTCCAGACAGAGGGATATTATTCCCTGGTCTACTATCGTCTAATTGGCCATGATAAAACAATAAAAAATCACCATCCCCTTCATTTGAAAAAAGATAAAAATCTGGGGTGCAAGCGGCTTTTAATTCCTTAGCAAAATTTTGATTTTCATCATATAGATAAGGAAAACTCCATCCCTGTGATTGTGCTTGTAATCTCAAATTTTTAGGAGAATCTGCAGGATGAGTGACAATATCATTACTTGAGATTGCGACTGTTTGAACTGTATTTTCAATTTCTTTACTTAAGGTGAAAATTTGATTCTCGATATATTTAACGAATGGGCAATGGGCACAAATAAACATTAAGAGTAAATGCCGATTATCCAGATTATGAGAATTAAAATATTCATTTTTTGAAGAATTAGCATTTAACATTTCGAAATTAGGTAATTGAAAACCTAATTCCAAAACCATAGAATTTGTTCTGACCATGTTTAAGTTAAATATTCATTGATATTTGAAAATTATTGTATATTTTGCAGTAATCCGTAAAGATAGGTACTTTTATATAGGAGAATATATAGAAATAATAAACAAAATGCTTCTAAATCTAACTGGCAAAAAAATTCTTGTCACAGGAATTGCCAATAATCGTTCAATAGCATGGGGTATTGCTCAACAACTGTCAAAAGCTGGCGCAGAACTTGGAATCACATATTTGCCTGATGATAAGGGAAGATTCGAATCTAAAGTTAGAGAACTAACTGAACCGTTAAACCCATCCTTATTTTTGCCTCTTGATGTCCAAAATCCAGCTCAAATTGAAGAAATCTTTTTAAATATAAAAAACAATTGGGGGCAAATTGACGGATTAGTTCACTGCCTAGCATTTGCAGGACGCGACGAATTGATTGGAGATTATAGTGCTACCACTTCAGAGGGTTTTGATAGGGCTCTTAATATAAGTGCTTATTCGTTAGCACCTCTATGTAAAGCAGCAAAACCACTTTTTAGTGATGGTGCTGGCGTTGTCTCATTAACTTATTTAGGGTCAGAGAGGGCGATTCCTAACTACAACGTGATGGGAGTTGCAAAAGCAGCTTTAGAAGCTTCAGTAAGATATCTATCTGCAGAACTTGGGCCCGAAAAACAAGTCAGAGTTAATGCAATAAGTGCTGGACCTATAAGAACACTTGCTAGTTCTGCTATAGGTGGCATTTTAGATATGATTCACAATGTTGAAGAAAAGGCTCCTTTACGCAGAACAGTCACTCAAACAGAAGTAGGAAATACTGCTGCTTTTTTATTGAGTGATCTCTCTAGCGGCATTTCAGGCCAAACAATTTATGTTGATGCGGGTTACTGCATTAATGGAATGTAAACTAAGTTTTTTGCATAAAAATGTCATCTCTAAGACAATCTGAAATAAAAAGAAAAACGAATGAAACTGATATTTCTGTATTCATAAACTTAGATGGAAATGGTATTTCCGAAATAGATACCGGGATACCATTCTTAGATCATATGATTCATCAAATATCCAGTCATGGTTTATTCGATTTAAAAATAAAAGCAATTGGAGATACCCATATTGATGATCATCATACAAATGAAGATGTAGGAATAGCATTAGGCAAAGCATTTTCAAAAGCCTTGGGAGAGAGAAAAGGAATAACCAGATTTGGACATTTCTTTGCCCCATTAGATGAAGCATTAGTTCAAGTCACTTTAGACTGCTCTGGGAGACCACATCTATCGTATGATCTTCAATTAAAAGCTCCAAGAATAGGAAACTATGATACTGAACTAGTTAGAGAGTTTTTTATTGCCTTTGTAAATAACAGTGGTATTACTCTCCATATTAGTCAAATACGCGGTAGTAATTCACATCACATAGTTGAGGCTTGCTTTAAAGCTTTTTCAAGAGCAATGAGAATGGCTACCGAAATAGATCTGAGAAGATCTGACTCAATTCCAAGCAGTAAAGGAATGCTAGAAAATCAATAAAATAGGAATTTTTTGCGAATCAGCCACAATTCAGTTGATTTTTGGCGAAGATAGAATAAATATTCCCATAATTGTGACTAATCTACAAGATAAAAAAATTGATAAAATTAAAAGCTTTAATAAGGAAGATTGGTCCAGTGCATATCAAAATGTCAAAAAGGAGCTAACGAAGGCACCTCTAACAATTAGCAAAGGTAAGAATATTAAAAGTTTAAATGGAACATTATTAAGAAATGGACCAGGAATATTAGAGAGAAGCGGACAATGGGTCCATCATCCATTTGATGGTGATGGTATGATCACATCCATAAAATTCGAAAATGGTCAGCCATTCCTTACAAATAGATTTGTTAAAACTAAAGGCTACTTAGAAGAAGAAAAAATAAATAAATTTATTTATAGAGGTGTTTTTGGGACCCAAAAAAGTGGAGGAATTATAAATAATGCATTAGATCTAAAATTTAAGAATATTGCTAATACTCATGTCGTTAAATTAGGAGATGAAATTCTCGCATTATGGGAAGCAGCTGGGCCACATGCATTGGACCCTGATAGTCTTGACACTATTGGTTTAACAACATTAAAGGGGGTACTCAAACCTAATGAAGCATTCAGTGCTCATCCCAAAATAGATCTAAATTCGAATTCATCCCCAGAACTTTTAGTAACTTTTGGAGTACAAACCGGGCCAAAAAGTACCATTAGATTAATGGAATTTAATAATTCTGGTGAAAATCCTGGTGAGCTCATCGTCGATAGAAAAGATACGTTTAATGGATTTGCATTCCTTCATGATTTCGCAATTACAACTAATTGGGCAATATTTTTGCAGAATGCTATCGATTTTAATCCTCTTCCATTTGTAATGGGCCAAAGAGGGGCAGCACAATGTTTAAAGTCTAATCCAAAGAAAAAAGCAAAGTTTTTTATCATACCCAGAGAAAGTGGATTATTTAGAGGGCAGCCCTCTTTAACAATTGACGCACCAGAAGGATTTGTTTTTCATCACTTAAATGCTTTTGAAAAAGATTCCAAAATCATATTAGATAGTATTTTTTATGATGATTTCCCATCAGTTGGACCAGATGAGAATTTTAGGGATATTGACTTCGATAAATATCCAGAAGGAAAACTGAAAAGATCTACTATTGATCTAAAGAAAAAAACTAGTGAACTTGAAACTCTAAGTGAACAATGTTGTGAATTTGCTGTTGTTAATCCTAAAAAATTAGGATTAAAAGCAACTTTTAGTTGGATGGCAAGCACATCTCAAAAACTGGGGAACGCTCCACTTCAAGCAATAAAAAAAATAAATTTAACCTCAAAACAAGAGATTTCTTGGTCAGCAGCTCCAAGTGGATTCGTAAGTGAACCAATTATGGTTCCATTAGATAACTCTTCAGAAGAAGATGAGGGATTTTTATTTATACTTCTATGGAACGGAGAACGAAGAGGAAGTGATCTTGTGATATTGGATGCAAAAGACTTAAAAGAATTAGCTGTTTATGAATTACCCATTTCAATCCCCCATGGCCTTCATGGATCATGGGTTAATTGAATTTAAGAAAAAATTTCAAATAAATCTGGAATAATTTTTTTTAATGCTTTACCTCTATGACTTAAAGAGTCTTTAATAGCATTATTCATTTCTGCGAAAGTTAATCTGGTTGAACTCTCCTCAAATATTGGGTCATACCCAAAGCCGCCTTTTCCTCTAGGGCTTAAAATAATATTCCCATGACATCTAGCCTCAGATTCTATAATCACTTCACCAATTGGGGAACAAACACAAATATTGGCAATAAAGAAAGCACTTCTATTTTGAACTCCATCAAGTTCTTTTAAAACTCTTTCTATTCTCTTCTGATCATTTTCTGCATATCTAGATGAGTAAATGCCAGGTTTGCCATCTAATGCTTCAATACAAATTCCTGAATCATCTGCTATTGAAAAATTATTTGTTTTTTTTGACACTTCACTCGCTTTTTTAATTGCATTATCTCTAAATGTCAGTCCATCCTCTTCAACTTCTAGGGATTCTGGCTGGAGTAATAATTTACAATTAACTCCAGAGAGCAATTTCTTATATTCTTCAATTTTACCTTTATTTTTACTCGCTAAATATAAATTTTTCATCCTTATTATCCTGCCAAATTTATAAATTCTTGACCCCACTGCAATAACTCATCTAAATAAGATTCTTTTGGTGCTTCGCAGTACAACCTTAAAAGAGGTTCCGTTCCTGAAAACCTAAAAAGAAGCCAAAAATTTTTATCAATTCTCAACTTTGTTCCATCAATCTTTGAGACACTTTTTAACTTGTGATTATTTATATTCTCAGGAATATTATGTATGATAAATTCTTTGACGTTATTTTTTTCTGACTGATTTGGAAATTTAATATCAATTCTTTTATAAAAACTTGGCCCAAAATCTTTTTGTATTTCATCTAAGGTTTCATATAAATATTGAGATTTTTCAGCAATGCCATTTAATAAAACCATCGCTGCATATAGAGCATCTCTTTCAGGCATAAAGTCACCAAAACCAACTCCCCCAGATTCTTCACCTCCAATAAATATTTTTTCTTTAATCATTTTTTCAGCAATATATTTAAAGCCAACTGGAAGTTCAAAAACATCTCTATTTTGACTCTCTGATATATTTTTAATAATATCTGAACCACTAACAGTCTTTAAAACTGGATAAGAATTATTTTTAATTTCGCCCAAATAGCTAATAAAGTATGGGAGTAAATCTTGAGTACTAGAGTATCTTCCTTTTTCATCAATTGCCGCAATTCTGTCACCATCACCATCAAATATAATTCCTAGAGTTTTCACCTCATTTATTGAATTTTGCATTAGTATTTGTTTTAGATCATCTACATAATTTAAAAGAGGTTCAGGAGGTTTTCCTCCAAAAAAAGGATCAGCATCATTCCTGATTTCTGAAATAACTTCTAATTCATTAGAAGCAAAAATCTCAGACATACAATTTGCAGCTGAACCATGCATAGAATCTACAAAAATTCTCAATTTCATTTTTTTCAACCTATTAGAAATAAAGTCGATATCAAAAAGTGATTTAATTCTATCTAAATGAAATTTCTTAATATCTACCAATTGATTAGGACCATCTATTTTTTCAATTGAATTTCCAAGCATTAATCTTTTTTCAATTTCGCTTGTAAAAGATTCGTCAACAGAGCATCCATTAAAGCTCTTTATTTTCAGACCTAGCCAATTATAAGGATTATGACTTGCTGTAATTACTAACGCTCCAAGACAACGGACTTCTTTGGCATAGAAACTACAAGAGGGTGTTGGAATAAAGCTATTAGATAAGATCGGTTCGAAACCACATCCTCTTACAAAAGGAACTATTTGCTTGGCAAATTCACTTGCCATAAATCTACGATCATATCCAATTATAATTTTCTTTGAATTAACTTCTTTATAGTATTGATAATGTAACTCCTGGCATGCAGCAACAACAACTCTCGAAAGATTGGATAGATTAAAATCAAATCCAATAATTCCTCTCCACCCATCAGTTCCAAATTTTATCTCATCTAATTTATCAACAGTCAAATTTAAAAGTTCCTTGATTTCTCCTAATTAACTATACTAATTGATATGAGTAAATTTTAAAACCGCCTTTAAAAAATAATTTGAATTCTCTTCATTTAAAAAGCTTTATAAGATGCAAAAGAAAATCATGGCTAGATTTTAAGGGTAAAAAATCTTATGAAGTTTGGTCTCCCCATAAAGCTATAGACAAAATTAATCAGTTTCAAATTTTCTCTGAATTTTGTAACAGTGAAATATATACAGGATTAAAAGCATGCAAAAATGGTTATCAAGGTGTAATTGGATTAAAAATCAAAGGAAGGTTTTTCCAAAATATTAACGCAGAGATACGTCCACAATTACTTGTAAAGACTAAAGGTAAAAGTAAATGGGGACAATATAAATATTTACCTGCAGTTTATAAGTTAGGCCACAAAACCACTAAAGAACATTTATTCGACTTAGCTTTTAGTTCTATTCTATTGGGAACTTTTCAAGAATCTAAAATTGAAAAAGGATTAGTAATTTCAAGTTTTGATAAAAAAGTTTATGTTGAAGAAGTTTATTTAACTAAAAAATTAAGAAAAAAAGTTTTGGAAATTTTACTAAGTTTGAATGAATGCCTGGAGGGATTTATGCCAGAAATAACTCAAGATAGAAAAAAATGTACTATTTGCTCATGGCAAAAATTTTGTGACAAAGAAGCAAAAGAAAATGGATATCTAACAGATATAGATGGAATAGGATCCAAAACGGCCTCTTTACTTAAAATACATGGAATACCTAATACCCAAACATTAGCCTCCTTTAGCGAAAAAAAACTTGGAGAAAAATTATCTAAATTCAACGATCAAAAGTATGAAAAAGCCTCCTTATTTGTAAAGCAAGCACAATCTTATATTTCTGGAAAACCATATCGCATTTCCACTAAAAATGATACAAATGATCTACTAGAAAAAACTTGTTCGGGATTTTATATATTTGATATCGAGTCAAATCCAGATGATAAACATGACTTTTTATATGGATTTTTAAAAATAAAAAATTTGTTTACAAAAAAAGAAGATCATATTTATGAGCCAATCTTAAATCTCAAAAACAATAAAGGAGAATCTTACAGGAAAATTATTAAAATACTTTTTTCGCAGAAGGAATGGCCAGTTTTACATTACGGAGAAACTGAAAAAATAGCAATAATTAATATTGCTAAAAACCTAAATTTTAGTTTTGAAGAAATTGATTCACTTACCTCAAGATTTGTAGACTTACATACCTTAGTTCGAAAGTCTTGGATATTACCACTAAAAAACTATGGCTTAAAATCCGTTTCTAATTGGCTTGGATTTGAATGGGTGCAGAAAAATGTAAGTGGCTCGAAAGCCATTTATTGGTGGATTCAATATCAAATTACAGAAAACGAAATATTTTTAAAAAAAATTATCCAATATAATAAAGATGATTGTTTGGCTACTCTAAAAATTGCAGAATATTTAATCAAAAAT
>CACGPQ010000029.1 GCA_902574955.1 uncultured Synechococcaceae cyanobacterium
TTGGGTAGCATATTTATCTTTCTTGGTAGAACTTTAGGTCTTTCAGATACTGAGGAAATTCTTGAGCAGAAAGATAATCTTAAGGAAAAAAATAAAACAGGAATTTTTGCAGATTTAAGAATTTTTATCATAAATCTTGGATTCTCAGGTATGGCAATTTCTTTTGGCGTTTTGCTACTTAAATTTTTAAGGTATATTTCAAGTTCTTTTGGTGATTTTTCGAAGGAAATTATTTTTTCATTACCAGTATTCCCTTTTATCCTTATAGGTTCGCTCCTTATAAGATATATTTTAGAGAAAACCAAAAATACAGAATTTATTTCAAATATTCTGCAAAGGGAGATTGGTATCTTATCCACAGATTTATTGATTTTTACAGCTATGGCAAGTTTAAATATTGCAGTTGTTTTTGATAATTGGATACTTATTTTAGTGTTTACTATATTCGGTTTATTTTGGAATTTGATTTGTATTGCTTATTTTGCATATTTTATTTTTGATGATTATTGGTTTGAAAAAAGTTTGATAGAGTTCGGTAATTCCACAGGTGTAGTAGCTTCTGGGTTACTTCTTTTAAGGCTTGCAGATCCTAAAAATATTTCTAAGACTTTACCAATTTTTACGTCAAAACAGCTATTTGCGCAGTTAATTCTTTCTGGGGGCCTATTCACAGTTCTTGCACCATTAATGATTTCTAAAATTGGGTTAGATTATTGGACAGAAATTTGTGCCCTAATTACATTTGCAATTCTTTCTATCGCATTGATTTTTAATAAATTAGAGATGAAAAAGTTTCAATAAGCACCCTAGAATGGTAAAAAGCCTAAATTTTATTTAAATGTCATTTACTCCCTACGATATTCCACCTCAAGAAAATAAAGGGAAGTGGTTTAGGAGTCATTTACTCGGAAGGGAAATCGAACTTGGTGAATTGTATAGTCTTGGATCAAATGATTTAGATTTGCTTATGGCGGAGACAGCAGAAATCAGAAGCGATCTTGATTTTAAGGAAAAAAATATAGGAAAATTTAGGACTGCAGGATATTTTTTGGAGTTGGCAAGAATAATTGAGAAAAGGAAGTTGTTGGAAAGTTAATTAGATGGGAAATAATTCTTTCTAGAATATGGTTCCCATAATTCGTATTTATACATTAATGATTTAAATTCTCTATTTTTCTCAAATGAATCTAACCAGTTTTTTATTGAGGGCTCAAAATAATTTGTTCTTTTTTGACTTTCACAAGCGATTCTAAATTGTCTTACAAAAGGCCAAATAGACCAATCAGCGATTGTGGGTCTATCTCCAAAAAAGTATTTGTTTTCTTCAAGAAGTTCGTTCCATCTCTTTATAAATTTAATCGCATTTGTGAAATGAAATTCTTCATCACTATTCTTATATCTTGTGGCATATTTAAATCGGTCTAAATGATATTTGAATTCGTTATCGTTTTCATTAATTATTTCAAAAATATCTTCCCTTTTGTTCTCAGGAAAATAAATTAATTTGATGTTTTTCTTTTTAGACTCTGAAAGAGCCCACAAGATGATTTCAAGACTTTCTTCAATAACGTCACTATTTTTTTTTATAAGTATTGGAACCGTTTTCGTTTTTGAATTATTTAAAAAATCTAGAGGTTTATTTTTTAAATCAATTTCTCTTATCTCTACTTTTATTTCACAAATTAATAGGGCCCATCTTGCACGAATTGCATATGGACATCTTCGAAATGAATATAAAATATCGTTTTTCATATTGTAAAAACTTTAAATTTCCTTGAATCTTTTAGTATTATTTAAGAAGGAACAGAATTAATTTTACAACGCAAATGTCAGGATATGTTTACCTTATTAGAGTAGGAGACCTTTATAGAATTGGGGAAAACGGATAATCTTGAAAAGAAAATTAAAAAATTAAAGCCAGATGAATTATTAACATCAATTATGACGAAGGAGCCAGAAACTCTCGAAGCAAGATTACTAAGAAAATATAAGTCTCAAAGAATTCCTGAAACTGGTTATTTAAAGCTTTCTAAAAGACAAATTAGAGAATGTAAAAAGCAATTTGAATTAAAGGGTAGCTTACCTCACACTTTAGATGCTGAAGTTTCCATAACTCTATTTGCATCATTTTTATTGTTTTCATTAAGTTCCTTTATTTTTAATTATTTAAATTTTGGATTTGTAAGATCTATATCTTATTCTTTCGGAATAGCATCTCTACCAATGGTTATATTATTTATAACAGGAAGTTTTGGTGGATACTTTTCTGAAGATTTATCTCTTTTTTCATTGTTAACTAATCGAATAAAAGGTTTATTTATTGCAATTGCAATGCTTTCAATGGCTTATTTAATTTTTAATTTAGGTTAAATTTCATAGTTACAATTTAAGGCGATTTCAAATGGAACTGATTGGGTAGGTAACTTAAGAATTGTTGAGCATATTTCAGCAATATCTTCAGGTTGTGTCATCCTTGATTTGTCTAAGGAAGAGATATTTTGGGCCATTTTTGTATTAACCCAGCTTGGGCAAATTGCAGAAATCCTTATATTTTTATCCCAACCTTTATTTTTCATCGTTTGGCATAATCCCATCAAAGCAAACTTTGAAGAAGAATAAGCGGCTAAATCACCTTTGGATCTTTTCCCACTCATTGAAACTAAAACAATAATTCTTCCTCTTCCAGAGGTACATAAATGATCCCAAGAAAGCTTACATAAATGCCAAATTGCCAAAAAATTGATATTTAATGTATTTAAAATATCTTCTTCGTCACCATCTTTGTACAAGAAAGGAACTTTCGATAATACTCCAGAACAATTTATTACTGAATCAAATCCTCCAAATTTATCTACGGTATTCTTTATCCAATTTTCGGCTGTATTTTTTTTAAAAGCATCATAGTGGTTGATTATAATTTTCCCTTCTGGCCATTTTTTTGGATCAATAGCGCTTCCTTTTAATGATTCTAAATCTCTTATGCCAACACTAATTCTATTGCCTTCTTTTAATTCTTTATGTGCAATATTTAGTCCAATACCTCTATTGGCTCCACTTATTAATATGGTTCTCATTTTTTAACTATATGTTTGGAAATATTATCCTAAGTAACATTTTAAATTCTCTTCCATGCATAATCATAAGACCTTTCTTCACACTCCATGGAGCCTTTATAAACATTACGCACATGGCATATACAATCTCTTTTAAAGAAAGAGTATCAGTTAGAAACCCATACCATTGATTTTTAGGTAGTTGGAAAAAACTGCCAAAAAATTCTCTCAATAGTTTCTCATCAAACCTCATGAGTTTTTCTAATCCAAATTGGTAAAGTGATTTCTTCCTAATTAATTCTTTTGACCATAAAGTTTCCCAACCTTTTCTAGCAATATGATAGGTACTTAGATTTTTGTTTTTAATTGCTTCTGAGACTGCCTTTGCGACAAGTGGAGCTCTTCTTAAAACATTACCAATTAAATATCCAGATGCAGGATGTACCATTGAAGCAGCACCACCATATCCAAGTATTTGTTGTTTGAAATCTGGGATTGGCATATTCATAGGAAGAAATAAGCCAAGCTCTTCGTGCTGCATGCTTGTGATTGATATATTTCGATAAGAAAGCCTCTTCTCTAGTCTCTCTTTTAAATTTTCCATTGTTAGAGGATTTACTAAACCAAGAGATGTCTCTTCAAGAAAATATTTCCCATCCCCCATATCCATGGCATAAAGAAAAGTTGGCGGTTCTTTTTTTTGCTCATCGTTAAGATGGTCATTTCTATAGTCCATTAATACAAACTGCCCTGTCTTAAGTGGAGGTTTACTAAAATTACCTACTATCCCATAACAAGTTTGGACTGCTAAGGGACCACAGGATTTTAATTTAAGAAAAACAGGATCATACCCTGTTGCATCTACTACTAATCTTGCAGAGTAAGTTTTGCCATCTTTTGTAGTTACTGTACTTTTGTATTTTTCAAAATGTATTTTGTTTGCAAAGCCTTGATGCCATTTAATAAAAGACTTATTGCATTCGTTAAACCAATAATTGTGGAGTTTCTTATTATCAAATAGTCCATAATCTAGTGAATGTTCCGTGGCTTTATTCTCGTCGTCCTGCTCTTCTAAAGCGCCATGCCCAAAAAAACTTACAGTATTCTTCCATCTATATTCAAGTAAATCCTGAAGCCCGAGTTGATCAACTTCTTTCCCCCAAATGCCATATGTATTTGGCCAAGGTTCATCTGGTCCATTTGGAGAAAGAACTTCAACATCTAATTTTTCCTTCCCTAAAGCTGAGGCAATAGCCATACCTGCAGGCCCTGCACCCAAAACAAGAACATCTGGCATATTTTCTTTTGACATTAAATATAATTCTTATGATTAAAAAAATTTATGGAACAAATTTTTACTTCTGAACCTAGAATTATATTTTTCATCCAATACTTGTAATGAGAGTAGATTAATAATAATCAAATTACTCAAATTCTAGTGACTAAGTTTTCAGTGTTTTAACAATAATTTATAAGATTACAAAATAAAAAAAACTTTATTTATTTTTTTATCATAAAAATAATATAGGAATTTAAATGATTAAAAATAAAAATATTTTAATTACTGGAGGTAATTCAGGAATAGGGTTTTTTGCCATTATTAATTTACTGAAGACGAAAAATATTTTATATGTTGTAATAAAAAACGAATTTAGAAAGAATGAATTTCTCAGAAAAATCGAGAAATATTTTGATAAAAATTACCTTAGTAAATTTTTAAATATTATTGAAAATTGTGATCTTTCAGATCTAGAGAATATTAAAAAAATTAAAGATTACTTTATTAGTAAAAAGATTTCTTTAGATGTTCTTGTTTTAAATGCAGGATTGCAATATACAGGCTCTTTTTACCCTAAAGTATCAAAACAAGGCATAGAACTAACTTTTGCGGTAAATCATCTTGCACATTTTTACTTGGTAAATGTCCTAAAAGATTTTATTAGAGATAAAGAAGAATCTAGAATCATTATTACATCATCAGATGTACACGACCCTAAAAGTTCAGGTGGCAATATAGGAAAGAAAGCGGGACTTAATAACTTAGTTAATTTAAGAAAAAAAGTAACTGGGCAATTTTTAAATTTTAATGCTGATGAAGCTTATAAAAATAGTAAGTTATGTAATATTTTGTTTGCTAAAGAACTTGAAAAAAAATTAAAAATTTCCTCTAGTAAAATTTCTGTAATTACTTGGGCTCCTGGTCTAGTGATACCAAATGATGATCTTGGTTTTTTTAGATATAGTAAGCGTTTTAATCTCTTTGGATATTTAATTTTTTCTAAAGCTGCAAAAAATATTTTAGGAATCTCTGAAAGTATAGAAAATGCTGGTAGGATTCTTTCTGAAATTGTTTTTGATTCAAATTTAAATAATATTGGTTACGTACATTTAAGTAATAAACTTATATCTTTTAAAAAACATAAATTAGCTGAAAGTAAGGTTAGTGATGAGGCAAATAATACTGAGTTGGCTTCAAAACTCTGGATTTTAAGTGAAGAGATTTGTAGATCATTTGGTTTTGTTACTTTCAATATTTAAGGTTTGTGTTGGGAATGCAAACTCTATATTATTAACCGCAAATTCCTCAATAATTCTTAAATTTATAGATTGTTGAGCTTCCATCGCAGCGAGATAATTATTTGTTGGGATGTAATAAACAAGTTCGAAATTAAGACTGAAGTCGCCGAAATCTGTGAAATGACATCTATCAAAAGACGCATCTTTTGTCTCTTCAACTATTTTTTTAATTATTATTGGAATCAATTTCATAAGTTTTGGAGAGGTTTCATAAACAACTCCCAATTTATGCACTAACCTCCTTTTTTCCATTTGTGCGTAATTTGAAATTATTCCATTTGTTAGGGCACTATTACTCATTACTATTACTTCTCCATTAATACTTCTTATCCTTGAGGATCGTACTCCCACTCTCTCAACCATTCCTAGGACTCCATCAGATTTTATAAACTCACCTTTTTGAAAAGGTTTATCAAGCAAAATTGTTATATATTCAAAAAACTCCTGAACTGGATCTTTCAAAGCTAATCCTGCTCCAATACCTCCTGCACTTAGTAAAGCCCAAATAGCAGTCATTTGAACACCTATATTTTGTAAGAAAAAAATTGAGCCAATAGTCCATGTTAATGCTTTTATCAATGGAGTTAGTGAAGATACCATTGAACTAATTGAGGAATCATTAATTTTCGAGGTCGATTCTGTTAATGATCTTATTAAAATTTTGTTGAGAGCTTTTATGATGATTATTAATATAAATAATTTCAAAATATTCAATAAGACAGAGATGAAAGTTATTTCATCAGCAAAAAAATAGTCAATTGAAAAATAAAATGAGAGGAGGAAACCTATAGGTTTTATAATTCCAGAGATCACCTCAAAAATAAAATCGTCGAATTTTGTTTTTGTTCTTTTGGAAATCTTTTTAAAAAATATTTTTGAAACTTTAGAAATTATTATCGACAATAAAGTTCCAATAAAAAAAATAGATATTGCCAGAAGGAAGTTTTCAGTAACAAATTTCATATTCAAATAAACCCTTAAATTTTATCTCTAATAAAATTTTAAATTATCTCTAAACAACAAACCAGTCTTTATTTTTCTTTAACTCATAATTATATTTCTAATTTCTTTAAATTCTTTTCTATCCGCAGTTTTGCATAATTCAAAAATTATAGATTCAGTTGTTGTTAAGATAGCTCCACTCTGAGTCATTCTTTGTAATGCTATTTCATGATCTACCCTATTTCGACTTCCCATGGAATCTGATATGAGAATTACTTCAAATCCTTGTTGTAAACAATCTAAGACTGTTTGTTGAATACAAATATGCGTTTCGATCCCACAAACTATCAAATTAGTAATTTTCTTATCTTTGAGTTCTTTTAAAAAATCTTCTAATTTAGCTAGGCTGAATTCCATTTTTTCAAATTTTCTAAATTCTGCTTTGAGAGATAATTCAGGTATCGTTACTCCCAATTTGAGTGGGTTCTGTTCAGATATAAATATGTTTTCTTCTAAAATTTGGTAAGCATTTATTAGCTTTTTAATGTTCTTGATTATTGAATCCTTATTAAAAATTGGTCTTATTATTTTTTCCTGAATATCAATAATTATCAAGGCGTTTACTTTCGATGATAATTTATCAGAAGAGCTTTCTTGATCATTCATCATTTTCATATAATACATTTAACATAATATTTTGAAGAACTTTAGTAAACATTTTAAATCAATAAGTTGTTTTACTCTCATCTAGAGTTATTATTGAGAATAGCTCTGGGTTGATTTTGTCATTATCTTCTCAATACAAAGTAATCACATCTCCTCTTGGTGATGGATTACATAAAGATGGGAAGAGATTAACTCCTCAGAGACTAAAGGTTCTTAATTTATTTGAAAATATTGGCTCTGGGAAACATCTTAGTGCTGAAGAGGTTCATGAAAAGTTAGTTAAAACAAGCTCCAAAGTTTCACTAGCAACAATTTATAGAACTTTAAGACTTTTAGTACAAATGGGTTTGCTTCATGAATTAGAACTCAGTGAGGGTGGACACAGATATGAATTGCTTAGTAACGACACACCGGATCATCATCATTTGATTTGCATTAGGTGTGGAAGAACAGAAGAATTTGAAAATGACGAGGTTTTAGAGGCAGGCAAAGTTGCAGCAAAAGTTAATGGTTTTAAACTAATTGAATCCTCTTTGAATGTAAGAGCTATTTGTCCTAATTGCATTTAGCAGGTTTTAACTTAAAGTCCCTCCACAACTTGACCCCGCACCTGCAGTACAAGCAAAACAATGTTCTTTTACAGCTACCCCGTAGTCAAAAG
>CACGPQ010000030.1 GCA_902574955.1 uncultured Synechococcaceae cyanobacterium
AGGGACAACAGGTCGTGGGATTGGCCCAACTTATGCGGATAAGTCACAAAGAAATGGCATTAGAATAAGAGACTTGCTCAATAAGGAAAGGCTAAGTGATGTGATAGAAATTCCATTAAGAGAAAAAAACGGTCTACTAGAAAAAATCTATGGCATTAAACCACTCAAATTAGAAGATATTGTTGAAGAATATCTTGACTATGGGGAAAGATTATCGAAGCATGTTGTTGACTGTACGAGGACTATCCATGCAGCCTCAAAAAACAAGAAGAATATTCTTTTCGAAGGTGCTCAAGGGACTCTACTCGACTTAGATCATGGGACTTATCCTTTTGTTACCTCATCAAACCCTATATCAGGAGGGGCATGTATTGGGGCTGGAGTGGGTCCCACTTTAATTGATAGAGTCATAGGTGTCGCAAAAGCTTATACCACAAGAGTAGGTGAAGGGCCATTCCCAACAGAATTGCAAGGGAGTATTAATGATCAACTCTGTGATAGAGGCAGTGAATTTGGGACCACTACTGGGAGAAGGAGAAGATGTGGGTGGTTTGATGGAGTTATTGGTAAATATGCTGTATCTGTAAATGGTCTTGATTGTTTAGCCGTTACGAAACTTGATGTGTTAGATGAATTAGATGAGATTCAAGTTTGCATTGCATATGATCTCAATGGAGAGGAAATAGACTACTTTCCTACAAATTCAGATGACTTAAAAAAATGTAAGCCAATCTTCAAAAAATTAAAAGGTTGGCAATGTTCAACTGCAGATTGCAGAAAACTATCTGATCTCCCACAGAATGCTATGAATTATCTAAGATTTTTAGCTGAATTAATGGAGGTTCCAATTGCAATTGTCTCGTTGGGAGCGAATAGAGATCAAACTATAGTAATTGAAGACCCAATTCATGGTCCTAAAAGAGCACTACTAAGGTAATTTATTTCCAAATTAATGAAGGAATCCTTTAGACATTTTGAAAATAATAAAACGGTTGATCTCATTGGTCTGGGCAACGCAATAGTGGATATTATTGTAAATATTGAAGATGAGTTTCTTGAGATAAATAATCTGGATAAAGGATCAATGAATCTAATTAACTCCGATGAATCTCAGAGATTGTTAGAAAATTGCAAAGTGATCAAACAAATTTCAGGGGGGTCCTCAGCAAATACCGTTGTTTGTTTGGCAGAATTAGGTAATCATGTTCAGTTTATTGGAAGGGTGAAAAATGATCAATTTGGGAATTTCTTTTCTGAAGATATTAAACAAAGTAAAACTATATTTAATACTCCGCCAACTATTAAAGGTGCTTCAACAGCTCATTCAATTATTTTGATTACACCTGATGCACAAAGAACTATGTGCACTTACTTAGGAGCATCCATAGAGTTTGAACCAGAAGACATTGACTTTTCTGTAATTAAGGAAAGTAAATACTTATATTTAGAAGGATATTTATGGGATAGCGAATTAGCTAAAAAAGCTTTTATTAAAGCCGCCCAAATTGCAAAACGATCTAATACAAAAATAATCCTTTCATTGTCTGATTCATTTTGTGTAGATAGACATCGTGAGAGTTTCTTGGAATTAATTGATGAATATGTAGATATTGTTTTTTGTAATGAATCCGAGGTGTTAAGTCTATTTCAAAATGATAAATTAACAAACTGCCAAGAAGACCTATCTTCCTTATGTGAATTAGTCATAGTAACTCTTGGAAGCAATGGTTCTCTCATAGTTAACAAAAATAATATTGAAATAATTGAGTCAATAACAAAAGGAAAGATTATTGATACTACAGGAGCGGGAGATATCTATGCGGGAGGATTTATCCATGGATTAATAAACAATTGTTCACTCAAAAAATGCGGAAAGATAGCTTCAATTTGTGCGGGACAAATAATTACGCAATTAGGATCTAGATCAGATTTTGATCTTAAAGAGTTAATAAAATAAATTTAATCAAACAGTCTTAATCAACCAATCATAATAATTCATCTCAGCATGGTATTTTTTGTAAATAATTTGAGGAACATCATATGTGGAGTTTTTATTTAAGAATTCAATTAAATAATCTTTAAATTCTAGTTTACTTTTTATTGTGATTTCAAACTCTTTAGTTTCTTCAATATCATCATCCCACTTATAAATTGAAAAAATTTGCTTTATCGAAACACAAGCTGCAAGTTTATTTTGTATGAGTAATTGAGCCATTCGCAAAGCATTTGCGTTACTAGATTCAGTTGTGATCATAACTAATACTTCCATAATGAATTAAACATCAATATTTTTTAATTATGTGATTTATCAAATTGTGATATTGATCAAAAGAGTAAGAATAATCATTTTTAAATTTCGGCCTTTTAACCAAAAATAACTTCATTTTACTTCCAGAAACTATACTCTCCCAGTTTTTCTGAGAATAACTTCCAGATTCTCTGCATAGAACATAATCTATCTCCCAAAAATCACAAAGTTTTTTTTCTAAAATGCTTTTATTATTTTTACTCGGTTCAAGGATCGCTATGTTTGAATTTTTAATACATGATCCAAAAGCTTTAGTAATACTGTCATAAGTTGGAAGTACCCTTGTAAATACATTTGCTTTACAATTCATATAAAAATTAGCTGTATCGTTAAGGAATCTTGATCCTATTGCTAGAAGGATATTCTTATTTTCTAAATCAACGTTATCTATATCCTTTAAATTATCAATATAAAAAAAATTATTAGTGTTATTTATTGGAGATTTTCTTTCAAGTAGTAAGAGAGGTATATTAATCTCTTTACATGCATTATTAAGATTTTTAGAAATTATCACTGCAAACGGATGAGTAGCATCAATAACGAATTTAATTTTATTTTTTTTTATGAAATTAATTATTTCATCTTTATTATTTAATCTACCTGTAATGATATGTAACTTTGGATTTTCAATATAAGCTTGCCCTGCTTTATGAGTTAAAACGCTAATAAAAACTGAATAATTAAGTTCAAGAAGCCTTTTAGCTATTAGAGGTCCATCCGAAGTTCCTGATAGGATCCAAACATTTTCGTGGCATTTTTCTTGATTCTGCATCAGTATGTCTTTAATTAAATAGAAAGTAATGAATCATTGTTTAATTCAAGCGGTAATAAATAGCGCTCCCCAAATGAGATACACCAAAGAAAACCAAACTCCAATTGCAGAAATGATTGTTAATTTTAAAGGATTACGCAGTGAAGATCCAACCAGAGATCTCAAAATCATAGGATGGGGGAATATTGCCCAAGGAATGGTAGATGACCTAAAGGAGGGGCAAAATATTGTTATTGAGGGACGTCTCAAGATGATTTCTGTCACAAGAAAAGACGGAACAAAAGAAAAGCAACCAGAACTAACAGCTTCAAAGATTCATCAAATATCGCCAATTGATGTTGTTAAGTCTGATCAGAAAGAAAATAATGAGTCATTTGAAAATAAAGAAACTACCAAAAAATCTAGTTGGGATAGTTCACCTTTAGTACCTGAAGTTGATGAAATACCTTTTTAAATCAAATATCAACGTTATTTTCTTGAACACTTATAATTAGTTTGCTTAATTTTCTTTCAAGTTCGGCAAGTTCGCTTCTAATTTCAGGCCATTTACCCTTATCAAGATTTTCTAATAGCCATGCTCTATCTTGATCAAGTTTAAAAATTAAATCTCCTTGATTTGCTGTATTAGGATCTTGCATAATAATCATTAGCTCTTTTAAAACTCATTCTACTAAATCAAAATGAAGAAATACTTATCGCCTGGAAACATAATAGTAACCGCTGGGGGTATATTGGCTTTTGTTGGAATGACTGCTTATTTTACAGATTCAGTAAATTTAAGTGTACCTACTTTTTTTTATGGAGTACCTATTTTTCTAATTGGATTAGGTTTAAAGACTTCTGAAATACCTCCTGTAGAGTTGATTGACAAGACAAATTTTGCGACAAATAAATTTAATAGACCAAAAGAATTAACAGAACTAGTTAAAGATGTTACAAGATGGAGGTATGGGATAAAAGCTCATCTTGAATCGTCATTAGAATCTTTAAATTTGTGGGATGAGGATAATCCCCCTCAACTAAAAGAAATAGAAGAAATTACAAAGGAAGAAAAAATTGGTCTCAGAATGCGTTTCGAGTTAAACGCTGTCCCTCTAGAAAAATGGATTGAGAAACAAGAAAGATTAAACAGGTTTTTCGTTAAAGGTCTTGAATCAGAATTTATTATCGACGATAATAAAAAAGAATTTGATTTTATTCTCTTTTATTGAATATAGGGATATATTTGTAAAAACCTAATTTCTCAATTCAATCAAGTTTTAATGAATTTTAATAATGAATGATTCTCAAAGAGTATCAATATTAAGCGAAGCACTTCCATATATACAAAGTTTCTCAGGCAGGAAAATTGTTATCAAGTATGGAGGTTCTGTTATGGAGAATGATAATTTAAAAAATGCTTTTTTTAGAGACATAGCACTTTTATCAACCGTTGGGGTTTGTCCGATAGTGATTCATGGAGGTGGACCCGAGATTAATAATTGGTTAAAGAAATTAGAAATATCTCCTAAATTTGAAAATGGATTAAGAATTACTGATCAAAAAACAATGGAAATTGTCGAGATGGTTCTAATGGGAAGAGTTAACAAACAAATTGTAAAAGGCATTAATAAAACTGGATCCTTAGCTGTGGGGATATCAGGTCTTGATGGCAACTTAATTCAATCTAGAGAACTAGGAGATGGGAGCCATGGGTTAGTTGGAGAGGTTACAAAAATCAATCCTGAAATATTAGATCCTCTTATTTCTAAAGGATATATCCCAATTATTTCTAGCATTGGATCAACCTTGGAGGGTATTTCCCATAACATCAATGCAGATTTTGTTGCTGGAGAAATTGCTGCTGCAATAAATGCAGAAAAACTTATTCTTCTTACTGATACTCAAGGAATTTTAAAAGAAAAAGATAACAAAAATAGTCTTGTTGAAAAAACTAATCTCAGAGAGGCAAGAGATTTTATTGATAAAAAAATTGTGACTGAAGGTATGATTCCAAAGACAGAATGCTGTATAAGAGCTTTAGCACAAGGAGTCAAAGCAGCTCACATAATTGATGGAAGAATAGAACATTCATTACTTCTTGAGATTTTTACAAATTCCGGAATAGGTACAATGATAGTCGCCTAAACAATGAAAACTTATGAGCAAGTTTTAGAAACAGTAGAACTTGCTTTAGCTAAAGGTGAGTATCATTATTGTATTGAATTTCTTTTGCCAATAATTGAATCATTTCCTTTATCAAGCAAAGAGGGAGTAAATTTAAGAACAATATTAATTACTGCTCTTTGTGGTATCAATAAAAAGGAGGAGGCCAAAAGGTTTTGTAAAGAACTTCTAAAATCTTACGATAATAAGACGAGAGAAAATGCAAAATATTTGATGGAAGTTATAGACTCTCCTGACATTAAAAAGCCAGAAAATTGGAACGTACAGTTTGAAAGCGACCCATCACTAAATAAAAAATCTCTTAACTCACTGCGCAAAAAAAGAGAATTATTGAAGAAAAAAAAATTTATTAACGTAACTGAGATACCAACTGGTGAAACAAAACCCTTTCAGAAAGGCTTTTCGCTGATCATTTTTTTAATACTATTTTTATTAATTCCACTTTTAAGTGGTTGCGTTAAAATTGAGGATACTCTTGACCTTAGTGAACTTAACTCAATAACCAATAATTTAGTGATAGAGAGTAAATACATTAAGAAATTTCCTTGGCAATATAAATTTGAAGAGAAGATGAAAGATATTTTTCCTGATGCAGAAATTGAACAAGACGAATCAACCTTTTCTTTAAAACATAAAAATCTCAATTTAGAAGATACAAACCAAGTTCTTAAAATTACCCAAAATACAGCTGGAGAGTTAGCGGGGGAATCAACAAATATAGAAATTAATACTACTCAAAAAAACTTCATTTTTTTTAAAAAATACTTTTACAGGTTAGATTTAGATCTAAATTCTATTCAAGGTATTGATAATTTAGAACTCATTTTCAAAATTATTCACCCTAATAAAGCTATCCTTACCGATAAAAATAATTCAAATTTAGAAATCACAAAAAATCTAATAATTTGGAATTTAAATCAAGGGCAGATAAATAGTCTTGAATTTTCTTACTGGAGCCTCAACAAACTTTTGATTGGGATATCTATTCTTTTTGTAATTATAATATTTGCTTATTTATTAAGATTCTATAGATTTAAATTAGGTTCAGATTTACCTCAACTTCCATCAAAGTAATTACAACTCAGCTGGATTAACATCTATTGTTAAAAAAACATTTTTTGGAATAAGTTTCCATAATATTGATCTATCAGGTAAAGGTATCTTTGTTCCTTCAGGACCATGTATTAATATCTGCCATCTAAATTTTTTACCCACTTTAGCAATTAAACTAGGTGCAGGACCGATTAATTTCCAGTTCTTTTTCTCACAAAAATTGAGTAGATATTTTGCTAATTTTATTGCAATTGACTCAGTTAATTCATAATTTTCACCTGATAATTTAAGAAGGCAAATCGTGCAAAATGGAAATAAATTAGCATCTTTTCTCAATTTCGAGTTTTCACTCAAGAATCTTTCATAATCTCTTTTCTGAAGATACGAAATTACCGGATGGTTAGGTTTATATGTTTGAAAAATTACTTTTCCTTTTTTTTGAGCTCTGCCTGCCCTGCCAGCTAATTGCAAAAACAATTGCAATGATTTTTCTTCTGCCGAAATATCTGGGCGATGAAGCAACCCATCTGCTGCAATAACTACTGAAAGAGTAATATTAGGGATGTCAATCCCTTTTGCCAACATTTGAGTTCCCACAAGAATATCAGCATCACCTTTAGAGAACTTTGAAAGAATATCTCTATGACCATCTTTCCCTGAGGTTGTATCTCTATCAAAGCGAAGAACTCTTAATTCAGGAAATTCTTCATTTAAAAACTCTATTACCCTTTGTGTACCTATTCCAAAAGGTTTAAAGGCAGTTGAATGACAATCCGGGCAACGATTGATCAATCTCGACTTATGATCACACCAATGACAGCTTAACCATTTTTTCCCTTTTGCACCGAGATGCACTGATAAAGGAACGTCACAGTTAGGGCAATTTATTAAATATCCGCAATTTCTACAACTTAAAAACCCACTGTGCCCCCTCCTAGGGATCAAAATTATTGCCTGTTCTTTTTTTAAGCGTAGTTGAGGAAGCAATTGTAATAATTCATTGGAAAAAATTTTCATATTTCCTTTCTTGAACTCATCACGCATATCAATAATTCTTATTTCAGGAATCTCATTACTAGATATCCTTTGAATCATTCTTACTAATTTAAAATTCTTTTCAAAAATACACTTTTTCCAAGTCTTCATTGATGGGGTTGCACTCCCAAAAATTAACTTTGCAGAATTCCTTTTTACTATTTCAATAGCAATCTCTCTTGCGTCATAACAAGGCATAGGACTATCTTGTTTATAAGAAACATCATGTTCTTCATCCATGATTATTAATCCTAGATTTTTAATTGGAAGAAAAACTGCGGACCTTGTTCCTATTACTATTAAAGGTTCTTTAGCATTATTAATTTTCTTCCAAACCACAGTTCTATGATTGGGAGAACAGTTACTATGATATTCGTAAACTAAATTATTAAATCGCTGACTAAACCTATCAATAAGTTGTGGAATTAGTCCGATTTCTGGGGCTAGTATCAAACAACTTTTTTTCTTAAGAAATTGATCTTCAGCAATTCTCATATAAACTTCTGTT
>CACGPQ010000031.1 GCA_902574955.1 uncultured Synechococcaceae cyanobacterium
AGATGAATTATATATTTTTTGTGATGGCTTTTTAAAGAATAATCAAGCTGATAATAAGAAGATATTAGATACGAGAGCTTTGATTGAGAGAGAAATAGATTGGGATTGTAAGATTAAGAAAAACTATTTAGATAATAATAGGGGTTGTAAGGCTGCCGTATCTTCGGCTATAGATTGGTTTTTTATCAATGTCGAAGAGGGAATAATCCTTGAAGATGATTGTGTTCCAAATATATATTTTTATTCTTTTTGTGAAAAAATGCTTGATAAATATCGTCATAAAAAAGAGATTTTCATAATAAGTGGAAATAATTTCCAAGATGGTCAAAAAAGAGGAGATGGAAGTTACTATTTTAGTCTTTACACCCACATTTGGGGATGGGCTACATGGCGAGATAGATGGAAATTATATGATGTGGAAATGAAAAATATTAACGAATTCAAAATAAATAATAAATTAAAAAAGATTTTCAAAAATAAAAAAGAAATAAATTATTGGGGGTCAATATTCAATAATCTTTTTTATAAAAATATTCCTAATACCTGGGATTACCAATTATTCTTTACTAGTATTTATTACGAGAAATTAAACATAATGCCTAATGTACCCTTGGTTGAAAATATTGGATACGGTGAAGATGCTACACACAATATTTTAGATGAAGAATTAAATAAAACGAGATTAAGAAATAAGGATATAGTAAATATTATTGAGTTTGAACACCCTTCAAATATTCAGATAGACTGTATTGCTGATAAATACACATTTACTAACCATTACAAAAAATCATTTTTGAAGAGAATTAAATTGAAAGTTAAAGAAAAGTTAAACTCTATATTTTCTTATTAAATTTTTTATTATTTTTTCTGCGAAATTTAAAAAGGGATAAATACCGTTTGAAAAGGTTTTGAATAATATAAATAAAAATAAATTATTTTTTATTTCTTTATTTTTCTTATATATATGCCCATGACTTTTACCGCATTTGCCGATATATTCTAATCCAATCATTAAACAAAAAATTCTTAAGGTATATCTTAAATGAAATGTAGAAGGCAGATGGCATTTGATAACTGGTCGAAAGCAATTTGCCATTACTAAATAACCATTAATTTTTAAATTTCTAGCCATATTTAAAACTAATTTCTCAGGCTCATGAACATGTTCTAAAACATCTGTAGAAACACATAAATCATATTTATTTTTTATTTTTTTTATGAATTTTATTTTACGATAATTCTTTATTAACCTTTTACCTAAATTCGATGGATATTCTTCAAATATATCAATTTCAATATCATCTTTTAAATCAGCAATTTTTCTTGCTAAAGCTCCTATTCCTCCTCCAAAATCAACTATTTTTTTTGGATTTAATTTGATTATTGAATTAGCCAATTCATTTCTATTACTAATAGATTCAATATCTAATTCTGAAAAAATTCCATTAATTACCCATATTGGATCGGAATAAAATTCTGCATATTTAGAAGGTTCATATATTCTATTATCACATTTGTAATTATCCCAAGTAATATCCATTTGTTGCCAAATATTTTCAATATTGAATTTATTTTCAAATTTTTTTAATAAAGGTAATATTTGATTTTTTTCATCATTATTAAGATCAAACTTGTCAAAATCTATCTCCATAAAGTCTATTATTTTTAATATTTTAACATCATTACTGATATTTATAAAATGTATAATATCTTATAATTTGAAAAATTAAAATAGATTTTATATATGTCAATTTTTAATGTAAGCATTATTACCCTAACAAAAAATGACGTTGAGGGATTAATGAGAACTGCTCTTTCAGTTACTAAAAGCTCCTTTGAAGGCACTATAGAATGGTTAATTTTAGATGGATCTAATAACGAAGAATTCTTAACTAATAACAAATTGATTTCTTCTCTAAAAGTTAAAAAAAACATTTTTCTATCTCACCTAAACCTTAGTAATTTATCAATTTTTGGTATTTATCAAAGTATGGATTATGGTTTAGAAATTGCCAAGGGTGATTCTCTATTATTTATGAATGGAGGCGATCAGTTTTTTGAAAACAATTCTCTTTCTAAATTATATAAAGGGATAAAAAATTTACATCACAGAAATTCATTTTCCTTTGGGCAAGCAATAATCTATAGAAATAAAAAATTAAATTGGAAATTTCCACATAATAATATAAATAATATAAAAAAATGGTTAAATTATTCTGAACCAAATCATCAAACTATGCTTGTCAAATCAAACTTTGCAAAATGTTATAAGTTTAGTAAATTTGGAGATTTATATGCAGATGAATATTGGAAAAGAAGCATTATAAATAATGCAGAAGATTTCAAATATTTAAAAGAGGCAACTTGCATCTTTTATTTGGATGGAATATCAAATAAAAAACTCAATTTCAAACAATATCTAAAGGAGATAAATTCAAAACATTGTTCTTTTTCAAGAAAGATTATAATTTCAATAAAATATTTAATGCCTAATTTTATTTATTCTTTTTATCCAATTTTTCAAAAAATAAAAAATTTTGTAATAGGAATTATTTTCTAATTTTAGTAATATTTGTTACCTGAATAATCTCTTTTCATCTTTTAATAAATAATTTACGGTTCTTTTAATGGTATTTTCAAGAGATATATTTGCTCTCCAACCATGACTTTTAGCGAGGTTTGTATCTAAATGAACCAATGGTGAATCTCCTACCCATCCTCTAGATCCACCTGCAAATGTAAAATTTACATTTGCTAAACCCATCTCCTTAATAACAATATTAGCCAAATCAATAACATTGATTTTGTCATCATGTCCTAAGTTATAAACAATTGATTTATCAATATCAATATTAGATAATTTTATAACGCCCTCAACACCATCATCTACATCTAAATATGATTTAGTTTGTCTTCCATCTCCAAGTATTTCCAAGTTATAAGGATCTTTTTTTAATTTTTTTACAAAATCATAAATAACGCCATGAGAATATCTTGGGCCAGTCCAAGAAACAAATCTAAATATATAAGATTTAAAATCTCCATATTCGGAATATGCTTCAATAAAACTTTCAGCAGCTAATTTACTAGCTCCATATATAGATGTTTGTCTAGATTTGTTTTTTTCAGGTGTAGGAAAGATTAATGGCTCGCCATATACTGTAGCGCTACTAGCAAAAACAACTTTTTTTATTCCATTTAAAACTGCGTAATCGCAAATTGATTTAGTAACCTTTAAATTTTGTTCAAAATCTATTTCGCGATTATATTGTCCTCCCCTTACATCTGCATTAGCTGCAAAATGATAAATTTCATCAGCTTCTATTTGAGGCCATAACTTAAAGTTATGTGTTAATTCTTGATTATAAATTCTTAAATTCGGATTTTTATTATCCAAATTAAAATCCTTTCCAGTTGAGAAATTATCAAAAACATAAATTTTATTTTCTTTTTTTAATAATGCAGATACTAAGTTTGAACCAATAAAACCAGCTCCACCAGTTACTATGATTTTTTTATTACTCAATTTAAAAAATTCGACTTTATATTTCTTTTTAAAATATAAGATATTAAACCTTTCATAAGACCTGCGAACCAAGTAAATTGTAATATTGAGGCTATAAAAGGAAATACAAAACTTTTTTTACCTTCATAAAAAATTTCTCCAATAAAATTTATTAGGATAGAAATAAATATTAATAGTGATATCGATAGTATTAAATTTTTAAAGGTAATTAGGAAATATAGAGATAAAAATAACAAAATCAAAAAATACCTTTTCTTGCTATGAACTCTGCCAGTCAACAAAAAAGAATTTGCTCTACAATAACCATAATTATTAAATAACTTAATAACATTTTTATATGAACTTCTACAAACATATGAGATATTTAGTTTATTAGTTATAAATGGAGGGAAACCCTTATCCTTTAGATCAGATGCTAATAAAGAGTCTTCAGATATTAAATTTATCTTATCTCTATACAAAGTTTCTTTTAGTAAAGAAGCTTCGAAACAACCTAAATAAACAGATGACCCATAGCCAACATATCCTTTACGTCTATGCCTTGGATAAAAAAATAAATAAGATCTTTTCATAATTCCAGAACAAATATTAGCCTTAAGTGAAGTATTTTCTGGAACTATGTCTGCTACTCCTCCAATAAACCTTAGATTACTATCCTCTAGTATTTTGAATGCATTTAAAGCATAATCTTCATGGAACCTTGTTCTAGTATCAAATCTTATAAGATATTTTGAATTAGATAAAAAAATGGCTTTGTTTAAAGCTTTTACTCTTGAAAGTTTTTTGAAATAATAAACCAGTTTAATGTTAGTATTTTTGATAATTTTTTTTATTTTTTCTTTTATATTCTTATCTCCAGAATCAACAATTACTATTTCATCCGCACTTAAAGATTGTTTTACTATAGTTTTTAAACATTCAAATAAATGATGATGATCATTTGCGCAAGTTCCAAAAAAAGTTATGTTCATAATTCATTAATATTAATAAATTTACAGTTAGCATTTCTTGCCGCAATTTTGTCAGCATTTGAATCCCCTACGAATAAAGATTGGGAAAGGTCAATGTTTCTATTGAAAGCTTGTTCTAAAAGTAAACCTGGTTGAGGTTTTCTGCAGAAACAATCATATTTTAATGAGGTAATTTCTCCTTCAAATCCACTATGAGGATGATGAGGGCAAAAAGAAACTACATCTATTTTTAAATTTTTATTTAAAGAGTAATTTATTATTTTTGAATTAATCTTATCTAAATCCGAAATAGATAAAAATCCCATAGATATTTGAGGTTGGTTGGTTACCAAACAAACAAAATTAAAATCTTTTGATATTGTAGAAAGTTTTTTTATATTCATATCTAGAAAAATAATTTCGGAATCAATTGTTATATATTCATTCTTGTTACACGCTATTAATGTATTATCTCTATCAATAAAAAGAACTTTCTGTTTTTGATCATAATTATTGATTTTTAAGAGATTATTTTTAATGTCTTTTTGAACTTTATGAAATCTTTCAGGAGTACCCATATCTTTAATATATTCTGATGTATTGTAAGAATAAATTCTAAAATTAGAATTATAAGCATTTCTAACAATATGATTAAACAATGAAGAATTAAAAAGACCATCAGGCCTTTCAATACTTTCTAAAAGAGATTTATTTAATATAGATATTCCAGCATTTCCTAAATATGCATTTTTATTTCCAAAAGATTCTTCATTTTTAAAAATTATTTCTTCAACTAGGCTCCCATTTGGAGCACTAACCAAATCTGAATCATTTGGATGATCTGTTAAATGAGTAACCAAAGTTAATGAAGAATTGATTCGATCATGGAATTGAAGAAGTTTATGAAATGATAAAGAAAAAATGATATCGCCATTTATGAAAAGAAAATTTTCAGAAAGAGAATTTTTAATTTCCCATAAAGCGCCACATTCTCCTAAAGAGACCTCTTCAATAAATATTTCAATTGATATTGAAAGTTGAATTTCTATTTCCTTAATGTGTTCTATGCATAATCCACTTCTATAACCAAGCGTGATAAATATTTCATTAATCCCATAACTTTTTAATTCTTTGCAGCATCTAAAAAGAGTGCTTTCTCCAAGGATAGGGAAAATAGGTTTTGGAACTTCCGCGGTAATTTCTCTAAGCCTAGTTCCCTTTCCACCAATTGGTATAACTGCAGTTACACCTTCACTAAAATTCACAACCATTTACTCCTAAATCTGAGATATTAGCCTTTAAAAAACTATTTATTCCATTGGCAAGGAACAATTGACCTATATTTTCTACATCTTCCTTAACTGAAATTAAAAAATATCCGCCTGAGCCAGCTCCAACTAATCTAATCCAATTATTTGGTATTTTTGAATTTAAATTTGTAAATTTTTGATTTAAATCTTCATTCATAACATTAGCCATATTCTTTTTTATCTCCCAAGATTCTAATACTGCATCATTAAATTGATTTATTAGAATTTCTTCATTAACCTCATCACTTAGAATAAACTTCTTAGCAATTGATCTAATTTCTTTTATTTGTTCATAAGAATCATCTCTTTTTTTTAAATTATGAAGAACTTTATCAGCCTTTCTATTAAGGAAACTTGGTATTAAATATAAATTTTCAGAAATTCTTCTAATTACATTTTCTTTATTAGGATTTAATCTCGAAGTAGTGACTTTACCATTTCTTTCAAATCGAAGACAAGACAAACCTCCTAATGCAGATATGTATTGATCTTGCCTACCAATAGGTTTTTTAAGAATTTCAATTTCAACCTTACAGGCTAGCTTTGCTAATTCAACATTTGTTAGACCTATTTCATGAGATTCAGATAATGCTCCAAGCAATGATAGGAGGAAAGAGGAGGAGCCTCCAATTCCTGATCCCCCTGAAGCGAAACCAAATGTGGCTATTTCCAGGGGCTCCTTAATTTTTAATATTTTTAATGATTCTCTTATTAATGGATGAGTTATTTCCTCTACATATGAATAATTCTCAATTGAAGAATATTTAATAATTCCTTTATTTGAGGTTTTCGGTAACTTATTTATTACTGTATATGAGAATTTATCCAATGAATAACCAATTGAAACTCCATAATCCTCTTTTTCTATGAACCAATCTAAATCAGAACCGCCTCCTAATAAAGAAATCCTATAGGGTGCTTTACCAATAAATATCATGAAACCAAGTCATCCATAGTTCTTTTTTCATATTTAGGCATTAAATTGTGGGATAGTTTTAAGGTTTGATTTTGACATAGTTTTTGCTTGATATAATGAAAAATTATCAATTGCATATCTTCTGCAATCTCCATGTCGTCAATCTTACAGTGAATCGACAAATTAACTTCTTTACAAAGAGCTCCTCCTGTAAAAGCAGTTAGCGCAACTTGATAGAAACCTTTAATTTTATTTGCCAACCTTGCGCACTTTACTAAGTTCATTGAATTGCCACTTCCTGACAAATATATGATGAGATCATTTTTGTCAAACATCGAATCAAATAAAAGAGCATATGAATCTTCAAAAGAAATATCATTAGAAGCTGCTGTTAAGAAACAAGAATTATCTAATGGATTACTTATTTTCAGTTTCATACCTCCAACTGCAAAGGTTTTTAAATAATCGCCAGCTATATGAGAAGCGTTAGCAAAACTTCCACCATTTCCAATTATATAAATGGAGTTTTGGGAGTTTATATATCGGTAAATTTGCTTATAAAGTTCATCTAAAGA
>CACGPQ010000032.1 GCA_902574955.1 uncultured Synechococcaceae cyanobacterium
TTAGAGAAAGAATATGGAATTTTTAGTTGATTTACTTCTTCAAAAATATTAATTAGTTCCAAAACACTTGTACCCAATCCTGTACCTAAATTAATTGAAACATTTTGAGATTTTCCTTCTTGTAAAAATTTTAAGGCTGCAGTATGCCCTCTAGCCAAATCCATAACATGTATATAGTCTCTTACCCCAGTACCATCAATAGTGGGCCAGTCGTTTCCAAAAATAATAACTCTCTCAAGTTTACCAAATGCTACTTGCGTTAAAAAAGGGAAAATATTGTTGGGAACTCCTATTGGATTTTCTCCTATTAATCCAGATTGATGGGCGCCAATTGGATTAAAATACCTAAGATTTGCAATTCTCCAATTCTCTGGATTACTTTGATAAATATTATTTAAAAATTGTTCAACTACAAATTTAGTTGTTCCGTAAGGATTTATTGGCTTTAAAATATTTTCTTCAGAAATTAATTTCTTTTCAGTTCGTCCATAAATTGTTGCACTGCTACTAAAAACAATTGTTCTACATGAATACTCATCCATTACCGATATAAGGTTATAAGCTCCAATCACATTACATTCCCAATAACTCAAAGGATTAATTACCGATTCTTTAACAGCCTTTAAACCCGCTAAATGAATTACTGCAGATATTTGTATATTTTTAACATGTAAATCATGAAAAACACTTTTAATTTCCTTCTTTATTCTCAAGTCGACTTTGACAAATTTAATTTTCTCTCTTAAGGGACTATCGCAAGGGAAAATATTTAGAATATTTTCAATTACATTGTTTTTACTATTAACTAGCGAATCTAAAACCAAAACTTCATAACCTTTCTCCAAAAGATCAACACATACATGACTTCCTATAAAGCCGGTTCCACCAGTCACAATAATTGTGCTCATTTATTGGTAATTAAATAAATAGATCACTTTACATTAATATGACAAGTAAAAGGAAAATAAAATAGTTACAAATTTAAAAAGACTTTTTTAAATTAACAAATAATGTTTGAGAAATATTTAGATATCAATTTATCTTTTATTGCACAATAAATGATAGGATTTTTTTTAAATAAAATTAAAAGTTTTGAAGCATTTAGTTACTGGAGGAGCAGGTTTCATTGGGTCTAATCTTATACAAAAACTTATAGATGATAATCAAGAAGTTATATGCCTAGATAATTATTTCACGGGTAAAAAAATAAATATCCAAAAATGGAATAATCATTCAAAATTTAAATTCATCGAACATGATGTTACACAACCTATTTCTCTTGAAGTTGACAGAATATGGCATTTAGCTTGCCCTGCATCTCCCGTACATTATCAATTCAATCCAATTAAAACTGCCAAAACAAGCTTTTTAGGAACATATAATATGCTTGGATTGGCAAAAAAAGTAGGCGCAAGACTTCTCATGGCTAGCACTAGTGAAGTTTATGGCAATCCAGAAATCCATCCACAACCAGAATCCTATAATGGATCTGTTAATACTACTGGGATAAGAAGTTGTTATGATGAGGGGAAAAGAATATCTGAAACATTATGTTCTGATTATCATAGAGTACATAACGTCGAAGTTAGAATAGCAAGGATTTTTAACACCTATGGGCCTAACATGCTTGAGAAAGATGGTAGAGTTGTAAGTAATTTTGTTGTTCAAGCATTAAAGGGTAATCAACTTACTATTTATGGAGATGGTAATCAAACCCGTTCATTTTGTTACGTTGATGATTTAATAGATGGTCTTTATAAATTGATGAATAGTAGTTATGTGAAACCTATCAATTTAGGCAATCCCTCAGAATTTAAAATATTAGAATTAGCAAATTTAGTCATTTCTAAAGTTAATCCTAAATTAAATTACAAATTTTTACCTCTACCGGAGGATGATCCATTGCAAAGAAAACCAGTTATTAAAAAAGCCAAAAACTTACTAGATTGGGAACCCAAAATAGATTTAAATGAGGGGTTAGGAAAAACTATTGAATACTTTAAAAATTGTTTATGAAAATTAATCAAAAGAATATTCAAAATATTTGTTGTATTGGAGCTGGATATGTTGGCGGTCCTACTATGGCAGTCATAGCGAGTCATTGTCCCAAGATTAAAGTAAATGTTGTTGATATAAATGAAAATAGAATTTCTAGCTGGAATAATAGTGATCTAGATCAGTTACCTGTATATGAGCCTGGTTTAAAAGAATTGATCAAAGAATGTAGAGGGGAAAATCTATTTTTTTCAACAGATATAGAAAAATCAATTTCAAGAGCAGATATGATTTTTATATCAGTTAATACCCCAACTAAAAATAAAGGAATTGGTGCAGGCCAAGCTAGTGATCTTAAGTGGATAGAGGCATGTTCTAGGCAAATAGCAAAATTCTCGAAAAGCGGAACTATCGTTGTGGAAAAAAGCACTTTGCCTGTAAGAACAGCTGAGACTATAAAAGAAATTCTAAATGCTTCTCAAAGTGAAAATTCAGAAAAAACTCATGCAAATTTCTCAGTGTTATCTAACCCTGAATTTTTAGCAGAGGGGACTGCTATAGATGATCTAGAGAATCCAGATAGAGTTTTAATAGGCGGCGATAATGATGATGCTATATCCGCCCTAAAAGATATTTATCTTAACTGGGTAGACGAAAAAAAAATAATTACAACAAATTTATGGAGTTCCGAGCTTTCAAAACTAACAGCTAATGCATTCCTCGCTCAAAGAATAAGTTCTATTAATTCAATTTCTGCAATTTGCGAGGCTACTGGAGCAGATATTAATGAAGTATCTCTAGCTATTGGAATGGATAATAGAATAGGTTCAAAATTCCTCAGATCTGGGCCGGGTTTTGGAGGGAGTTGTTTTAAGAAAGACATCTTAAATTTAATTTACTTATCAAACTACTATGGGTTAAGCATTGTTGGCGAATATTGGGAGCAAATCCTAAGAATTAATGATTGGCAACAAGAAAGATTCTCAAAAAAAGTCGTCCAAAAACTATTTGGTACTATAGCAGGCAAAAAATTATCAATTCTTGGTTTTTCTTTCAAAGCCAACACAAACGATACGAGGGAGTCTCCTGCTATCAAAATTTGTAATTCTTTATTAGAAGAGGGAGCAAATTTATCAATCTATGATCCAGTAGTTAGGAAAGAACAAATAAAATCTGACTTAATTTCTGAATTTGCAATAGAAGGAATAGGAGAAAACGACCAAAGTAAATGGGAATATTCAGAAAATATTTTCAATGCAGCCACTAATGCAGATGCTCTCATCATAATTACTGAATGGGAAGAATTTAAAAATCTAGATTGGGAAAAACTTTATACTTTAATGAGAAAACCATGTTGGATCTTTGATACGAGGAACGTTATCGATAAAGGGTTAGCCGAATCATGTGGTTTCAATGTATGGGCATTAGGCTTTAATAAATAGCAAATCTTTATAACTAATTAAAATAATGCTTATACCAATTAACAAATCTCTCTATACCTTCATCTAATGAAGTATTGGGTTTGTAGTTAATCCAAGATTCCAACCTATTTGTATTTGCAGAAGTGTTTACAACATCTCCAATTTGTAGTTCCTTAAAATCCTTTATAGCTTTAATTCCTAAGTGTTTCTCTAAACATTCAATAAAATCGAGGAGCTTAACTGGTTTACTATTACCAATATTAAAAATCCTAAAAGGGGATAGAGATGTTGATGGATTTGGATTGTCAGAATCAAAATCCAAATCACTAGTAGCTGGTTTTAAACTGCACTTAACAATAGCCTTGGCGATATCATCTATATAAGTAAAATCACGACTCATATTTCCATTATTGAAGACTTTAATTGGATCTTTTTTTATTATTGATTTAATGAAAAGCATTGGAGCCATATCTGGTCTACCCCAAGGTCCGTATACAGTAAAAAATCGAAGACCAGTTGTAGGTATTTTATAGATGTGACTATAGCTATGAGCTATTAATTCATTTGATTTTTTTGTCGCTGCATATAGACTTACCGGATGACTTACATTTTGATTTTCATTGAATGGTAATTTTGTGTTTCCTCCATAAACAGAACTACTTGATGCATAAACGAAATGTTCGATCTTAAATTTAACACTAAGAAATAAAATATTATGAAATCCAACAAGATTAGTGTCAATAAAACGTTTAGGATTTTCTATGGAATTTCTAACTCCTGCTTGTGCAGCTAAATTAATAACTATATTGAAGTGAAATTCTTTAAAAATCTTTTCTAAACTGTTATCTAATAGATTTATTTCAAAAAAATTAAACTTACTATCTACATTTTTTTTATGTTTTTGAAGTCTCTTTAACCTTTCCTTCTTTAAGGAGACTGCGTAGTAATCATTTAGATCATCAATACCAACAACATTGAAATTTTGATCCAATAAATTTTCAATTAATGCCGCTCCAATGAATCCTGCTGCACCGGTAACCAATATTGATTTTTGTAAAGCCATTTTTTTTCAAAATTGATTACTAAAAACTTAAGAAAAGCCAACCTTTGACATTTAAATTACTCAATCCTATTTTTTCTATAATAGATTTTAATTTTGGAATATTTATTGAATTACTGTAAGTTAATAAAATTACTTCTTTACAATTTTCTAATTTCATTAAACTATTTGTGATGAGAAAATCTTTTTTGGAACATTCTTTAAATTTGTCTAGAAAAAAATTTAAGTCTTCTAATATCTCTTCTGAAAGTATGAAAACTCCATAAGAACTATCTTCTTTGTTATTCAATACATTTTTGTCTAATATTTTAATAGTTTCTTCTTGATCTTCTACATCATTAATATTTATTGATTTCAAAAAAGCAAAAGGTATATATTTTTCAAATTTTTTCTTTGGTATAAATCCTTTCTAATAATAATATGTCCCTTAATAAAATTAAAGTTACTGAAACTAGCAATCCAATTCCAAAGGTATATGCAGTAGACCTTTTTAAAGATAAAGTAACTGGCTTATTTAAGATTGAGGGCTTTGATATCAAAGACCAAGGTTTAGACTGCTTTGCTTTCTCTAATTCTAGAGATTTTAATTGAATATCGATATTTTGAACAATGGCTTCATCATTAGAAGCATTCCTTAAAAGTTGCCTAAACTCAACAATTATTTCATTTGGTCTTTTAAGCTTTTCATTTAAAGTATCTATCTGAAACTTAATCTCTCTTAAAATCTCAGAATTTGGAAAAAGTAATGCAGATAACCTATCGTATTCTGATTCAAGTTCTTGTAATTTAAAATAATGGTTTCTATATCTACTTGTAGATTGATAAGGTTGAGAATCAAAATCATTCTTTTTTAATTCATTAATATATTTTTTATTTGATTTTTTTGAAGGAGACAAACCATCATAATTACCAATTATAAAAGGCATTCCATCCAAATTCCCTAACCTATTATTAATGGCAAATTTTTGCAATTTATCAGTTGAATCATTAGATCTCTTTTGGGCTTGAAAATAAGACTTAGTAAGATAATTTATTGCATTATTTAAATCTTCAGTTCTATCTAATTTTGAATAATTTTGATAACTTTTTGAAATTTTATCTAAAGTTTTAAGTATAAAATCTTTATCTTCATCTTGAAAAGTAATATTCAATATTGAAGTCTTATTTGCTAGCTTAATTTCTAATAAATTTCTTCTCCATTCTTTAAAAGTCAATGTCGAAAAATCTTCTCCATTTTTCTTCTTGTAATCAATAAAATAATCAAAAACTGGTCTTAAAACAAGAGGACTTTCTAATATACCAATTTCAGTCTGAATACTTCTTGAACTAGAATAATTCCCAAACAAATTTGAATTTACAAAAGATGATGCAAAGCCAGGCATATTTGAGATTGGACTTCCTTTAAGTTTATTTTTATCTTCCAAGACAATTTGAAATTCACCTTTATAAATAGTTTTTCCGAAATATGAATTACAAAAACCTAAAACACCAAAACCCAAAGAGAGTAAGAAAATAAATAGCCAATTATTTTTTAAAACTAATTTAAATTCATTCAAATCTATTTCATTATCAAAATTACTTATCTCAGAATTTTTATTAATCATTATTCTCCACCAAAAATTTTGTACAAACCGTATGTATTAGCTATTGGTGTAGTAAATTCTTGAATCACACCTTTTACACTTCCAAAAATAGATTCATTAACACGAATTATATCACCTGCTATCAATATAGGATTTTCATAAGAATTTAAATCTGAATTAGAATCAAATTTAAATTCCCTTTTAAAGGATTTTCCATCTTTAGTGAATCTTAAAAATTCTATTGTGCCACTAAATCTTTTCCTCCCTCCAGCCACAGATATTGCTTGTATCAATCCAGATCCTTTTGGTAAAACCTTTAAACCTGGTTCAGTAACATTACCACTAACGAATACAGAAATATTTTTTGGATTAAGATTTGTTCTCGCAATTTTGATGAACTGGTCTTTTAAAACAACATCACTTTTTCCTATTATCACCGAATCTCCATCAAATAAATCAATATTTAATCTTTGATCACCATCAATAAATAATGGGAGTAAATTAATTTTTGCTTTTTTTAAACCTCCTCCATTAGAAATAGAATTTTTTCTTATGATTGTTATGTTTTCTAAATCAGAGTAATTGGTAATTCCTCCAGCTGCCTTAATTGCATCAAAAAGGGTTGGGAAAAATTTGGTATTTCCCATTGTAGTAGGAACAAATTCCGATCCTGAAGTAGATCCAGAAAAAGTAGATAGTTGATAAAGACCTGGATCTCCAACTTCCCCATTCACAAAAATTGATATTGATTTATATTTGCTTATGTAGACATCAAAAACCGGATTAATAACAAACTCTGCATACAAAGGCAAAATATGCTTTTTTAATTCATCAGTGGTAAAGCCACTCACATAAATATTTCCAATTCCGCGAAAATTAACAAATCCTTCAGGTCCAATTATGTATTCACCCCCAAGCTCGCTATCCAAGGCGAGAAATCTAATTATAATTCCATCACCTGTACCTAGAATATATTCTTTTTTTTTAGATAAATTTATATTTGTTTGATAATCATAGTTTAACTTTATTTCATCAACATTATTGACTTCAGCTATTGATGAATGGTTATAAAAAAAAGTAATAAGTGGGAAAATAAT
>CACGPQ010000033.1 GCA_902574955.1 uncultured Synechococcaceae cyanobacterium
AGAAATGTTGATAAATTTTTCTTAAGTAATATGTTAATCACAGTAACTTTATGGTCATTTTTAGGAATATTTGTCAGATATAAGATTGTTTCACTAATGGCAAATTTATCAAAGGATTTGACAGAATTAGTAGTAATAAATTTTTCAAATTTATCAATAAAAAAAATAGAGAAAATTGGAAAAACAAAAATTTCAGTTTTAACCACAATTAATTTAGACAAGATAATTTATGGAGTTTGCAATCCTTTAATGCGTTTAGTGGAGCAATTTTTTACTATTGTTGTTGGGATATATGTTATTTATATGTATTTCGGAGAAAAATCAATTGTTTTTTTAATTTTTGCATTTTTATTAATTATTAGCTTAGTTTTTTCTACAAGAAAGAAATCCTATGAATATGGATTGCTTGAGGTGAAAAAAAATAAAAGTGTTTTTTATTTACTTTCTTTATTTATGGAAAATATAAGAGAAATTTTATTACAAGGAAATTATATTTATTATTCAGATCCAATGTCAAAAGAGAACTATCAAAAACTTATTGCTACAGGAAATGCGAGATTTTTATCTGATTTGCCTAGGCGAATTATTGAAAGTATTCTGTATTTTTCAATTTGTTTTGTTGCGATTTTTGGTTTATTAGATTCCAGTGAAATTGTTAGTAATATATCCTCTCTATCTGTGATGTTATTAATTTTGCAAAGAATATCACCTTTAGTGCAACAGGCTTATCAAGCGATTTTTTCAATTTTTAATAATTTGCCAATAATAAGTGAATATGAGATTTTGAATTCTTATATTTTATATAAGGAAAAATATAGATCTAAAGTAATCAAGCCTAAAGCCTATATAGAACAACGAACAATTAAAAGTATTAATTTGAGAAATCTTTCTGTTGGCCATTTTATTGAAACCCCTTTATTGTTAATACCTTCTCTTAGTATTCATATCAATGAACCTATAGCTATTATGGGCCAAAGTGGGTTAGGTAAATCAACCTTAGTCGAAACTCTAATTGGATTAAGACATCCTTTATCAGGTTCTTGTGATTTCTTAGATAATCAAGGATTAGTTGTAAAAAACTTTAAGTCTATTTCTTATATACCTCAAAATTCACAAGTATCAGGCAGAACAATGTTTGAAATGTTAAGTTTTGGCAACCCTAATTTAAAAAAATATGAAAAAGACAAAAAAATAAAGTCTCAAATAATAAATATTTTGAAAATATGTTGTATTTGGGATGATTTTATTTATTCTTTTGATGAGCTTTTTAATAATATTGGAGAAGGTGCTACTAGCTTGAGTGGTGGACAGAAGCAAAGACTAACACTAGCTAGGGCACTTTTACAAAACAAAAATATTCTTATTTTTGATGAGTCTACAAATGGTTTAAATAACTATTTAGAAAAAAAAATAGTTTCTAATATAATTAATACACAATCTAAAATTATTATTTTTATTACACATAACGAAGATTTGCTTTCTATTTTTAAGAATGTAATAAATTTAAAAGATTATTCTTTAAAATAAAATCATATTAGAAAAAAGGAATTATATAATCTAATGATTTACTTAGTTTCAAAAACTTATCATTAAATATTTAATAATAAATAAAAAATTAATCACATAAAAATTGAGATTTTTAATATACATAAAGATTTTTTATGTTACGTTATTGTATGATCAATCTTTAAATTAATAGTAAATGTCATTTATATTTGCTTCTGGAGGAGGAAGACTAGGTAATCAATTGATAAACATTATTCATCTAACAGCTATATCTATTGAAAAACAAATAAAGCTTTATAAACTTAATGATAATTATATAAAGTCCACTAATTCCAATAATTTATTTATATCAATTGAAGAAAATAATTCTAATTGGGAGTTGCAAAATAAAAACTATAACAATTATTTTATGGGAAGATTAAATAATTTGAAATTTAGAATTCTTGTAAGGCTAATACATTTCTTATTTTACATATTACCTTGCAAAGAATCCTTAAAATACAATTCTTCAAATGGTAGAACTAATTTTTTATTGGCTGAAGAAATTCACTCAGTGGAAGAATTAATGAGTCTTTTTTTGTTATCTAAGAAAAAAGATATTGTATTTTCAGGATGGGGTTTAAGAAATTGGAATTTGGTTATAAAGCATAAGAAGAAAATAAAAGAAATACTTTCTAAAAAGTTGCTCCCAAAAAGAAAAGATATTAATAAAAGTAGTTCGAATGAATTTCTTTTGGTGCATATAAGAAATAGTGACTTTGCAAAATTTAGACCTTTTGATTTGTTAGTTTATGATGAAAATACATGGATCAATGCTATTTCTAAAGTTTGTGAGAAAGAAAATTTAGCTAAGGTTAAAATTTACACTGATGATTTTGACTTGGAACTTTTATATAATTCTTTAAAGGAATTAGGCTTAAAAGTTACTATTCCAAGCTATAAAAATCAAGATGAATTTTTAAATCAAATAATAATTGAATCGTATCAATCAAAATCAATTTTGTGTAATTCATCATCTTTGACTCTAGCTATGGCATTCACATTCCATGATTATGTATATACACCTGATAAAAAACAAATTATCAAATTAACACATATAAATAAATTACATAATACGAAACCGCATTGTATTAATTGGCAATGACTTATATCTATTCAATATTAATATCTATTTATATAGCACTTGGATCTAGTTGTACTCATGATTTAAGCAGACTACAATTTTTAATGCAAGATTATGGTTATAAACAGTATGAACCAGGTTCCAGATTGTTTTTTTTCTTAGCGAATATTTTAAATTCTGATGTATCTGTAACGATTGTTCATTTTTTAGCTGTTCTAATTTTTTTACTATCGCTTAGATATTTCTTTTTTAAAACTGGCTTAATAAATTCGTTTGATTTTTTTACTATTTCTTTTATAAGTTTATTCAATCCTCTCTCTTTTGAGATGGTTTCAAACAATACAAGACAACTATTGTTTATATCTGTATTTTCAATATCTTTCTACGCATTTATCATAAGAAAATTAAAGCACGTAGTTTCTTACACTAGTAATGTCAGTTTGAGAAAAATTAACTATAGTAGTTTATTTGTTTTTTTAACTTTTCTTTTTTCATTTTTAATTCATAGCTCAGCACCTATAATTTTTCTTTTTTCTATATTTTATTTATTAAATCTTTTTGTTTATAAACTTGCTTTCCAAAAGGAACAATTTATTAAATTTGCGATTAAATTTAAATCAACATTTACAACTAAGAATTTATATATATTTTTATTTTTTGTTGTTGTATTAGCTTCTTTTTATTTTTTAATAGGAAATAGGTTAATTTATATTTTTACGTTATATTCTCCATCAGCATCTGATTTAATTAATCTTTATCAAGAAAATAATTTTGGTTTTACATACGATTCTCCTGGCTTGTTTGCATCTGTCGTATTAACTGCTTTTCTTATTCTTTACAGTTTTTTTCTAATACCAAAAAAATTTATTTTTTTTCGAGTTTTAAATATGACTTTGATAAGTTATACAACTCTTATGATTTACTTAGGTTTAACTCAACCATTTCTTTCAGCCTTAGTGAGGCGAACATATCAACCTTTCATACTGATTATATTCCCAATAACACTTTTATTTGTATTTTCAATAATAAGATCAAAATTTAAGAATTTGTTCCTTTTGTCATTTCTAATTATTGCAATAGGTTGGCAATCTTTGAAGTTAGGCAATATGGCTTATTCTAAGAATACATTCTTCAGTATAAATAATAATGATAGTTATTCTTGCGCTCCTTTTCGAAAAATAATTAATTGATTTAAATTCTTAATTTTCTTGAATTTATTTCCTCTAAATAACTCTTAATTGTCATTTTTATCCCTTTTTCTAGGGATATTTTTGGAGACCAGCCTAAATTAGTAATGTTTCTTATGTCTAACAATTTTTTTGGAGTACCATCAGGTTTACTATTGTCCCAAATTATTTCACCGCTATATTCAAAATTTTCCGCGATCATTTCAGCTAAGTATTTTATGGTGCAATCAATACCTTGGCCTACATTAAGATGATTTAATATCTCATTATTAGATGTTTTTGGTGAGTTTTTACTTTTTGGATCCCATTTTTCTAAAACAAATACAGATGCTTCCCCCAGATCATCAACGTGTAAGAATTCTCTTTTTGGCTTGCCACTACCCCAACAAAAAACTTGTTTTTCTTTTTTAACTTTGGCATTGTGAAATTTCCTTATTAATGCTGGTATTACATGACTTGTTTCTAAATTGTAATTATCTCCTGGTCCATATAAATTTGTTGGCATTAGGCTTATAGCATCAAAGTCGTACTGTTTTCTAAAAGCTTCGCAAAGTTTTAGTCCAGCTATTTTAGCAATTGCATACCATTGGTTTGTTGGTTCAAGCGGACTATGTAAAAGATATTCTTCCTTTATTGGCTGAGGAGCATATTTCGGAAAAATACAACTACTCCCCAAAAATAAAAGCCTATGGACATTATATTTCCATGAATTTTCAATTATGTTATTTTGGATTTTTAAATTTTCTAAAAGAAAATCAGTTGGAAATTCATTGTTAGCTAATATGCCTCCTACTTTCGCAGCTGCTAAAACTACAATTTCAGGTCTTTTTTTCTTAAACCATTCTTCTACTTCTTTTGGAGATGATAGATCTAGTTCTTTCCGCGATACTGTCAATATGTTTTGGTAACCTTTTTTTTTAAATGATCTCAGTATTGCACTACCAGCCATGCCATTATGTCCTGCAATAAAGATTCGTTCATTTTTTTTAATAAGATCCATTTAAGTATAATTTAATTATTTGAATGGAGGAGATTCAAGTGAGCTATTGATTTGATATCCTTTGGATTTTAATAAAGATTCTTTTTTTGCTTCTTCAATATCAAAAGCTATCATCTCAGCTATAAGTTCTTTAAGAGAAATTTTCGGTTCCCACCCTAACTTATTTCTTGCTTTTGTAGAATCTCCTAAAAGTGTTTCTACTTCAGTAGGTCTAAAATATCTTGGATCTATCCTTATAACTATTTCTCCTGTATCTGCTCTCCTTCCAATCTCATTTTCATCTTTGCCTGACCATAATATTGCTTTTTTATCGCTAGCCCCCCAGCCAAGCTCAAAAGCACTTAATTCAACAAATTCCCTTACACTTGATTGAGTGCCTGTTGATATTACAAAGTCTTCTGGTTTATCTTGCTGAAGCATTAACCATTGCATTTCTACATAGTCTTTTGCATGTCCCCAATCTCTCAATGAATCTATGTTGCCTAGATATAAACATTTTTCTAGGCCCTCATTAATTCTTGCCAAAGCTCTTGTGATTTTTTTTGTGACAAATGTTTCACCTCTTCTCGGACTTTCATGATTAAACAAGATACCATTGCAAGCAAACATGCCATAGGCTTCTCTGTAATTTATGGTAATCCAATAAGAATATAATTTGGCAATTGCATAAGGACTTCTTGGATAAAAGGGGGTTGTTTCTTTTTGTGGTATTTCTTGAACTAAACCATAAAGTTCAGAGGTACTTGCTTGATAAAACTTTGTTGTTTTAGAAAGGTCTAAAATTCTAAGGGCCTCTAGGATTCTTAGGGTTCCTAACGCATCACTATTTGCGGTATATTCTGGCGATTCAAAACTTACTTTTACATGACTTTGAGCGCCTAAATTATAAATCTCATCTGGCTTTACTTGTTGAATAACTCTTATAAGACTAGAGCTGTCTGTTAAATCTCCATAATGAAGTATGAATTTTTGAGATTTAACGTGAGGATCTTCATATAAATGATCAATCCTTTTAGTATTGAAAGTGCTTGATCTTCTTTTGATACCATGTATTTCATAGCCCTTTTTAAGAAGAAATTCAGCTAAATAACTTCCGTCTTGGCCAGTTATCCCTGTAATTAAAGCTCTTTTATGATTTGTTTTCATGAATTTTATTATCTCCCATTGGCATGAATAATTATCTTAATTGTTTTGATTAAAATAATAAAATCAAGAAAAAAAGAATAATTTCTCATGTAATAAAGATCATAACTTAATTTATAAAGCGAGTCTTCAACTGAAGAACCGTAAGGATAATTTACTTGTGCCCAACCACTCAATCCAGGTTTTATCTTACTTCTAATTGCAAAATTAGGGATTAAATCATTTAAGATATCATAAAATTCTGGCCTTTCTGGTCTTGGCCCTATAAGGCTCATATCTCCACTAATGACTGATAATAACTGGGGCAATTCATCTAGTCTGGTTTTTCTAATAAATTTACCTACCAAAGTAATTCTTGGATCATTAGGAGATGACCATTCAGCGCCGTTGTTTTCTGCATTTATTTTCATACTTCTTATTTTATAAATTTTAAAAACTGAATAATCTTTACCAATTCTTTTTTGAGCATAAAATAATGGTCCATTATCTTCTAATTTAATCAAAATACAAATCAATAATAAAAATGGAAAAGAAACTATAATTAAAAATATTGAAATAAAAATATCACCAAATCTCTTTAATCTTTCTTCAATAAAATTATTCTTTGAATTTTGTAAATTTACAATATCTATAGTATTTACTATTTCAGAAGGTATTCTATTCATATAAATTTGGCACCATTGCAATAAATTTAAAGTTGGGATATTTACTTTAACTAATTTATTTACTTCAATTTTGGCATTTTTATTTGATGAGTTTAAAATAATACCATCATAATTTTCTAATGATTCTTTTTTATTATCTCCAAAATTATAGAAGTAAAGATCAATATTTTTATTTAATTCTTTTTGCAAAATGGATTTTAATTTTTTAAATTCTTTAATATTGCCAATG
>CACGPQ010000034.1 GCA_902574955.1 uncultured Synechococcaceae cyanobacterium
TACTCTTTTAGTAATATTCTCTCCCGGATCGCAAATTCCTGGCATACCAGCATCACTCACAATAGCTATGGATTTTCCTTCTTTGAGATCCTTGACTAGTTTTGGAATTTTTATTGAAGAATTTTGTTTATTAAAACTTATAAGTTTATTTGAAATATTAAATTTGTTCATTAATTTTCTTGTTTGTCTTGTATCTTCACAGGCAACTAAAGAAACATTATTGAGAATATTTAATGCTCTTTGGGATATATCATTTAAATTTCCAATTGGGGTGCCTACTAAATATAAAGTACCGTTTTCCGGTTCTTCTGTTCTATGGGATAATAAAGAATTATTATTCATTTAATGATTAATTTACCCTTTAATAATCTTATCGATGATATAAGAATTTTAAGCTGGCAAGCAGCAGATATTTTGCTTTATTACTCTAAATTGTTAGAAGATTCAGACGATAAAAGAAATATACTCAAAAATGATAATGAAGAAGATCCTGTGACTTTAGCCGATTTAAAGGTTAATGAATTAATGATAAAAAAAATAAATGAAAAATATAAAAATATTAAATGGGATATTTTGAGTGAAGAAAATGTAAAAAATTCTTCAAAAGTTTTTAATAGTAAGAGAGATTGGATTTGGGTTCTTGATCCTCTTGATGGAACGAAAGATTTCATCCAGGGAACTGGTAACTATGCAATGCATTTGGCATTGAACTTTAAACAAAAACCATATATTGGGTTTGTTTTGATTCCAGATAAAAATCAATTATGGATTACAGATGGGAAAAAAACTTGGTGTGAAAAAAGAGATGGTACAAAATATCAGCAAAATCTAGTGAATAATAAGAATCTTCAAGAAATGACTTTAGTAACGAGTAAAAATCATGGAAATGAAATTTTGAGAAATTTAATTCAAAAAATTAATTTTCACAAAGTTGAAATCATGGGAAGCATTGGCTGCAAAATTGCATCTATAGTTAAAGGAGATAGTGATATTTATATTTGTCTAAGTTTACCGGGGAAAAGCTCACCTAAAGATTGGGATTTTGCGGCCCCAGAATCTATTCTCAAAGCAGCTGGTGGAGCAATTACAAATCTAGATAATCAAGAATTAACTTATGGAAAAACTAGTTTTCAACAAGGGGGAATTATAGTCGCAACTAGTGATATGAATACTCACAGGAGTATTTGTCTCGAAATAAAGAAAATTATTGAGGATAACGCAATTTATCCTCTTTAGTTTTTAATTTAGTGGAGCAACTGGAGTAGGGGTTGGTTCTGGATAAGACATTCCATTATTTTGGCCTACACCTCTTAAAGTAAGGTTAATTCTTCCTCTGCTATCAATTTCTCTAACTCTTACGGTCACCTCATCTCCTTGTCTAACTACATCTTCCACTCTCTCAACCCTTGCCTCAGATAACTGAGAAATGTGAACCATTCCTTCTTTGCCTGGCAATATTTCTACGAAAGCACCTATGGGGATTATTCTTGTTACAACTCCTGAGAAGATCTCACCTTCGTGAACCTTGCGCGTTAATCCCTCTATTATCTTTTGAGCTTCTTCTGCAGCAGCTCCGTCATGAGAAGCAATAGTGACAATCCCACCATCTTCTATATCTATTTTTGTATTAGTTCTTTCTGTGATTCCTTTAATAGTTCTTCCTCCGGGTCCAATAACTGTTCCTATAAGCTCAGGGTCAATTCTAAAGCTTAATAGTCGGGGAGCATGAGGAGATAGTGCATCTTGAGGCTTGTCTATTGCTGCTTGCATTTTTTCTAAAATATGTAATCTTGCAGGACGTGCTTTTTTAATCGCATCAGAAATAATAGAGACTGGAAGACCCGTAATTTTCATATCCATTTGTAAAGCAGTTATGCCCTTATCAGTACCCGCCACTTTAAAGTCCATATCTCCAAGAAAGTCTTCAATGCCTTGAATATCTGTAAGGATACGTACTTCATTACCTTCTTTGATTAAGCCCATGGCAGTACCACTTACAGGAGCTTTTAAAGGAACCCCTGCATCCAATAATGAAAGCGTGCTTCCACATACAGAACCCATTGAAGTTGATCCGTTGGAACTTAAAACTTCGCTAACTACCCTTAAAACATAGGGAAATGTTTCTTTGCCAGGCAATACAGGTATTAATGCTCTCTCTGCTAACGCACCATGTCCAATTTCCCTTCTCCCAGGAGTTCTCATTGGTCTTGTTTCTCCAACTGAATAAGGAGGGAAATTGTAGTGATGTAGATAAGTTTTTTCAGTGCTTGGATTCAGGTCATCCATTTCTTGAGCATCACTAGGAGTACCTAATGTGGTTGTAGATAAAACTTGGGTTAAACCTCTTTGGAATAATGCAGAACCATGAACTCTTTTTGGAAGAATTCCCGCAGAAGCTGATATTTTTCTAACTTCGTCGAGATCCCTTCCATCAACTCTTTTCCCATCGTTAATAATTTGCGACCTCATTAATTTTTTTGTTAATTTTTTAAAGTCGGAACTTAACAACTTATCATTCTCTGAAAGAAGAACTTTTAATTGATTGTCCTCTTTCAAAGAATCAATTTTATCTTGAGTCTCAACTTTTATTTTTTCGAGTTCAAGATCTCTCTCTTCCTTAGAAAGATCAAATTTTTTTAAAACTAATTCAATCGGTTTTGTGCAATTTTTCTCTAAATAAGAAGGCAATGTTTTATCTTCTTCAGGGTCAGATGGCTTAATCTGTTTTATTCCTAAATCTTTTAGTAAATCTTCTTGCGATTTAATAAGTTCAGTAACTGCTTCATACCCAAAATCTATAGCTTCGATAGTATCTTGCTCCGATAACTGGTTAGCACCTGCCTCAATCATGACAATTCCCTCAGCTGAACCTGCTACAACGATGTCTAGATCTCCTCTCTCTATTTCTCTATAACTTGGATTTAAGATGAAATCGTCTCCTATGAGACCAACTCTAACTGCCGCCATTGGACCATAGAATGGAATCTCTCCAAGTAAAGTTGCTATCGAAGCCCCAGTAACAGCTAAGACATCTGCTGGAACTCTTTCATCTAGAGAAAGACAAGAAGCAACTATTTGTATCTCGTCTCTCATCCATGATGGGAAAAGTGGCCTCATGGGCCTGTCTATCAATCTTGCGATTAAAGTCGCTCTTTCTGGAGGGCGACCTTCTCTCCTCATGAAACCACCAGGAATTCTTCCTGCAGCATATAATTTCTCCTCATAGTCACATATTAGAGGTAGAAAGTCTGAAGAATCTTTTTTTGTGGTTTTTGTTGCTGTAACTAATAGAGATGTGTCACCGCATTCAATCATTACTGATCCGTTTGCTTGAGGAGCATATAGTCCTGTAGTTAGTCGTATCTCTCGTCCGTCAAACGTGATCGACTTATTTTGTCCTTCCACTTTTTAAATTATAAATCTATACATAATTTATTCTTACATTTTATAGGGACATATTGAGTAAATTATTTAAATAAGCTATAAAAATTCTTAAAATTGTTCCAAAAATGATTTTTAATTTTTTAAATTCGTACTCTACAGTAGAAATAAATTAAAAAATTTACTTGTACTACCAACTTGATTTAACTACTCCAGGAAGCTCACCATTATGAGCTCGTTGTCTTAGCTGGTTCCTGCAAAGACCAAAGTCTCTGTAAACTCCTCTTGGTTTACCAGTTGCCCAACATCTATTTCTAACTCTATTAGGGGCTGAATTTCTAGGTAAAGCCTGTATCTTTCTATGTATTTCTAATCTTTCCATTGGATCTTTTGCAGCATTGAATTCATCTAATAATGATTTTCTTTTTGCAGCATATTTCTGTACAAGCTTTTTGCGTTTGACTTCTCTCGCAATCATGGACTTTTTTGCCATTTATTAGAATTTTTAAACTTTTTTCTATATTAACAGCTTGGATAACAATTTTAAAAATTTATTTATTGGTTTAATAATCTTTGTACTATTATAAGTTGACTAGTATCCCTTATAATTAGCAGTACACTAAGTCCAACTAAAAGAAAAAAACTTGATTGAGTAACAACCATTTGTACCTTAACTGGTACTGGTTTTCCTCTAAAACCCTCAATCAAAGTGAAAACAAGTTGTCCCCCATCTAATAGTGGTAAGGGTAAAGAATTAAGAACTGCTAAATTTATAGAAATTAGTGCGGCAAATAATAATATCCCTGTTCCTCCTTGTTGAGATAGTTGAGCACCAATTTCAACGATTTTGACGGGCCCACTTAATTGTTGAGCTGTTGAGGAGAAGTTTGTTATTAATCCTTTGTAACCTTGAATTGTTTTTACTAAAAGTGATGAAAACTCATTATTGGTGTATTTAAAAAGTTCGAAAACATTTTTTGTCTTTTTAGTTTCTTTTTTTATATTCGGTTGCAATTGAGCACCTATTGTTCCTCTACCATCAACATTTTTTGGTATCAAAGTTAAATCTTTGAAAATCCCATCTCTTTCGATTTTTATTGAAATTGGTACATCTGATGAATTTTGAATTTCTTTTACTAAGGCAGAAACTGCTTGATCACCAATACCTAAAGTACTAGTTTCAATTTCTAATATTTTATCTCCTGGTTCTAAGCCAGCAAGATAGGCAGCCTTCTCAGGTTGAGTCGCCAAAACTAAAATACCTGGTTCTGGATCAAATGGAATTCCAACAGTTGTTACATTTATAATCAAAATTGTGTAAGCGAGGATTAAGTTAGCGAATACTCCAGCTGAAATCACAATAACTCTTTGAATTATTGGCCTATTTTTTAAAAGATTTGGATCTTTAGGGTCAATATTATTTATCTCTTCATCAGGAAAGGATACAAACCCTCCAAGAGGAAAGGCTCTGAATGAATAAGTAATATCTCTAAATTTTTTTTGAATAATTGAGGGTCCAAAGCCGATCGAAAATCCATCAACATAAATACCTTGTAAAATAGCTGCAAGAAAATGCCCCATCTCATGAAAAAATATGAGAAATCCAAGTACTGTTATTGAAGTTAAAACGTTCATTATTTTATATTAAGCAGTTTTTAAAAAATTTGATCCAAAATATGGAACCAGAGCATCTGGAATCTTAACGCTACCATCTCTTTGCTGGCCATTTTCAAGTATCGCGGCCATTGTTCTTCCAACAGCAAGTCCGCTGCCATTTAAGGTATGTAAATATGTATTTTTTTTGTCAATTTTTGATCTTATTGATGATCTACGTGCTTGAAAGTCAAGGCAATTACTGCAACTTGAAATTTCTCTATAACATTTACTACTCGGAAGCCAAACTTCAAGATCAAAAGTTCTACTAGAAGAAAAGCCTAAGTCTCCAGTACAAATATCAACTAATCTGTACGGTAAGTTGAGCTTTTTTAAAATGCTCTCTGCATCAGAAGTAATTTTTTTATGAGCTTCTAAAGATTTACTTGGATCACAAAACCAATAAAGCTCAACTTTATTGAATTGATGAAGTCTAATTAAACCTTTAGTATCCCTTCCATAACTTCCAGCTTCTCTTCTAAAACATGGACTATATGCAACATACTTGATAGGTAAAAGCTTGGGATCAATAATCTCGTTTCTATGAAAAGCAGTTAGTGGAACTTCAGCTGTTGGAGAAAGCCATAAATCGTCATTAGAGCATTTAAAACTTTCATTTGCAAATTTAGGCAATTGTCCAGATCCCTTAAGACTCTCTGAATTTACCAAAGCTGCAGGCATTAATTCTAAATAACCATTTTTAGTGTGAATATCGAGCATAAAATTAATCAATGCCCTCTCTAATCTGGCACCACTACCAACAAGGGTAATGAAACGACTTTTTGATATTTTTGTTGATTTTACAGAGTCAAAAATATTAAGACTTTCTCCTATTTCCCAGTGTGATTTTATATTCTCTTTTCTAATAGGATCTCCCCAAGTTTTTATTTGTATATTATCACGTTCATCTTTTCCAACAGGTGCGTCTTTGCTGGGAAAATTTGGTAAATTATAAATCTCATTATTTAATTC
>CACGPQ010000035.1 GCA_902574955.1 uncultured Synechococcaceae cyanobacterium
AGTATATAATCTTGGAAACCTAGAGATAGCATTTATTCCTAGACATGGCAAAACACATAGTTTAAATCCTTCTGAAATTCCTTACAAAGCTAATATTTGGGCTCTAAGATCAATAGGAGTAAGGTGGATTATTGCTCCATCAGCAGTTGGTTCATTACAAGAACAGATAAGGCCACTTGATATAGTTGTTCCAGATCAATTTATAGACCGGACAAAAAATAGACCTGCAACCTTCTTTAACGAGGGAGCTGTTGCTCATGTAACTATGGGAGATCCCTTCTGCACAAATTTATCACGTATATTAAGTGAAATCGGAGAAAAAAATATTCCTGGCGGTAGACAATTACATAGAGGGGGTACCTATCTAGCAATGGAAGGCCCCGCTTTCTCAACTAGAGCAGAATCTAATTTATATAGGAGTTGGGGATGTTCAATAATTGGAATGACTAACCACACAGAAGCAAGATTAGCTAAAGAAGCTGAAATAGCTTACTCCTCCTTATCTATGGTTACTGATTACGATTGCTGGCATCAAACTCATCAAGAAGTTTCTGTAGAGATGGTTTTGGATAATCTTAGATCAAATACTGAAGTGGCTAATAAAATAATATTTGAAGTAGCTAAATTAATTGAAAAAGAAAGACCAAAAAGTAAGTCTCATTTTTCATTAAAAGATGGATTAATAACCCAAAAAGAAAATATCCCAAGCTCCACAAAAGAAAAGCTAAGGATATTTACTGATTCTTATTAGGCTTATTTGATATAAGTGATTATCAGGTTAAGGAAAGGATTTGTTAGCCTCCGGCTCCAACGCCTTGGTATGAACCATAGAAGAATATACCTAAAACGAAGATAACTGCAATTCCACCTGCTGTAGCAACAAGCCATAGAGGAAGAGTTCCTTCAGTCCATCTTCTTTCCCATGCAACTGCTGGTCTACCGTCGGGAAGTCTATCTGGAATTCTTCCATCAGGTCCTTTTAATTTACTCATAGTTTTAATTTAATTGAAAAAGTAACTGGAAAATAAAATTCCCAATACAAAGACTGATAGTAAGCCTAAATAAAGGCTTGTACGATTAAGTTCAACTGGAACTTTGTTAGGATTTTCGTTTACTTGCATGATTGTTAAATTTATCGGGCTACGAATTGCATAGCAGCAATGGAACCCAAAAAGAATACTGATGGAATAGCTAAAGCGTGAACTGCTAGCCAACGAACAGTAAATATAGGATAAACGCGGACTTCCGCAGCCTGCATTGGAGCTTGAGAATTAGACATAGTTATTTTGTTCTTAAATCAAGTTGGGACTTCGCATCAAATCTTTGTGTTACGACGGGAGCTTTTGCTTCAGATGCCTGAAAATAACTATCCGGACGAGGAGTACCGAAAGCGTCGTAAGCCAAACCTGTGTATACGAATAAGAAGCCTGCTATAAAAATAGCTGGTAATGTTACTGCATGAATAATCCAGTACCTAATACTGGTGATTATTTCAAAGAATGGGCGTTCACCCGTTGAACCTGCGGCCATAATCACAAATGTTTACCATATGATCTTACAGTGTAAAATCATAAGTTCGCGAAGAAATTAACAGCTTGGTTACAGACAGTTGTTAAATTCATCCAAAATTAAGATTTTTTTTATTATTTTCTTGAGTTATTACAGATTTAGCCATTCCATTTAAGAATGTAACCACGCTCGCCAAGTATGAATCCTTTTTGATTATCTAAAGACTCCTTATCAAGGAAAACTATTTTTATATAATTAGTAGGCAATGCAGAAGCAAGAGGATCTGAATTCCAAGTTTTACCTTGATCTTTACTTACTATTAAAGTGCCATTACCACCGCCAGCCCATATGTCACCATTTGGATCCCATCCCATATCTAAGTAATTGTAACCATTAAGAATAGGGATTATAGGCTTTGACCAACTTTCTAGATTATTAGAATCTTCATTAAATCTAATTTCCGCACCTCTTGAAAGCATCCATAAACTTCCTTCTGGATTGAAACCAATGCTTTGAACTCTCTTACTACTTGCTCTTTGGTGAGCAATCCAAGTATTGCTATCACTATCAAGAGTAGAGAAGAAATTTCCAAGACTGCTCACGCTCACATAATCACCACTAGATGTTCTCCTTAAATCTCTTATACCTCCCTGTTCCGAAGGATCTGATACTTTTGCCTCCCATGTTTCACCGCTATTGGAAGTTTCATAAATAGCTGCTGAGGTTGTTGCCAATTGAGCAACCCCTTCATCAATAGTAGTAACTAAGAAAGGCTGGCCTGGTAACTTCCCAAGTGAAAGCCTAGTCCAATTTTTACCTTCATCGAAAGTATGCATTACAAGAGAGGGTTGACCTATTAACCAACCTTCAGAACCCTTGAAATCAATATCGAGAAGGCGAAAGTTCTCTTCAGCAGAAATATCTAATGATCTTTTTTCCCATGTTTCACCACCATCAGTAGATTCCATAATTAATCTGTTTGAGCCTACTAAAAACCCATGATTATCATCTATAAAGTCAACATCTAAAGCATTAGCCTGATCTGCAAACTGAATTGTTTTCCAAGGGCTGCTTTCATTCATCTTGACACCTGTAGTTGAACAACTGCTTAAAACAAAACAGAGAACTACAGATAAAAGAAGATTAGGAATACTGGTAATAAATTTTTTCATTTAATTATATTAATGCAAAGAGTACAAAGAAAGGAACATAGCAGCAGCAAACGCCAACCCTCCAAAAATTAATATATTTTTTTGTCCAGGAGGTAAACTATTAAATCCAAATCCATAAACTAAATTCTCTTCAAATCCACTAGGTTTTGCTCTAGATCCAATGTCCTTATAAAAATTTTTCCCGGCTCGACAAACAGGGCAAGCAAATGTATTACCATCCAACTCTGAAAAAGGTGTATTTTTAGGTATATTTAATTTTTTATTTCCTTCAGACGGATCATAAATGTATCCACAACTTCTACATTCGAATCTATTTTGTTCTAAATTAAGGATAGTTTGTTTAACATTTTCTTCTGTGGAGTTTTCAGAAAGTTTTTCTTTCTCAAAGTCTTCAACTATTTTGTTTTCCTCAGAGGCTGGTTGAATGTTTTCACTCACGGTTTATTATTGTTCTTTAAGAACTTTAAAAGATTTTGCTTAATTAAGCGACTTTTATTCAAAATTAATTTTTAAGATGTTTTTATTAACTGGCTATGAATATTTTTTAGGTTTCCTTCTCATTGCCGCAGCGGTACCAATATTAGCTCTAGTTACTAATCTTATCGTTGCCCCAAAAGGCAGAACAGGGGAAAGAAAACTTACATATGAATCTGGAATGGAGCCTATAGGAGGAGCTTGGATTCAATTTAATATTCGTTATTACATGTTTGCCTTAGTTTTCGTTATATTTGATGTTGAGACGGTATTCCTTTATCCTTGGGCTGTTGCCTTCAATAGATTAGGCTTACTAGCTTTTATTGAGGCTTTAATTTTCATTGCAATACTTGTTATCGCTTTGGCATACGCATGGAGAAAAGGTGCTCTAGAATGGAGTTAAAAAATTGAATCCACAATTATCCCCAAAAGCAATAAGAGAAATCCGAGAAGGAAATTGCAATCCTCTTGGTGGACCCCAAGTTACTACAGATTTAAGCGAAAATATTATATTGACAAGTTTAGACGACCTTCATAATTGGGCTAGACTAAGTAGCCTATGGCCTCTCTTGTATGGAACAGCTTGTTGTTTTATAGAATTTGCGGCCTTAATCGGATCTAGATTTGATTTTGATAGATTTGGATTAGTACCTAGAAGCTCCCCAAGGCAAGCAGATTTGCTAATAGTTGCAGGAACAGTAACGATGAAGATGGCTCCAGCCCTAGTGAGACTTTATGAACAAATGCCTGAGCCAAAGTATGTTATCGCTATGGGTGCTTGCACAATCACAGGGGGAATGTTCAGTGCAGATTCTACAACTGCTGTAAGAGGCGTTGATAAATTAATACCAGTTGATTTATACCTCCCAGGATGCCCACCAAGACCAGAAGCGATCTTTGATGCTGTAATTAAATTAAGAAAAAAAGTTGGTAACGAATCAATTTTAGAGCGCACAAAAACAGAGCAAACTCACCGATACATAACATCTGATCACGAAATGAATCTCGTTTTCTCAGAAAATACAGGTGAATATCTAAGCAAAACTTCAACTAACGTCATACCCTCCTCCAAAAAAGAAAAAATAACCAAATTACCTGAAAACACCGAAAAAACTGAAATTATTAATTCTGTAGAAGATTAATGGAAAAAGACGGTTTAGCCACATCCTCAGATTCTTCTGTAGAAAAAGAAGGGTTTATAAGCCAATCTTTGTCTAAAGATGGAATTCCAAATCAATCATTATCTGATGATCACATAGGAATTGAAAACATTTCTGTTGAACCCAACAAACTATATGAAGCAGTATCTGCCTTGAGAAATTACGGTTTCAATTATCTCCAATGTCAAGGAGGATATGACGAAGGACCAGGTAAAAATCTTGTGAGTTTCTACCATTTTATAACTGTTGATGATTTACAAAAAATTAAAAAAATTAAAGAAGTCAGATTAAAAGTTTTCCTAAAAAGAGATTCTGATTTATCCATCCCTAGTTTGTATGAAATTTTTAAAGGAAGTGATTGGCAAGAAAGAGAAACTTTTGATATGTATGGAATAAATTTTGTTGATCATCCAAATCCTAAAAGATTATTAATGCCTGAAGATTGGAGAGGATGGCCATTAAGGAAAGATTATATTCAGCCAGATTTCTATGAACTTCAAGATGCTTATTAATTTAATCTCTTTAATTTGCGATAAACAAACATAACTGCTCTTGCTAGTCTCCTTGGATCATGTCTAAGGGTTGGAGTTATTCTTTTTGAATATAATGGTGCTTGCAAAACATAATAACCCTCAGACAATAATTTTTCTTTATTACATTTGACAGGCTCTGCTCCTCTACTTTCGTAATAATCTACTAATGGAGACTTTTCAAATTGAATCTGAGATAAGATTGAGTTAAAAATTCGAGTATTAACTCCAAAATTTGATAATTGTTTTTCTATTGCTTTGATATGTTGATAGACATCAAGTCCATCTGTTTCTCCAGGCTGAGTCATCAAATTACTTATATAAATTTTAGGAGCATTACTTTGCAATAAGGCATCTACTATCTCTGGTACTAACAAATTAGGCAATAAAGAAGTGTATAGACTACCTGGGCCAAGAACAATTAAATCAGCTTCTTTTATGGATTCAAGAGCACTTGGAAGAGCTGAAGGATTTTCTGGTAGGTAACCAATCCTCGAAATTAATTTCTTAGTTTTACTGATCTTGCTTTCACCAAAAATTTTTTCACCATCTTCTAATTCGGCCCATAACATAACATCAATATTTGTTGCAGGTAAAACTTGACCTTGTACAGCTAAAACCTTACTAGAGGCTTGAACTGCTTTTTCTAAACTACCTGTAATTGTTGTTAAAGCTGACAAGAATAGATTTCCAAAACTATGACCTTCCAGACCACTTCCCCCTGAAAATCGATACTGAAATAATCTAGTTAAAATGGGTTCTTCGTTTGATAAGGCTGCCAAACAATTTCTAATATCTCCAGGAGGTTGCACACCTAATTGTTTTCTAAGAATTCCACTACTACCACCATCATCAGATACAGTTACGATTGCTGTAATATTACTACTGTAATTTTTTAAGCCTTTTAGTAAAGTAGATAAGCCTGTACCTCCCCCAATTGCCACAATATTTGGGCCTCTGTTTAATTTACTTTTAACTCTTAATGCATCAACTAAAAATGTATCTTTTTCTGGAACAAGCGCTTTTTGAATAGAATTAATACTTCTATTTTGTCCAATCCCTATTAATAATATTCCAATAACAAAAATCAATGGTCCCATCAATGAAACAGGCAAAATACTAGTCAAACCTGTAATTACCGA
>CACGPQ010000036.1 GCA_902574955.1 uncultured Synechococcaceae cyanobacterium
AAGAAACATTTTTTATTTTTGACATTGTTTCTTGTCCTAGATAACAACCTTTATTAAAGTCTATAAGATCTTTTAATCCGAGCTCAAGAGGATTATTTTTTCCGTTTATTTCCATTTCTAAAGAGGGTATTGCCTGATTAATCTTCCAAAGTTTTAAATCATTGACATTCAGGAAATTTATTTTATTTTTATATATTTCAAATTCTTTATCTTCTGTTTTGAAGAAAATAGGCTCGTAAGTTCTCCATGAACTAGATTTATCAATTTCCTGAATTCTATTTATCAAGCAAGGTTCACTTATAAGTACATCATCGGATGGAAAAATAATTTGATTAAAGTAATCAATTATTTCATGAGTGTTACCCGCTAAGACAATTACTTCTAATTTTCTTTCTAAAAAAATAATTTCAATTAATGATCTTAAAACTCCATTGGGAGTTAACCAACAAGTTTTGATAACTTTATTTTCTGAATTTATAATATTCCCAGTTGTTATTCCATTCAAAAATCTTCTGGCATCTTTTCCAGTAACAGAAAAACAATCAAATTTTTCAAGCCAAAACTTTTTTTTTATATCTTGCATTTTGAAATAATTATAAAAAGTCTTTAATTGTAAAAAGACTCTTTAATTTAACATTTTCATTGTTAAGAGCTTCAAATCCCCCTTCTTTTCTATCAACTATAGATAAAACTTCCTCAACAATATAATTATTTTCTCGTAATTTTTTTATAGCTTTTATTACTGAACCAGCAGTTGTAACCACATCTTCTAAGACAGTTACCAAAGTCCCTTCTTCTAATATAGGGCCCTCTATTCCAGCTTTGGTACCGTATTTTTTAATTTCTTTTCGAATTATTAAACCATCAAGGTCTAGGCCTTGAGAAGCTGCTTTAACTATTAATCCACTTACGATAGGATCTGCACCTAATGTCAATCCTGCTACAGCTTTTGACTTTGAGTCCTTTAGCTCTAAAAACAAATCACTTATTAAGTTTAGGCCTTCGCCATTTAAAGAGACCGGTTTACAGTTCAAATAATGACTGCTTTTTTTTCCTGAAGATAAAGTAAAGCTTCCTTTTTTGTAAGATTTTTCAATTAACTGTTTTAACAATTTTGCTTTATTTAAATCATACTTATCCGAGAATTTGCCCATTAGTAAAAATTAAATTTATATTTAAAGATTAGAAGAAAAAAAAGAAATCTCACAAAAACTTCCTAATGAGGTGTTTTTTGAAATATTATTTTTATATTGTATATTGAAATTCAATGTAATTAAAATTGCATAAATTTCCTTGGGGGTGTAGCAATCTGGTGAATGCACCAAACTCATAATTTGGCTAAGGCGAGTTCGATCCTCGCCACCCCCATTATTTATTTGTCATTGAATGAAAATAACTCTACTTTTATTTCTTTTATTTTTACCAGCTTTTTTCGCCGCGAGTGAACTCTCTTTTTTATTAATTAGGCCAAGTAAAGTTTTAAGGTTAATAGAGGAAAAAAAGAAAGGAGCTTTTTCAATTTTAAAAATCCAAAAGCGCTTTAGGTCTTCATTAATTGCTTCTCAATTTGGAGTAACAATTTCATTAATTGCAATTGGATGGCTCAGCAATAACCTGGCTAATGATTATTGGAAAAGCAATTTTATATCAAATAGATTTTATGATCTTCTATTATTTTTATTAGTTGTTTTTGTTGTTACTCTTGTTTCTGGACTAATTCCAAAAGCCTTAGTAATTAACAATCCAGAATCTGCTGCATTAAGGTTAACCACAATATTCGATGCCGTAAGAAAAGGAATGAATCCTATAGTTAAGACAATAGAATTCTTTGCTAGCGCATGTTTAGGCTTGTTCAATTTAAATAACAAATGGGATTCTTTAAACTCGGGTTTATCAGCAGGAGAATTAGAAACACTTATAGAGACAGATAATGTAACAGGTTTAAAACCAGATGAGAAGAATATTCTTGAAGGAGTTTTTGCTCTAAAAGATACACAGGTTAAAGAAGTTATGATTCCAAGATCTGAGATGGTAACTTTGCCAAAAAATATAACCTTTTCAGAACTTATGAAACAAGTAGATAAAACTCGACATGCTCGCTTCTTTGTGATTGGTGAGTCATTAGATGATGTATTAGGTGTATTAGATTTGCGTTATCTAGCTAATCCAATATCAAAAGGTGAAATGGAAGCCGATACATTATTAGAACCATTCCTTTTACCAGTAACAAAAATAATAGAAACATGTTCACTAGCAGAAATATTTCCAATAGTAAGAGATTACAATCCTTTCTTGCTAGTAGTTGATGAACACGGTGGAACAGAGGGACTAATAACTGCAGCTGATCTAAATGGCGAAATAGTTGGAGAAGAAATGCTCAATAGTAGAATTTATTCAGACATGAGAATGTTAGATAATTTCTCTAAAAAATGGTCAATAGCTGGAAAAACAGAAATTCTTGAAATCAATAAGAAATTAGCATGTTCTATTCCAGAAGGCGCAGATTATCACACCCTTGCTGGATTTATGCTAGAAAGATTTCAGATGGTTCCAAAAATTGGCGACGTTTTAGATTTTAATAACATTAAATTTGAAGTTATTTCTATGTCAGGTCCAAAAATTGATCGTGTTAAAATAATTCTTCCCAAAAGCTAAATGTGACTCTCCATAGAGGATAATAATAATTAATATTTGGATTTAAAATTATGCAACCAACCTCATCACCCGTAAAGGTTGGAGTCATAGGTATAGGAAATATGGGTTGGCATCATGCCCGAGTACTAAGTTTACTCAAGGATGCAAATCTCATTGGAGTCGCAGATCCAAATGAAGAGAGAGGCAAATTAGCTATTGAACAATTTCAATGTGAATGGTTCAAAAATTATAAGGACTTAATTCCAAAAGTTGATGCTATCTGTATCGCTGTCCCTACACTGCTTCATCAAAAAGTAGGACTAGATTGTCTTAAGGAAGGCACTAACGTTCTCATTGAAAAACCAATTGCAGCTAACGAGTTAGAAGCAAAATCTTTAATAGAAGCCGCTAATGCAAGTAACTGTCTATTACAAGTTGGACATATTGAAAGATTTAATCCTGCTTTTAGAGAATTAAATAAAATAGTAAATAATGAAGAAATTGTCGTTTTAGAAGCAAGGAGGCACAGTCCTCATGCAGACAGAGCAAATGATGTATCTGTAGTAATGGATTTAATGATTCATGACATTGATCTTATTTTAGAACTTGTAAACTCAAAAATACAAAAATTAGCAGCTGTTGGGGGAAGAAATAGTGAAGGATTAATAGATTATGTCAATGCTACTTTGGTTTTTAAAAATAATGTTATTGCAAGCTTAACTGCTAGCAAAATGAGTCACAAAAAAATTAGAAATTTAAGTGCTCACTGCCAAAATGGATTAGTAGAAACTGATTTCTTAAATCACTCTTTACAAATTCATCGAAAGTCTCATGAATCATACACAGCAGAACACGGGGAATTAGTTTATAGAAATGATGGATATGTCGAAGAAGTTAGTACAACCTCCATTGAACCACTTTATGCAGAACTGGAGCATTTTCTTAAATGCGTTCAGGGGAAAGAGATTCCTGAGGTAGATGGTGAGCAAGCCTCAAGAGCATTAAAAATTGCAGATTTTATAGAGTGTGCTGTAGAAAATTCTGGAGATGCGATTTTACTTGAAAACCCCGTCTAATTCTTACAATCTAAACTAAAAGAATTTTATTTAAATCCAACTGCAGCTTGCCAAACAAATACCAATAAAAAGAAAAATAAAGGAATAAGTGGAAGAACATCAACAGTTGGAGCAAAGGCCTTATAAGCCTCGGGCAATTCAGCGAATGTATTAAATAGAATGAGCACCTTTTTTGATAATTTAATTAATTATGATAAGACGTTACCACGTATGGTGAGCAATAGAGGATGTTTTCCAAGGAGCGAAATCATTTGTAAAACAATTGTCTCTAATTGCATTAGAGATTGCATTGGTAAATCTTATTAAATGAGCAATATTATGCAAACTTATGAGGGTTAGGCCTAATATTTCGTCATTTCTAATTAGATGATGCAAATATGCTCGAGAATAGGATTTACATGTCTCGCATTTACAAGTTTTGTCAATTGGAGAAAAGTCATTTTTAAATCGGGCATTTCGCAAGTTTAATCTTTCATCATTAAAAAATGCAGTCCCATGTCTTCCTAGTCTTGTAGGCAAAACACAGTCAAATATATCGAATCCATTTGCAACAGCTAAAGAAATTTCTCTTAAGGAGCCTATTCCCATTAAATATCTTGGTTTATTTATTGGTAAGAATTTTGGGACGTAATTAATTACACTATGTATTTGTTCGACTGCCTCGCCAACACTTACACCTCCCACTGCTATTCCAGGCAGATCAAAAGAACTTGTATATTTTGCGCTATATTCTCTCAATCTGGGATACTTACCACCTTGAACTATGCCGAATAATGCTTGATTAGATTTCTGATGAGTCTCAACACATTTTTGCAACCATGAATGCGTTTTTTGTAAAGAATCCTCAATATCATTTTCGTTAGCTGTATGCGGAGGACAATGATCAAAAGCCATCGCGACATCAGATCCAAGATCCATTTGAATTTGTATTACTTTTTCAGGTGATAAAAATACATGACTCCCATCTCTTGGATTTTTAAATTCCACTCCTTTATCAGAAATATTATTTAATTTGGCCAAACTAAAAACTTGATATCCTCCTGAATCAGTAAGAATAGGCTTAGGCCAATTCATAAACTTATGTATTCCGCCAAATTCTTTAACTAGTTTTTCTCCAGGTTGTAAATGAAGATGAAAGGTATTTGAGAGAATCATTTCTGATCCTGTAGAGGTTAACTGCTTAGATGAAATTCCCTTAACCGTTGCCAAAGTACCCACAGGCATAAATTTTGGTGTGTTTACCTGGCCATTTGGTGTATGAAATATACCAGTTCTTGCCGCTGTATTACTGCAGTTCGATGTAATTTCAAATTCAAACACGATAATTTATAAAATTTTTTGATCCTTTTTCATTAATCTACCCTATTATTTAATAATGAATCTATTTTTATCTCATCAAAAAATATTTAATAAAAAATTTTGCAGGATCTTGGATTTTCTATACGACATTTCCAAAGATACCTTTAATTAATCCCGAATTTAAAAATATTGCACAATTTGCCCCTCCTTTAGGATTTTTTATTGGAACAATACAGAGTTATATTTTTCTTTTTTTAAGAACAAACTCTTGGTCAATTTATTCATCTGCATTAATTTGTTTGGCTTCTGGATATTTAATTACTGGTGGTCTACACCTTGATGGTTTAATGGACACTTTCGATGGTATTTTTGCGGGTAAAAAGAAACGTTTAAAAGCGATGAAAGATAGTAAAGTTGGCTCCTTTGGCGTTCAAGCTTTAGTTTTTATAACTATAATTCAAATTGCTTGTATACTGAAAATTCAAAACCTAATAATTTTTGTTTTACCTATATGCTTATTTTGGGGAAGGTTTTC
>CACGPQ010000037.1 GCA_902574955.1 uncultured Synechococcaceae cyanobacterium
GGGGATACTTACTTTACCCTTCTGAATCTCTCAAACTTTTTGAAAATAAATCCTGAATCAGCTCTACAAAAAACTAATAAAAAATTTTTAGACAGATTTTCAATCATTGAACATCATGCAGGCGATAATATTAAAAAACAAACTCCTAAAGACTTTCAACGGCTTTGGCAAATAGCCAAGCGAAAACTTAAAAGAAAAAATTCTTAAAAAGCAAATGACTAATATTTCAACATGGATAGATGAATATCATAAAGGCTCAAGATTCGGTCTAAATGGAGATGTTTTAATTAAACAAAAATCACAATATCAAGAAATTATTGTTATTGAAAATGAATACTATGGGAGAGCTTTAATGCTTGATGGTTGTTGGATGACATCACTAAAAGACGAGAAATATTATCATGAGTGTCTTGTGCATCCAGCATTAAGTAGCATTGACGAAAAATCTAATGTACTAATTATTGGTGGAGGAGACGGCGGTACAGCAAGAGAATGCGTTAAATATTCTCAAATATCGAAAATTGATCTAGTAGAAATTGATGAGGAGGTAATCAAAATATCTAAAAAATTTTTAAAAGAAATTGGAGGCGAAGCATGGAATGACAAAAGATTAGAAATACATGTTGATGATGGTGTTAAATGGGTAAAAAAAACAAGAGATAATTTTTACGACGTTATTTTTATAGATTGTTCAGATCCCTCAGAGTTTTCAAACTTATTATTTTCAGATTCTTTTTATAAAGAATGTAAAAGAATACTTACACCAAAGGGGATATTAGCAACGCAAAGCGAATCTCCTGAATCCTTTAAAAATATACACATAAATATTTTGAAAACCCTAAAAAATATATTTAATGTTTCTGAAACTATGTATTCCTTTGTGCCTATATATCCAAGCGGGATTTGGAGTTGGACATTCGCTTCTTCAGAAGATCTAAATTTATCAAAGCAAAATTATGATGAAGCCCTAAGAATAGAAAAAGGATGTGAAATTTGGAATTTAAATTTTCAAAACGCAGCATTCAAAATGATGCCAAATAAAATTGTAAAAGAACTAGATTCATAAGATGACAAAAAATTTATTTGATAACGAAAATGCAATTTATATGGGAGCAAAAAGAAGTCCTGAGAATTGCTCAATTGGTATATTTGGAGTTAATTATGACGGGACATGTTCTTTTAAACCAGGAGCAAGATTTGGTCCAGAAGCAATAAGACAAGTCAGTTCTTGTTTAGAAACATATTGTCCAAAAATAAAAAAAGACTTAGAGGATATTATGTATGTTGATTTTGGATCAATAGTGATTGATAAAAATGACTCAAAGTCCGTTATTGAATCAATTAAATCAGCAACAAATTATTTAATTAGTAAACGCCTTAGTCCTATTATGCTTGGAGGCGAACACTCTATTACAAGAGGTGCTGTTGAAGCATTAGTAAAAAAATATCCAGATTTGATATTGGTTCAACTAGATGCTCATGCAGATTTAAGAGAATCATATATAGGAAATAAACATAGTCATGCTTGTACAATGAAAAGATGCTTAGAGGTGCTACCTGAAAAGAAAATTTTGCAAGTAGGAATAAGAAGTGGGACTAAAGAAGAATTTCAATTTATGGATAATAACAATCAATTAGTTAACTTTCGTCCAGGCGAAAATGCACAAAAGTTAAAAAAATCTTTACTACCATACTCTAAGTCTCCAATTTATTTAACAATAGATTTAGATTGGTTTGATCCAAGCTTATTAGCAGGAACGGGGACTCCAGAACCGGGAGGATTTTTCTGGAATGATTTTGAAGAAATCCTGCAAACTCTAGTAGACTTTAGAATTGTGGCTGCAGACATTGTGGAATTATCTCCAGAAATTGATAAAAGCGGAGTGAGCAGCATAGTTGCAGCAAAAGTACTTAGAAGCTTAATTTTGTCATTAGAAAATATGCAATAAAAAATTTCTAAACTAAAGTGTAAAAAATACTAAATTCAAATTTAATATTTCATGGATTTGCTTAAAAGTCCTCTGTATTCAAAATATGTTCAATCCAATGCAAAATTAGTGAATTTTGCAAGCTGGGAAATGCCAATATCATTTTCAGGATTAATCAAAGAGCATGAATCAGTTAGATCTTCAGCAGGATTGTTTGATATTTCTCACATGGGTGTAATTTCTATAAAGGGAATCAATCCAAAGGATTATATTCAAAAATTTTTTCCCACAAATTTATACTCCTTTTCTGAAGGTCAGGGACTTTATACAGTAATGCTCAATGAAAAAGGAGGAATAATAGATGACTTAATAATTTATGACCTTGGTATACAAGAAAATGATATATCAGAAGTATTGTTAATAGTTAATGCAAGTAGATACGACGTAGATTTTCAGTGGATAAAAAATAATTTAAATAATTATGAAATTTCGATAACAAACTTTAAAAAAGACAAAGTACTTTTAGCACTGCAAGGCAAAAACTCATTCGATTTATTTGAAGAATGGATTGAATCATCGATATCACATATACCTAACTTTGGATGCGAATATAAAATTTTTGAACATATTTCACCTAAAGAAAAAATCTTCGTTGCGAAGACAGGATATACAGGGGAAAATGGTCTAGAAATACTTTTATCTAAAAAAGCAGCAATTAATTTATGGGATTTCTCAATTTCCAAAAATGTTACACCTTGTGGTTTAGGAGCTAGAGATACTCTTAGACTTGAAGCAGGCATGCATCTTTATGGACAAGACATAAATGAAGAAACTTCTCCATATGAAGCAGGGTTAGGATGGCTAGTACATCTAGAAAATAATCACGAATTCTTTGGAAGAAAATTTCTCGAAGAGCAGTCAAGATTAGGTATTCAAAAAAAATTAGTTGGTCTCTCTATTGAAGGTAAAGCAATAGGAAGAAAAGGTTGCGCAGTACTAAAAGGTGAAGAGAATATTGGAACTATTACTAGCGGCAGTTGGTCTCCAACTAAACAACAAGCTATAGCTTTTGCATACATCAATACCTCGCATGCTCTAATAAATAATGAAGTTCAAATATTAATAAGAGGCAAAAAATTCAAAGGTGTTATAACAAAAAGAGCGTTTTATAAAAAGAATTATTAACTAAATTTGCCCTCAAAGAATTATTATAAGTTATTGATAAATAAATCATACTTAGATGAGAAACAAAATTTGTAAAGAACTCAATAATACAGATATTGGTAAATTAGTTAATCTATGCGGATGGGTAGATAGAAGAAGAGATCATGGTGGTGTAATTTTTATTGACTTGAGAGACCATAGTGGATTCTTACAAATAACAATTAACCCCGATGATGGAGCAAATCTATTTAAACAGGCAGAAACTTTAAGAAATGAGACGGTTATAATGGTCAGCGGAATTATTAATGAAAGGCCCAAAGATTCAATAAATAAAAATTTAAGTACTGGAGAGTTAGAGCTTAAGGTTGAAGATTTGCAAATTCTCAACCAAATTAAAAAAAACCTACCTTTTCCAGTTTCTATACATGATTATGAAAATACAAAAGAGGAGCTAAGATTAAAATATCGATACCTTGATTTAAGAAGGGGCAAATTACTAGAAAATTTAAAAACAAGACACAAGATTATTAAAGTTGCTAGAGAATTTCTTGATAATTTTGGATTTACTGAAGTAGAGACTCCATTACTTACAAAATCAACTCCAGAAGGCGCTCGCGATTTTCTTGTTCCTGCACGTCTTTCGAATGGAGAATTTTTTGCTCTACCTCAATCTCCACAACTATTTAAACAACTTTTAATGGTTGGGGGCTTAAATAAGTATTATCAAATCGCAAAATGTTTCCGTGATGAAGACTTAAGGGCAGATAGACAGCCAGAGTTTACGCAATTAGATATTGAGATGAGCTTTATTAGTGAAGAAGAAATAATATCTTTTAATGAGAGTCTTATAAAAAAAATATGGAAAGAAGTGTTAAATATTGATTTTGATAATTCTTTTCCAAGAATGTCATGGCAAGCAGCAATGGATAATTACGGCACTGATAGACCAGACACTAGATATCAAATGTTATTAAAAGATTTAGGAGAAGTATTAGGTGATATTGGCTTTAATATTTTCACCAAGGCAATTAAGTCTGGAGGTTCTATAAAATCCATAACAGTCAAAGGAGGTAATTTAAGTATTAGCAACGTAAGAATTAAACCTGGAGGTGATATCTTCCAAGTAGCTCAAGATGCAGGAGCTGGTGGTTTGGCCTTTATAAGGGTCAAAGGAGATGAGCTTGAGACTATTGGAGCAATTAAAAACAATCTAAATGAAGAACGTATAGCTGATATTTTAAGAATCACCGAAGCGCAAGATGGAGACTTAATCCTCTTGGGTGCTGGAGATAAACAAATTGTCAACCAGTCATTAGATAGAGTGAGACAATACATCGCAAAAGACTTAAATCTCATAGATAAAAGTAAATGGAATTTTTTATGGGTAACTGATTTCCCGATGTTTGAGAGAAATGACGAGGAAAATAGATATGAAGCTTTACATCATCCTTTTTGTTCTCCAAAAAATATAAAATCTAAAGATTCCGAAAACTTGCAAAAAGAAATCGAGAACTCTATAGCCAATGCTTATGACTTAGTTCTTAATGGCTTGGAATTAGGAGGTGGCTCTTTACGTATTCATGAAGCGAACTTGCAACGAGAGGTTTTGAAAACGGTAGGACTTACTGATGAAGAGATTGATGAAAAATTTGGATTCTTAATAGAGGCCTTAGAAATGGGTGCTCCACCTCATGGTGGAATAGCGTTTGGATTAGATCGTATTACCATGCTGATCATTGGTGCAGATTCAATCAGAGAAACCATTGCTTTCCCAAAAAATCAACAAGCAAAATGTCTTCTCACAAATGCACCTTCAAATGTCTCTGAATCACAATTAAAAGAATTGGATATTGAAATAACAATTGATGAATAAGAATATATATGGATGTTCTAAAAGTTTTTTGTTTAAATAAAATATAAGGAGGCTGTGCTTAATTAAAAATATTTAATGTCAAAATTTGTTTTTGTTACTGGAGGAGTTGTTTCTAGCATTGGTAAAGGAATAGTAGCTGCAAGCTTAGGAAGATTATTAAAATCTAGAGGATATAGTGTCTCGATATTAAAACTAGATCCATATCTAAATGTTGACCCAGGCACAATGAGCCCCTTCCAACATGGAGAAGTATTTGTAACCGAAGATGGGGCTGAAACGGATCTAGATTTAGGTCACTATGAAAGATTCACTGATACTGCAATGACCAGATTAAACAGTGTAACTACAGGATCTATTTATCAAGCAGTCATTAACAAAGAGAGAAGAGGTAATTATAACGGTGGAACTGTTCAAGTAATACCTCACATAACTGGAGAAATAAGAGAAAGAATCCATCGAGTAGCCG
>CACGPQ010000038.1 GCA_902574955.1 uncultured Synechococcaceae cyanobacterium
TTTTGCTAATTCAAGAGCATTAGAAGTTTGTCTCTCTATTCTTAAACTTAGAGTTTCCAGACCCTGCAATAACAAAAACGAATTAAAAGGACTTTGGGCTGATCCCCAGTCTCTCAGACATTCAAGTCTTGCTCTTAAGGCAAAAGCTATATTTCTATTATCAGGTACTCCCAAAGATTTACAGATATCACTACCGAAACCAAAGGCGTCCCAATGAACGAGCCCATGATAAGCAGCGCTTGGCTCACTCATTAATGGGAATTTACCATTCCCCCAATCAAAGGTTCCGGCATCAACAATAACGCCTCCGATACTTGTTCCATGTCCACCGATCCATTTCGTTGCACTTTCTACAACAACATCGGCTCCAAAATCAATTGGTCTTATTAAAGCACCACCAGCACCAAGAGTATTATCAACTATTAAAGGTATTCCATTTTCCTTAGCCAAAGCAGATAGTCCATCAAAATCTGGAATGTTGAACCGAGGATTTCCCATTGATTCGACATATATTGCTTTGGTTTTATCATCAATTTTATTTCTAAAACTGTCGATACTATCACCATCTGCGAATTTAACTTCTATTCCTAATCTTGGAAATTGTACTTTAAATTGATTGTAGGTCCCACCATATAGAAAAGATGTAGAGACAAAATTATCCCCTGATGTCATGCAGTTCACAATTGCCAAAAATTGAGCAGCTTGTCCTGAGGATGTTGCAAGTGCTGCCATTCCTCCCTCCAAAGCTGCCATTCTTTTTTCGAAGACATCTGTGGTGGGGTTCATAAGTCGAGTATAAATATTTCCAAATTCTTTTAATCCAAAAAGATTAGCTCCATGCTCTGCATTATCAAAGACATAGGAACTAGTTTGATAAATGGGTACTGCTCTAGAATTTGTAGTTGGATCAGGAACTTGGCCTGCATGTAACTGAAGTGTCTCGAACTTTTGGTTGCTCAAAATTTTTTTAATAATCCTATTATCTATTTAACTTAGAAAAGTCCCAAAAAAACACAAAAAAAAACAAAAAAAAGATAAATATTTATAAATCCTTTTTTAATGAGGGGTAATTATCTTTCATATATGTACTCAAATTCTCTTTTATCTCAGATCTGAGTTTATCAATATTTGCAGATTCAATTATTGGAAAAGTTTTATTAGCCTCAGGATCTTTTTCAGTAATTGATTTCCAATTCTTACCAACATCTTTTTCAGAGTTGTTTAAAACTTCATCAAAGTTGAAAACCTTATCATTGCTTTTAGCATCAAATTCGCTAAACGCTTTATTTATGAGCTGTTTTCTATTTGCGAATAGATTCTTGGCTTTTAAAGTATCTGGAAGACCCATAACTGGTTGTAATTCCTTAAGAAGTTTTATTTCCTCTTCAATTAAGAGAGCCCAAACACCATGTTTATTTTTTGGGAGATTAGAATTACTAAATATATTAATTTCATCTAGGTAAAAATTTAACCATAAATAATATGATTTTTCTTCAATAGTTTTTTTAACGGATATTTTTTTATTTTGAATCTTTGGGAGTAACTTTTCTGCTTTCTTTAAAAACTGTCTGTCTTCTCTTTCTAAATTTATTAATCCCCATCTTTGACTGTAGTCCCATAAATCTTCGTATCTTGTTAAATCTTCTTGATTCCAACCAAGAGCTTTCAGTTCATGAGAACGATGTGATAATTCCTTTTTCAAAAAAACCTTTTAAAACCATAATAATTCTAACCCTGCAATCAAGATTAGTAAATAAATGGAAAAACTTAGTTTTTTGTAAATTCAACAAATAATCAATTATTAAAATAATTATTAATAATTTTCAATACATTAATATAACTTGGATTTTTTTTAGAAATTTGATTACTATAATCATTATTTTTAAGATCATTTCTCTCTTTATCAATAAATATTTTCTTGTAAAAGATTTCAATATCATTAAAAAGATAATTTCCTTTTAATTTTTCATTTAATTCTAAAGATAATTCAGATTTCACAGATTCTTGGCAAAAATTAGTGATTTCTTCTGAACTAATTAAAACCTTATAAATTTCTTTTTTTTCTTCTGAATTAGCATTAAAGCATAAATAAATCAGATTAATCATTGAACAATTATTATTTTTGATTTTGAATTCTTTATAAATGTCTGGCCAAAATTTTAAGGATTTTAGACCTTCTAAACCTCCTTGACTGAGAGAGTATTTATTACACCAATTTACAAATTCAGAGACATCTTTTGGACATCTGTTGAGTTGCAAAAGCATATCTGATAAAACTTGTCCTGCCTGGAAATTCCTTGTTGGTTTTCCTTCAGTTGGCAGAGTCATGCTCCCTAAAACATCAGCTTTAACAGCATTTAATTGAGAAAAAGTATAATCTCCTTTTTCGAAAAATTTATCATTAATTTTTTCCTTTGCACTAATTATTTCTTCACCATAACCAAGTTCCTTTAATGAAAGATATTTATTGTCTAATTTATTTTCCTTTCTAACTTGTAATGATACTGATGCGGCCTGATCCAAACATTGTGTCAACAAAATAGTATTAATGGTAGGTAGCATTCCTGGCTTATCGGCATGAAAGTTATTTACAAAACCTGCAAATATGGATGAGATATTTTTTATTGATTTTATATATTGACATTCAATATTATGCACTCCAGGAGAAACTTGGATTTTCGGTGACAATTGATTCAAAATTCGAGCTCCTATTAAAGCAGTAAGGGCATCAGGATGGCAGAAATTCGCAGTAAAACTATCATTAGGATTTCGTAGAGCTCCGTGACGATGAAATCCTGTAAAAAAAGCTAAATTTGGATATTTTTTACAGAGAATAAAGGGGGTTTTGTTTTTATTATCAATGCAAAAAGAACCAACGAGGCAGCCAAGAACCACATTTTCTCTTTTTAAAGTTTTTCTAAGTTCTAAAGCATGTTTAACATCATCTTGTATGTGGTTACTGTTTGAAGCAAGAATAACTATCTCACATTCCAAGAGGAGATCTTTTAGATCAAAAGACTTTCTTTTCCCCTCTGAAGAATAATGTCCCATTCTCTTAATCTTTTCAATAGTCTCATTATCCATATCAGAAAGAACATCGCTTGAGAAAGCGCCTAACAAATCTCTATCTTCCCTAGGAGCTAAGAGAATATTATTTGATTTTCCATGCATAGCACAGTTATATGCTAAAGATGCAGGATATAAACCAACACTGTAGAATCCTACTTTGCTGTTCTCTAAATCTTCAATCAATGAATAAAAATATTTTTCATCATTTATGTTTTCTATAAAATTATTCTTCATTTTTGGAAATTCTTGATAATTTTTTTAATTTCTAACCCATACCAACATTTTTCTACATTAAAGCAATTCTTGACCTTAGCAAATTATTTATTGTAAATATTGAATTTTTTAATTTATAATTTTCCTGAGATATGTAAATTAAATTAAAAGGGAAATAATTATAAATATGGAATATATGGCAAGTAATTTAAAGACACAAAAACAATTAATTTCTTCTAAAAATATCTTAATTATTCAAGACATTGACGGAGTTTGTATCCCTTTAGTTAAAGATCCAATGACTAGAAAATTAGAATCAAAATATATCTATGCAGTAAAAGAATTTGCAGAGGAATTCTTTGTATTAACTTGCGGGGAACATGAAGGTCCAAGAGGGGTTAACAGAATAATAGAGCGGAGTTTAAGAAGCACTAATGATCCTAAAAACAAGGGGCTATATTTAAGAGGTTTAGCAGCCTGTGGAGTTGAGTATCAAGACAACAATGGAGAAATAAGTTTTGAAGGAGTCTCAGAACAAGAACTAAATTTTTTATCTAAAGTACCTAGTCTAATAAGACCAAAGTTTAATTTTATCGTTAAGAAAATTTTTCCTGAACTTAGCCAAGAAGATATCAATTTTCACTCAGTAAAATCAATATGTAAAACACGCTTCTCGCCAACAATAAATTTCAATAGTCTATTTGATTTAGTTCATAAAGATTCTGATAAAAGAAAGCTTATTCAAATTAGTTTTGAAAAAATGATGAATGAAATCATTTTAAAAGCTGAATCCGAAGGCCTCAAAAACTCATTTTTCCTTCATATTTCACCAAATTTAGGTAGTAAAAATGGTAGAGAAATAATTAAACTTTCTTCTCAAGATGATATAGGATCAACAGACATACAATTACTTATTAAAGGAGCAGTTAAAGATTCTGGAGTTTTATTTCTTTTAAATAAATTTATTGCGGATAAAACTGGTAAAGCTCCTTTTGGAAGAAATTTTAATTTTAGAAACTCTCCAAATTCTTTTACGGAAAAAATTGATTTATGCAAAAGAACTATTCAAAAAGAAGATATGCCTTTGATTGTAGGAGTTGGTGACACAGTCACATCAAAAAAAAATAATGATGAAAAAAGTTATTCAAGAGGAGGAAGTGACAGGTCTTTTTTAGAATTAATACAAATATTAGGTAATGAATTTGGGATTAAGAATAAAATAATTTTTGTAGATAGTAGTTCTGGTGAAGTTGAAAGACCCTCTACAAAAAATACTGGTTTAATAGGGATCAGTGATGTTCATGACAACTTAAAATTTGACATAGTTTTTAAAAATGGTCCCAAAGAATACATAAGTTGGTTTATTGAACTTGCTAATGAGAGATCAAACTTTAAAAAAAATAGTTGACTTTTTTATTTTCGAATGACAATTTATAAATAATAGATTTATGAAAGAAAAATTCCCTTCAATACATAAAGAACCTATAGAAACATTGCAAATTAACATAGGTTATAAATGCAATCAGGCTTGTAAGCATTGTCATGTCAATTCGAGCCCCCTAAGGACTGAAAAGATGTCCAATGAAATGATATCTATTATTCCAAAGATAATTGAAAAATACAAAATCAAGACTTTAGATATTACAGGTGGTGCGCCAGAACTTCACCCAGAATTTAAAAACCTAATAACAAGCTTGAGCACAAAACAAGTTGATATTATTGATAGGTGCAATTTGACAATTTTTTTTGAAGAAGGTTATGAAGATCTTCCTCAATTTCTTGCAAAAAATAAAGTGATAGTTACTGCTTCGCTACCGTGTTATGAAAAAAATAATGTTGATTTTCAAAGGGGTTTTGGCGTTTTTGAAAAAAGTATTAATGCCATTAAAATTCTTAATGATTTAGGCTATGGAAAGAAAGAAAATGGATTACAATTAAACCTTGTTTACAATCCTGTAAGCCCAATTCTTCCTCCTTCTCAGGAAATATTGGAGAAGGATTATAAAAAAATTCTATTCGAAAAATACAATATCGTTTTTAATAATTTATACACAATAACTAATATGCCAATAAATAGATACGAAGAATTTCTTAG
>CACGPQ010000039.1 GCA_902574955.1 uncultured Synechococcaceae cyanobacterium
ATATTTTTTATTTTTACAAATTCCTATTGGACTTTCTTTGTACGTAATAGGTGAAAAATTAGGAGTTGGTGGTTGGGCTTTGGTGCTATGGGGAATTCCATTGAGACTTGTAATTGTTTATCACATAACCTGGCTAGTAAATTCAGCTACTCATTGTTGGGGTAAAGCGCCATTTGAAAGTGGTGATTCATCCAAAAACAATGCATGGGTTGCCGCATTAACCTTTGGAGAAGGTTGGCATAATAATCATCATGCATTTCCCAATTCGGCAAAACAAGGATTATTTAGAGGTCAGATAGATATAACTTGGGAACATATTAAGATTCTTGCGAAATTTGGTCTTGCAAAAAAAGTAAAGTTACCCTCTAGGTCTTATTATTAACTATATTGTTCAATATTCTCATGGCTAAAAGAGTACAAGTCGCATTAACTGAATCAATTGCATCACTAGGTAAAGAGGGAGATCTAGTTGAAGTAGCACCTGGATACGCAAGAAATTTTCTATTACCTTATGGCAAGGCAATGAACGTAACTCCAGCAGTCCTTAAACAAATTGAAAGGAAGAAAGAAAAAGAAAAAATCGCTGCTGATAAATTAAAGCAAGAAGCTTTAGATTTCCAAACTGCATTATCTACAATAGGTAGGTTCACTATCAAAAAACAGGTTGGCGAAGATGGTGTACTTTTTGGAACGGTTACCAATGGGGATGTTGCCGAAGCAATAGAAGCGGCAACTAAAAAAGAAATTGATAGGAGAAATATTACTGTTCCTGATATTCATAATTTAGGTTCCTTTACTGCAAAAATAAAATTACATTCAGAAATAAATGCAGAAGTAAATATTGAAGTAACAAGTTAATCAATTTGTTGCATTATTTTGAAAAGTAGCCAGAGTATATATCTAAGCAATTAAAGATATGGTTTCCGTACCTTTTCCAAATAATGGGCAAAATAAAAATTTTAAAAGGGATTTTAATAGTGAAAATGCTGGATTAGTTCCTCCTAAAAACGTTCAAGCAGAGGAAGCTGTTCTTGGTGGCATACTTCTTGATCCAGACGCGATCGGAAGAATTGCAGACTTAATTAAACCTGAAGCTTTTTATATAAATGCCCATCAAGAGATTTATAGAACAGCATTAATGTTGCATACCCAAGGTAAACCAACTGATTTAACATCAATGAGTGCTTGGTTAGCAGATAATGGATCACTAGAAAAAATTGGAGGAAACAGCAAACTAGTAGAACTAGTTGAAAATGTTTCCTCTACAGCTTCTATAGAACAAGTTGCAAATTTAATTAACGACAAATTCATGAGAAGGCAACTGATTAGATCTGGAAATGAAGTAGTTCAACTAGGTTTTGATCAAACTCAAGATACTAATGAAGTTCTAGATAAAGCAGAGCAAAAAATATTTGAAATTAGTCAAGAAAAACCTTCAAAAGGTTTGACTCAAGCAGCTGAAATTCTTACAAGTACTTTCAATGAAATAGAGTCAAGATCATTAGGTACTTCAGTAGCTGGAATTCCTGTAAATTTCTACGATCTTGATGCTATGACTCAAGGTTTTCAAAAAAGTGACTTAATAATTGTTGCTGGAAGACCTTCAATGGGAAAAACTTCAATAGTTCTTAATCTGGCTAAAAATGTTGCACAATCTCAAGATTTACCTGTGTGTGTATTTAGCCTTGAAATGAGTAAAGAACAGTTGACTTATAGATTACTTTCTATGGAAGTTGGAATCGAGAGTGGCAGGCTAAGAACAGGAAGATTACAGCAAGATGAATGGCCATTACTCGGAGAAGGTATCAATTCATTAGGTCAATTACCAATATTTATAGATGACAAGCCTAACTTAAGTGTTCTAGAGATGAGATCTCTGTGCAGGAGATTAATAGCTGAACAAAAAAAAGAACTTGGATTAATTGTGATTGATTATCTGCAGTTGATGGAAGGATCAACCCCTGATAATAGAGTGCAAGAACTTTCACGAATAACAAGAGGTCTCAAAAGCATGGCCAGAGAATTAAAAGTACCAGTAGTAGCTTTATCTCAGCTTAGTAGAGGGGTTGAGTCTAGAACAAATAAAAGACCAATGTTAAGCGATCTAAGAGAATCAGGATCTATTGAACAAGACGCAGATTTAGTATTAATGATTTATAGAGATGAATACTATAATCCGGAGACTGAAGATAGAGGAATTACAGAAATCATTGTCACTAAACATAGAAATGGACCCGTAGGAACTGTTAAATTATTATTTGAACCTCAATTTACGAGATTTAGGAATTTAGCTAATTAAATCACTCCCAAAATGCATGATCATCACACAACAAATGAATCTTTTGATGTCATCGTTATTGGAGGAGGACATGCAGGATGCGAAGCCGCTATAACAACAGCAAAATTAGGTTTTTCTACTGCCTTATTTACAATCAATCTAGATAGAATTGCTTGGCAACCTTGTAACCCTGCAGTTGGGGGACCAGCAAAAAGTCAGTTAGTTCATGAAGTTGATGCATTAGGTGGAATTATTGGTAAATTAGCCGATGAGACAGCTATCCAAAAAAGAATATTAAATGCAAGTAGAGGCCCAGCTGTATGGGCATTAAGAGCTCAAACCGATAAAAGAGAATACTCAAAAAGAATGATCGAAATACTACAAAATACAGATAATTTATCTTTAAAAGAAGCAATGATTACTGAACTGGATATTGCAAAAACTGAACAAATTGGATTGAACTCAAAAAAAATCTTAAAAAAAAGAATAAAGGGTGTAAAAACATTCTTTGGTAGTTATTATTCAGCAAAATCAGTTATCATCACAGCTGGTACGTTCTTAGAAGGAAGAATATGGATAGGAAATAAATCAATGTCAGCTGGTAGATCGGGCGAACAAGCCGCACAAGGTCTTACTCAGAATTTGCACGAAATTGGTATCAAAACAGAACGTTTAAAAACAGGTACTCCAGCAAGAGTTGATAAAAGAAGTATCATTTTTGATGAATTAGATACTCAACCAAGTACTGCAGCAGATAAATATTTTTCGTTTGACCCAGATATAAAAAATAATATGCCCCAAGTTTGTTGTCACATCACAAGAACAACTACCAAAACACATCAACTAATTAGAGACAATTTACATTTAACTCCCATTTACGGCGGTTTTATTGATAGTAAGGGGCCAAGATATTGTCCATCAATTGAAGATAAAATCGTCAAATTTGCTGATAAAGAATCACATCAAATTTTCTTAGAACCAGAAGGAATTAATACCCCTGAAATATATGTACAAGGATTTTCTACAGGTTTACCCGAAAATATTCAATTAGAACTTTTAAGGACCTTACCTGGATTAGGTGAATGTAAAATGTTGCGACCAGCATATGCTGTGGAGTATGACTATATACCTGCAACACAGCTCCAAACATCACTCGAAACGAAAGAAATTGAATATTTATTTAGCGCCGGACAAATTAATGGCACTACTGGTTATGAAGAAGCAGCAGCACAAGGATTAGTTGCAGGAGTCAATGCGACAAGAAAACTAAACAATAAAGACCCAATAATCTTCACTAGAGAAAGCAGTTATATAGGAACAATGATCAATGATTTAATTACAAAAGATCTCAAAGAACCATATAGAGTTCTTACTAGTAGGAGTGAATATAGGTTAACTCTCAGAGGAGATAATGCAGATAGAAGATTAACACCATTAGGTTATCAAATAGGGTTAATTAATGAGAAAAGATGGTCGGCCTATCAAGAAAAAATGAACCTCCTCGAAGAAGAGAAATTTAGATTAAATAACACTCGTTTAAAAAATACCGATGAAATATCAAAAAAAATAGAATTAGAAACGGGATCAAAAATCAAAGGCTCAACAACTTTGAAAGAACTTTTAAAAAGACCAAACTTTCATTATTCAGATCTAATTAAATATAATTTGAATGAAAGAAATCTAGGTTCTTCAATACAGGAAGGTGTTGAAATAGATATTAAATACGAGGGTTATCTTAAAAGACAAAAAAACAACATTGAACAAATAAATCGTCAAAGCTGTAAATCTCTGCCTCAAGAAATAAATTATGAAAAGATAGATACATTATCTTTAGAAGCTAGAGAAAATTTGAATAAGATAAAGCCAAAAAATTTTGGTGATGCTTCAAAAATTCCCGGTGTAAGCAAAGCTGATTTAACTGCTCTACTTGTTTGGCTAAAAATAAGAGAGATAAAAAAAGATAAGGCAAATATTTTTGCTGAAAAAAAGTTATCATCTTAAAAGCACTCCGTCAGAGCACTGAATAATAAACTTTTTAACTCACCTAAAATTTTATGGGAAGAAAAAGCCTCTACTTTTTTAGTGAAAAATTCATTACCAAAAATATCTGGTCCATGGAAATTAATGCTTCTTGGGGATGGAAGTCCTACAAGACATTTACAGCTTTTAACTAATCAAGAGACGAAAATTAAATTAATTTCAATGCAACTAGATCCTCTATTCATTGCAGAAGGTCCTAAAGAATTAAATCAATTAAATGGACCTTTAATTAGAAGACAAGTATGGATTAAAAACAATAATAAAAACCTAGCATGGGCTGAAAGTTGGTGGAATGCAGAACAAGTGAATGAAAATTTAAAAGCCAAAGAAGAACCAATTTGGAAGAATTTGACACAAGACAGATCAGAATTGTTTAGAGAAGTTGATCGAATTTCACTTGTTAATTCAAATTGGTTAGAGGATCAATTTTGTTTTAAAGGTCCCTTCTGGTCAAGAAATTACAGATTTTTTCGAGACAAAAAGCCCCTAACAATTATTAGAGAAGTATTCAATCCACATTTAGAAAGTTTATTAGGCTATTCAGGAATTAAAGAATTTACGAAACTATACTCTTCTTCTTCTTGATCTGGGAAGATTTCTTGATTTTGATTGAAACTGTTGGTTTGATTGATCTCCCGAAGTATTAATCTCTTTTTCTGAAGCTCTTTGCCATCTTTCAACTTTGAAATCCATTTCATCTGGCCAATCTTCGTCCTTACTCTCTTTCACGTAAGGTAATTTCTTTTGGTCAGTTGTCTTTAAATTTTTTGGTTGCCTTAAAGATATTGCTTCTAAAGGTCTTTTTGAGTGCTGTTTAGCAGATTCATAAGGATTTGATTCTCTGGAAAATGTCTTAATATCCCTATTATCATCGTAAAAATTTTCATCATTCCAATCATCATTATCTTCATCAAAAAATAAATCCACTTTTTCAGATACCCATCTTCCTACTTTTTTAACACTCTTACTTGTTATTCCTTGAAAATCTGAGTTCCTTCTTTTTCCTGGCCTGGCACCAGATACTCCATCAACAAATTGTCTTCCAGTTTCGA
>CACGPQ010000040.1 GCA_902574955.1 uncultured Synechococcaceae cyanobacterium
CCCTTTTTTTACGCTTATTCATTAAAAACCTCTTAAATTATTTTTCTCAAATTTGAAAATTATATGTAATCATTATAAATCAAATTCATACATCCTTTTTTTATTTCTAAAAATAGGCAAAATGATATACATAGATGCTTTTTATATAAGTTTTGAAAAAATCAAAACATGCAGTTGAAACTAAAAACCTCTCAATTAGCTGGGGCGAAGTTAATGTTCTTAATCAAATAAATTTTGAACTTAATGATGGAGAGAAATTAGCTATTGTTGGCCCCTCAGGTTCCGGTAAATCAACCATATTAAAAATATTAGCAGGACTCATTTTACCTACCAAAGGAGAATTAAGAATATTTGGTGAGAAGCAAACATATTTGAGATTAGATCAAAATAATCCTCCTGATGTAAGACTAGTATTTCAGAACCCGGCTTTATTAGGATCTTTAACTATTGAAGAAAATGTAGGTTTTCTCCTTAAAAGAAATAAAAACCTATCTAAAAAGTTAATTCATGAAATAGTGTGTGAATGCTTAGCTGAGGTAGGATTATTTAATGTTGAGAATAAACTTCCAAATGAATTAAGCGGTGGCATGCAAAAAAGAGTTAGTTTTGCTAGAGCATTAATAACTGATCAAACTCTTAATGCAAAGTCTAAACCTTTATTACTTTTTGATGAACCAACTGCCGGCCTTGATCCAATTGCCTCATCAAGAATTGAAGATTTAATTAATAAGACAAATGATAAAGCTAGCGGATCATCTATTGTAGTTAGCCATGTTCTTAGTACTATAGAAAGGACTTCAGATAAAGTTTTAATGCTTTACGGAGGCAAATTCAGATGGGGAGGATCGATTGATGAATTTAAAAAGAGTAAAGATCCCTATGTATTTCAATTTAGAAATGGAAAACTTGATGGTCCAATGCAACCCAAGGATATTTAGCCATTATGCGTAGAAGCTTACGAGATTCAATAGTTGGTTTTTCCTTATTAGGAGGAATTTTAATATTTACATTTTTTTCTTTTTGGCTAAGAGGAGTGAGATTATCTTCAAAAAATTGGTACCTCTTTGCTGAATTTAATAACGCAAGCGGTTTATCAAAAAAATCTCCAGTTACTTACAGAGGAATCTTAGTGGGATCAATAGAAGATATCTTGTTCACTAATGAATCAATTAAAGCAAAAATAGTTTTAAATAATCCTGATATTATTCTTCCAAGGCCAGCATTTGCAAGGGTAGTTACAAATTCTTTCCTTGGAGGAGATGTACAAGTTGCTTTAGAGACTAGTGACAAGACAATTCCTAAAAACATTGCAAAACCTATATCCGAAAAATGCGATACCAAATTAATTATTTGTCAGGGAGACACTATCACAGGTAAGCAACTATCAAGTCTTTCAAATATAACTAATAGAATAAGCCAACTATTAAAAGAAACAAATCAAGAAAACTTAATTGAGAACATCCTCAACTCAATTGATCAATTTGACAAAACACAAGAAAATCTTGATGAATTAATTTATTTATCGAAAAAAGAAATAGAAAGAGTTGAACCTCTAATAAAAGAAATCACAATTGCTGCTAATCATTTGAATAACATTTTGTCTACTATCGATGACAAAGAAACTCTTAATGACATTAAAGTGACAATTAATTCTGCTAGGTCTATCTCAACCAAAATAGATGATATGAGTGATGATTTTCAAAAATTAGCCCAAGATAAAGAATTAACCAAATCTATAAGAGATTTAACGATTGGACTTTCAAAATTCCTTAACGAAATTTATCCATAAAAATATTTAAAATTCATTAATAGCATTTAAAGCCATAGCTGCGATTGCTTTATCTGTAGCTTTTGGCAGTTGGACATATTTCCCATGGGCTGCCTCTGCTAATTCTTTACCAAATCCACTTGCAATAAATTTTCTTTCTGTATCAATTATCAATAGTTTTATCCCAAGCATTGGATATTTTGCTGCAATATCAAGAACCTCTTGCTTTAAATTTGCATTTGTATTTTCGTTTTCTTCAACCTCATTTTGTCCTAAAGATAAACCTAGTGGAACATTACCTCTTCCATCAGTGATCCCTACAACAATAACTTGACCTATATCTCCTGTTGAAAGGGCATTTTTTGCTACTTTTGCTGATTGTGTTAATCCATGTGCCAAAGGGGATCCTCCACCACAAGGCATTGTTTCCAACCTTCTTTTTGCTGCAGTTATTGATCTTGTTGGAGGCAAAAGCACTTCGGCCTGATTACCTCTAAAAGGAATAAGAGCAACTTCATCTCTATTCTCATATGCCTCTGTTAAAAGTCTTATTACAGCGCCTTTGGCACTTTGCATTCTATTTAGAGCCATAGAGCCACTAGCATCAACCAGAAAAATTACTAGAGCCCCCGCCTTTTTTTGCAGAAGCTTTGCCCTAAAATCATTTTCTTCAATAACTATTGATTTATTAGGGTTCCTTAATCTTCTCGATTTTTGATAAGGAGCAGCAGCTCGAAGGGTAGCATCAACAGCAATTCTTTTTACTTTACCTCTTGGAATAATAGGTTTCACATATCTTCCTCTACTGTCACTAAATATGACTGATCTACTCCCGCTATTCCCTGCTTTAGCTTTAGCTGATGAAAAAAGCAATAAATCAGGATCAACCATACATGCCTCAGGGTCTAATATGAATTCTTCAGGTATTTCGGGAGTAGATTCTTCTTCTCCTTCAGAATTATCTTCTTCTTGTTCTTGGTCTTGCTCATTATCATTTTCACTAGTCTCAGGTTCAGACTCTTCATTGTTTGATTGAGGTGGGGGGGGGGGACTCTGATCCTCTGGAGGAGGTGGTTGAATATCATCATCTTCTGGAGGTATTTGCATTGCTCGTGGAAGAATAACTAACCTTACTGCGACTTTTAGATCTTCAGAATTTACATTTTCATCGCCTCGAAGAGCTGCATTAGCCTTTGCTACTTTTACCGCAAATAATTCTGATCTATGCCCTTCTACTCCTCCTCTAAGAGCTTCATTGACTAAATAGGTTATTTGCTCTTTTGTTATCTTGACATCCTTTAACCATTGCCTTGCCAAAATTAATTGAGTTGATAAATTATCAGATTCTTCCGACCATTTTTCTGAAAATTTAATATTATTTTCTGCATGTGATAAAACAGATTTTGTAATCTCTACTCTTTGAGCATTATCAATAGATTGATCTGCGGAAAGCACAATAGCAAAACGATCTAAAACATGATCTCTTAAAGCACCTTCTTCAGGATTATATGTTGCTATTAAAAGTGACTTACAGGGATGAGAGAGGCTTAAACCATCTCTTTCAATATTATTTTGCTCTCTTCCTATAGCTTCAAGAATTAAATTTACAATTCCATCATCCAATAAATTTATATCGTCTACATACAGAACACCTCTATGAGCTTCTGCTAAAATTCCAGGCTGAAAAACTTGTTCTCCCGTACTTAATGAAGCCGCGACATCAATTGATCCAACAATTCTATCTTCAGTTATTCCAATGGGAACTTGAATAAAGGGTGCCTCTTTTACTTTTTTTGGAATTTCATCAATTTGATTCAAATAATCACTTCCAATTGCCTCCGCTAACAATTTTTTAGTACTAATATCCCATTCCTCTGGTTTATCTGGATCTAGGTTCCTACCAATAGGTCTTAATGAAGTATTACTATTTCTCTTTGATAGTGTTTCCAGTATTGATTCATTATCTAATACTTCTACAGGAGGGAGTAAAGTATGCAAACCCCTTGCTAACACTGACTTACCAGTACCTCTTCCGCCAGCGATAATCACTCCTCCTAAACTAGGATCAACTGCTGCCAAAAGCAAAGATAATTTCAATAAGCTATGACCCGTAATTGCCGCCAAAGGAAAAGCTCTAAAAGAATCCTTTGAGTTCATTAAATATTTTTTTTCTCCTTTTTCTTTTAACTCGGGGTTCAAAATCACTTTAAAAATGCCTGATATAGAATTTATCCAATAACTTTGTTTTTTGTAGTGGAATTATCAAATCTTAATATCAAAAATGGACTATGTATATCCCTCGGAGCAAATATTGATAGTAAATTCGGAAGCCCTCTTGAGTCACTATTAATTTGCAAACCAAAAATAGAGGAAATAATAAATGAGTGGGGAGATAGTTTCAACAAAAAAAAAGAAGAGAGAAGCAAATTTCATGCAAACTTTTTTTGGTCTTCAATTTATGAGACATTACCCCACGGAGTTGAAAATGAGCAGCCAAATTATTTAAATACTCTCTTACTTATAAAAAGTAATTCTTTTCCTAAACCATCAAATAAAAACGCGAAATTACTTTTAAAAGAGCTAAAAAAGTTAGAGAGATTTTTCGGACGAGAAGAGACTCCAAAGGGTAAGAAATGGCTATCAAGATGTCTTGATTTAGATATTCTTTGGTGGGAAGATTTTCATACGACTGATGAGGAATTAACATTACCTCACCCTAGATTCATGAATCGGAATTTCGTTATTACACCACTATCTGAAATCCTAAGTAGAAGCCAAAAAATCACAAAGTTTGATGTCCCAAAATGGTGTATATAAATGATTTACAAAACAAAAAAATAACTGTTAGGCTATTTTTATTTAAAAATCATGGGCAACAACAACTTTATAAAAAGATCCATTTTTAAAGAAAAAATATCTGAGTTAAAGTCGAAAAAATTTAGTTTCGAAATAAATAGAATTGAACTTCCAAATGGACATGAAGGTGAATATGGATATATTAAGCATCCTGGGGCAGCATTAGCCGTACCTATTACAAAAGACAATAAAGTTATCATTCTTCGGCAATATAGATTTGCTGTTTCAAGGTATTTATTAGAATTTCCTGCAGGTACATTAGAAATAGGTGAAACACCTATTAATTCAATTCAAAGAGAAATCCAAGAAGAGACTGGATTCAGTGCAAACAAATGGGATGAACTAGGAACTCTTGTCCCTGCTCCGGGTTACGCAGATGAAGAAATTTATTTATTTTTAGCTCGTGATTTAAACAAACTCAGTTCCGAGGTTAAAGGAGATTTAGATGAAGATATAGAGGTATTAATTTTAGATCCCGACGAATTAGATAATCTTATTTCTAGTGGGGATGAAATTCTTGACGCAAAAACCGTTACAGCTTGGTTTAGAGCTAAACAATTTTTAGATAAATTATGAATAAACCTAGAATACTTTTTTGGCATAGAAAGGATTTAAGAATATTTGATAATCAAGCTTTAATGAAAGCATTTTCATTATCAAATGCTATTACTTCAACATATGTATTTGATAAAAA
>CACGPQ010000041.1 GCA_902574955.1 uncultured Synechococcaceae cyanobacterium
GAAAGATTTACCAACAAATTTGCCTAATGGCCTGCAATTAGGATGTATCACAAAAAGGGAAGATCCTGCAGATGCTTTAGTGGTAAGCAAAAAAAATTACTGTTATAAATTAGAAACCTTACCTAAAGGCTCGATTGTAGGAACAAGCTCTCTAAGAAGACTTGCGCAATTAAGAAATAAGTACCCACATCTTGTTTTCAAAGATATCAGGGGGAATGTTATTACAAGAATTGAAAAATTAGATGACGGGGAATTTGATTGTATAATTCTTGCTGCCGCTGGTTTAAAAAGATTGGGCTTTGAATCAAGAATTCACCAGATTATACCAAGTGAAATTTCCCTTCATGCCGTTGGCCAAGGGGCTCTAGGCATTGAATGTAAATCTGATGATAAAAAAGTTTTAGAAATTATAAATGTCTTAGAAGATAAACCCACTAGTCAAAGATGTCTGGCTGAGAGGGCTTTTTTAAGAGAGCTTGAAGGTGGATGCCAAGTCCCAATAGGTGTTAATAGTAATATTGATAATGGACAAATACACCTTACTGGTATGGTAGCCTCTCTTGATGGGAAAAGGCTTATAAAAGATCAAGTGATTGGCAATATAAATGACCCTGAACTGGTAGGCATAAAACTAGCAAAGACACTAAAGCTCCAAGGTGCTGACAAAATACTCAGCGAAATATTTGAAGAATTTAGAGAAAACAAAAATTAGTTAATTTACTAATTTAGGATCAATTTCTTTTTTGTATCTCTCTTCACAATCTTTAATCACTTCAACAGCTTCTTCTATACCAAAAAAACCATTAACAGTACATGTTCCAGGTTTTTTTAGATCTTTGTAGTGCTCCCAATAATACTTTGTTTCTTTTAACCAATGCTCTCCAAGGTCTTCATAACTTGAGATATGATCCATTCTTTTATCATCTGCGAGAACCGCTATTACCTTATCATCGACTTCTCCACCATCATCAAATTTCATCACACCAATAATCCTTGCCTCCACAATAGATCCAGGTATCAATGGCTCAGTTACACTGACAATTTCGACATCAAGTGGATCCCCATCTTCGTCCCATGTCCTAGGTATACATCCATAAGCAAAAGGATAAGCAAGTGAAGAATAACCTACCCTATCAAGTTTAAGGTGGCCCGTTTCTGTAATTAATTCATATTTATTTATGGTATTAGAGTTCAATTCAACAATAGTGTTTATTACTGTTTTTGAGCTATCAGTAAAAGCATTTAGTATGTGCAATAAATTTGGTGTAACCCTGCTTGGGGGTTGATTAAGGTTTGCCATCAAGAAATTATTTTTATTTATCTTACATCCTCACACTCGACCAAATTCTTTAAAAGTAATGTTTCAGCAAAAATCATTTATTTTAGACTTTAAATGATTAATAAAATAGTTTGGTGATAGTTCTTCTTTAGTGACCGTTCTTATCAAATCCATAGAATTAACTGACCTGCCATATTTATGAACATTATTTCTTAACCAAAATATGATTTTTTGATATTCACCATTTTGGATTAAATCATCTATCAAACCAATGTCTCTTTCCATTTGTGAAGATATTTGCGCACTTATAAGATGACCTAACAAATATGAAGGGAAATATCCAAACGCACCTTCACTCCAATGAACATCTTGAAGACAACCTTCTGAATCATTAGATGGTTTTATTCCTAAAAGTTCACCATATCTCTTATTCCATTCCTCTGGAATATCTTCAGCAGGTAACCCTCCTTCAATTAAATCTATTTCAAGTTCGGTTCTAACCAAAATGTGTAAACCATAGGTCAATTCATCTGCCTCAACCCTATTTAATCCTACTTCCAAATGATTAATAGATTTCCATAGATCAAAATAATTATTTAATGTACATCCAGCTGAAACAAATTTTTTAAAAAATCTTTTCGAAAAAGATTTGGATTTAACTATTCTATTTTCCCAAAATAATGATTGACTTTCATGTATACCCATAGAAGTTGCTTGACCTAAAGGCCAAGCAAACCATTGATGACTTTGTGATGGCAGACCTTGCTCATAAATTGAATGTCCCCATTCATGTGCAGTTGCTAAAAAACTTGATAATGGTTCCCCTTCAACAATTCTTGTCGTAATCCTATAATCATTAGGCCCTAAGGTAATCGAAAAAGGATGGGGAGATTTACCAACAACAACTTGATCTTTATCTCTCCCAAACTCATCAAGTAATTTAGAACATAAATTTTGTTGAGATTCCGGACTTAAATCCCATTCATATTTCTTAGACTTATTTAATCCTCTAATTAACTCTGGAAGAGTATCTTTCAAAGGCTTAAACATTTTATTCAACCATTTTAAAGTTAATTCAGGCTCAAAGGGTTGGGCTAGAGTTTCCCATGGTGAATATTGATCTGATATTTGTTTCGCCTCTTCAATCCGTAATTTGACTAGTTCTTCAAAGAATGGGAGGAAAACTTTAAAATCAGATTTTTTCTTAGCTTCTTGCCAACTTTCATATCCTTTAGATTTTGCCTTTGCTAAAGACTCAACTAATCTAGGATCTAAATTTTTCGCTTTATTAAATTCCTTGATTAAAAGATTAATGTTTCTTTCTTTACCTTTTATAAAGACTTGATTATTGGAAATTTGTTCAGTATCTAATAATTCATTTTTAGCGGATTGTATTAAATTAAAAAATTCTTCAGAAGAATTTCTTCTATGCAAGTTTTTTGCGATATAGGTAAGTTGTTCAGACCTCCAAGAAGCACCTTTTTTTGGCATCCCAGTATTCTGATCCCAATAAAGTGTATTTTGGATTGAACCTAATATTTGAGTTTCTTTAAGATAAGCCCCTAGCTTATTCCATTGAATTTCAGCCAAAAATTTAAATATAAATTAAATTCATATTAAGATAAAAATTTTGATGTTTGAATAAAACATACATGGTTTATCCATAATAGAATATTTATTAATTGAGTTTTAAATTGTATGGAACAAATATTTTCAAAATTAAATTTTATAACTCATGGTGAGGGTTTTATTGACATAACAAATGATTTGAATTTATTTATTAAAAAAAATAATTTTGCTTCAGGAATTTTAAATTTAACTTCACTTCATACCAGTTGCAGCATAACTATTAATGAGAATGCTGATCCAAACGTACTAAAAGACTTAAAAAAATATATGCAATCAATAGTCCCATATAATTCCTACTTAACTTTATCAAAAAATAGAGAAGAAATTTCTTATAAACATTTTCAAGAAGGAGCTGATGATATGCCCGCACATATTAAAACATCCTTAACCAACACTTGTTTATCTTTAAGTTTCCAGGATGGCAATATTATGCTTGGTACATGGCAAGCAATATATTTATGGGAACATAGATTTGATCAAAAAGAAAGGATACTAAATGTACATATAATTGGTGAGAAACGACAGAATATTTATAATGGAATTAATAAAAACTAATATTAATTATTTAATGGATCCTTACCTACTACACGATAAAGCATTGAAGGAATTAGTTGTCAAAATACCCGGTTGGGAAATTAACGATGGACAAATCCAGAGGGAATTTAAATTTTTTAATTTTATTGAAGCCTTCTCATTTATGACTAAAATTGCATTAATCTGCGAAAAATATAACCATCATCCTAACTGGGAAAACGTTTATTCTAAAGTAATAATTAGGTTAAGTACTCATGATTTGGGGGGCATAACAAATCTGGATCAAACATTAGCTTTAGAAATAAATAAAGTTTTCGATCAATAAAATTACAAATTTAAATTTATTAATTTAAAAAATTAGTCAAAATGTCTAAAAAGTTATTACCTGTTACGATTATTAGTGGATTTTTAGGTTCTGGCAAAACTACACTTTTAAATCATATTTTAAAAAATCAAGTTGGTCTTAAAACAGCTGTTTTGGTTAATGAATTTGGAGAGATAGGAATAGATAATGACTTAATAATAGAAGGCTCAGAGGATATGATCGAACTAAATAATGGCTGTATATGTTGCTCAATTAATGGTGAATTATTAAATACAGTATCCAAAGTTTTAGAAAGATCTGAAAAAATTGACTATTTAATTGTCGAGACTACTGGGCTAGCAGATCCGTTACCAGTAGCAATGACTTTTGCAGCTGGAGATCTTCGAGAAAAAGTAAGATTAGATTCAATCATAACTGTTATTGATGGAGAAAATTTTGACTTTGAAATTAATAATACAAGTGTCGCCTATTCTCAGATTTTATACGGAGATATCCTTCTCCTAAATAAATGTGATTTAGTTAACGAAGAACAATTAAAGAAAGTCGAAAAATTTATAAATAAAATAAAAAAAGAACCAAGGATATTGAGATCAACAAATAGTGAAGTTGGATTACAAACAATATTGAGCGTAGGGCTATTTGAAACAGATACTTTTAAATACGATAAGGATAAAGAAGGTGAAGAAGAAAATTCACACGATCATTCTTCTCATTTACACGATTATTCTTCTCATTCACACGATCATTCTTCTCATTCACACGATCATTCTTCTCATTCACACGATCATTCTTCTCATTCACACGATTTGATTGATAATGTAGAAGGCTTTACCTCAGTTTCTTATGAGACATTTGAACCATTTTCCTTAAGAAAGTTTCAATATTTTTTAGATAATCAAATCTCACAAAACGTATTTAGGGCGAAAGGAATATTATGGTTTATGGAAAGTGAAAGAAAACATATTTTTCACCTATCTGGAAAAAGATTTTCTTTAGATGATGAAGAGTGGACAAAAGAAAAATCTAACAAGATAGTATTAATTGGGAAAAACTTAGATCATCAAACTATTAAGAATCAACTTTCATCATGTAGATTCAGAACAGATTAGATTATAAATATTAGGGTTTAATTAATTTTTGAAAATACTTATTAAAGGATTTAAAAAAGTAGTAACCGAATTAAAACTTTTTTATTTTACTTCGTTTATTGTTGCAATCTTAGTAATCATTCCAATTTCCAATTTTCTTCTTGAAGGAGTTCAATACATTTTCAGTGGGAATTTTTCATTAGGTACTGCAGGAAGGGAAGAGGTATTAGGAACTTTAAAAGTTCTAATACTGACAAGTTTTTTTGGTGGAGGGTTAGGAACTTTGAATGGATGGTTACTTTCAAATTGTAATTTTAAGTTCAGAAAAGTTCTCCGTATTTGCCAGCTAGTTCCACTAGCTGCTCCTGCATA
>CACGPQ010000042.1 GCA_902574955.1 uncultured Synechococcaceae cyanobacterium
TATGGTTCAAGATTAAAAAAAGAAAATAATTGGGTTGTAAATGGCATCGAAAAGAAAGAATCATTGTCTTTAGGATTGGCAAACATAACAGCAGAGACTTTAAATACAAAAAATCTTAAAACTAACCTAAAAGGAAACTTGTTTTATTCTCTAGATCAGAAATTTCCGATTAGTATTCAGAAACCTAAGAATAAATCTATTGATATTTCATATAGATACATTCCTCAACCAGTCACAAAAGGATTAAGTCTTAAAACAAGATTAGATGCATCATATTCTTTCTATGAAAATGGTGACCATCAAGAATATATTGGTTTTGGTTTCGGGCCAGAGGTAATTTTGGGTAATTTCAAAAAAAATACTTTTGACTATACCCGAATCAGTATTTTCCCGTTTTATAAATTTAAAAACGGAGATAGCGTATTTAAATTTGATCAAATTTCTGATAAATTCACTTTAGATATTGGTTTTGATCAACAAATTTTTGGACCAATTATTCTCAAAAATAATGGAACAATAAACTTAGATGGTGATTCTATTGATTATGGAAAATTTATAAATTCAAAAATCACATTGAATTGGAAAAAAAGATCTTATGAATTTGGTATTTTTTATCAACCTCATAATCAAGCAGGAGGTATTTCTTTTAGTCTCTATGGATTTAATTAGCTATAAAAAATTAGTATTAAATTTTATATAGGGTAATTGGTTAAATTTATTTTCTATCAAATTTTTATTATCAAGTAGTGTTGAAGTAGCATCCCATTCTCCTGTTAAAAACATTTTTCTTGAGCTTTCCTTAATCTCAAGATTGAAATTTGAATCTTTTGATTTTGCTAAGGAGTTTTTCAGATCAATTTCTAAAAATAAAAATTGATTATCGCAATAGTTTTGTATTTCTTCTATGGATTTTTTAGGTAGAGTAAAACATGGAATTCCTATCGCAATACAGTTACTATAAAAGATGTCGGCGAAACTCTCGCCTATGATTGCTTTTATACCCCATCTCATAAGCGCTTGGGGGGCATGTTCTCTGCTGGAACCACATCCAAAATTGCTATTAACAACTAATATTGAGGCATTTTTGTTTTCCTCTAGATCAAAAGGATGCTTTCCTTTTAAAGTTTTTCTATCGTCCTCAAAAACAGATTCACCCAATGAATCAAAGTTAACACACTTCAAAAAACGTGCTGGAATTATACGATCTGTATCAATGTCGTTGCCAATCAAGGAGATACATTGCCCGTTCATATTTGAAATTTTTCCAATTGGTGGGGTGAATTCTGATTTCATCAGTTGATAAATTCTCTAACGTCACTGACTTTGCCATTAATTGCAGCAGCAGCTACCATTGCTGGACTCATGAGTAATGTTCTTCCACTGGGAGATCCTTGCCTACCCTTGAAATTTCTATTACTAGAACTTGCACTAACTTGATTACCTATTAGCTTATCTGGATTCATTGCTAAACACATTGAGCAGCCAGGCTCTCTCCATTGAAATCCAGAATCCTTAAAAATCTGATCAATACCTTCTTGTTTTGCTTCAGTTGCCACTTTTTCTGAACCTGGTACTGCAAATGCTTTGACATTCTTGGATACTTTTTTGCCTCTTAATACTTTAGCTGCAACTCTTAAGTCACTGATTCTTCCATTTGTGCAACTACCTATGAAACAAACGTCCACAGGCGTATCTTTTATTAATTGTCCTGGCTTAAAACTCATATATTCATAAGCCTCTTTTGCAACTAATTTATCATTTGGGGGTAAGTCATCTAAAAGTGGGATTTGTTCATTAATGCTTATACTTTGGCCGGGAGTAATCCCCCAGGTTACGGTTGGTTCTACTTTAGAAGCATCTAATTTAATTACATCATCATAAATTGAATTTTCATCGCTTTTTAATGATTTCCACCATCTGAGAGCTTTATCCCAATTCTCATTTTTTGGAGCACATAATTTATTTTTAATATAACTAAAAGTCTTTTCATCAGGGTTAATGTAGCCGCATCTTGCTCCTCCTTCAATAGACATATTGCATATCGTCATCCTTTCTTCCATTGATAAACCATGTATAGCAGGCCCTGCGAATTCATATGCGAAACCTACTCCTGCCTTTACACCAAGTTTATTAATGATATTAAGGACTAAATCCTTAGCATAAACACCCTTAGATAATTTATTGTCACACCAAATCTGCCTCACTTTCAATTTGTTCATGGGTAAGGTTTGTGTAGCAAGAACATCTCTTACTTGACTTGTACCTATCCCAAAAGCAATTGACCCAAAAGCTCCATGAGTTGAAGTATGAGAATCTCCGCAAGCGATTGTCATTCCTGGCTGAGTTAGGCCTAATTCCGGTGCTACTACATGAACTATTCCTTGATTCCCACTACCGATATTGAAAAATTTTATTTTATGTTCTAAGCAATTCTTCTCAAGTGTCTCAATCATCTGTTCAGCGAGAGTATCTTTGAAAGGTCTGCTCTGATTATCTGTTGGCACAATATGATCAACAGTAGCAACAGTTCTATCAGGGAATTTTACTTTTAATTTTTTGTCTTTTAAAGCACCAAATGCTTGAGGACTCGTCACTTCATGGATGAGATGAAGACCAATAAATATTTGATCAGATCCTCCAGGAAGACTTGAAACTTTATGTAAATCCCAAACTTTATCAAATAGGGTATCTTGACTCAATTTGTAAAAATAGTTACTTACTATTCGATAATAGGATCAATCGGAGGCTGTTCAAACACACATTTACACTTAGTCTTTGAATTTCTATTCGATTTCGTGCTGAGTTAAATAGTTTTTTTATATTAGTTATATGATTATTTGGCCCTGAAATTGAAATATAGACAAGTCCAACTGGTTTATCTTGACAGCCTCCGTTAGGACCAGCTATTCCACTAATTGCTATTGCCCAATCTGCTCCTAATTTCTCTTTTACATTAATTGCCATGGCCTCACAAACTTCTTCAGAAACAGCTCCATATTTTGAAAGCTTTTCTTCAGAAATATTTAATAATGAATTTTTTAGCTCATTACTATAGGAAACAATACTACCTTGAAAAACTTGAGATGAGCCTGATATTGAGGTTAGTGATGAAGATAGAAGGCCTCCGGTGCAGGATTCAGCAAACACAATAGTTTGTTTTCTCTTGGCTAATTCTTTTATTAAAATGCTAGGAAGAGTATCGTTATCCTCTCCAAAAATAAATTTCGAAAACTCTTTTCTTAATTTTTGTTTTACAGGATTAATTATTTTTTTTGCTTCTAGGTCGTTCTTTGCTCGTGCGGTGATTCTGAGTTTAACCTCTCCTAAGTTTGCATATGGAGCAACGGTCGGGTTTTTAAGATTTAATAGGTCATTAATTTTTTCAGCAACGCTAGATTCTCCAATGCCCGTAAATTTAAGAGTATTTGAAAAAAAGGTATAACTATCTGAGAATTTGGTTTTAATGAAATCATATGCAGTCTCTTCCCACATAGTTTTCATTTCACTTGGTACTCCAGGGAATGTAAGGATAGTAAACCCTTTTACTGGTTCCCAAATCATTCCTGGGGCAGTGCCCCTAGGGTTATTAATAATATGAGCATTTTCGGGGAAAAAACATTGTTTCCTTAAGCTAGATGAATCATCCTGGAGCTTTGAGTTTGAAAGTTTTTGTTTAATTTCATCCCATAAGTGGGTTCTTTCAAAAAGAGATACATTAAAAGATTTTGCTATTGCTTCAGTAGTTAAGTCATCTGGGGTGGGTCCTAAGCCGCCTGTTGTAATTAGAAGATTACTTCTTTTCGATATTTCTTTAATTATTTTTATTATTCGATCACAATTATCACCTACAGTTGATTGCCTAAAGTGATTTAAGCCTAATTGAGACAACTGTTCGGAAATCCATTGAGCATTTGTATTCACAATATTTCCTAAAAGTAGCTCTGTTCCAATAGAAAGAATTTCAACCCCCTTGGAATTAGGACTCATTTAATTGATGCTTCAAGTTTGCCTTCATAAAGAGGAAAACGATTACATAAGGTTAATACTCTCTGTTTACATTGACTTTCAATCAGTGCATCGTTTGGATTAAGTAATCTATCCGCAATAATTTCGCCAACTTCAGCAAAAGCATTCTCATTAAAACCTCTAGTAGTTAAAGCGGCGGTACCCAACCTTAGCCCGCTGGTCACAAAAGGTGATTCAGGGTCAAATGGAACAGTATTTTTATTTGCAGTAATATTAACTTCACTTACGAGCAAGTCTGCAATTTTACCAGTCATATTGATACTTCTTAAATCGAGTAAAACAATATGGTTATCAGTGCCTCCACTCACGATATTGATTCCTCTATTTATTAAAGTTGAAGCTAGAACCTTAGCATTTTTTATTACTTGATTGGAATAATTAACGAAATCTGGTTGCAAGGCTTCTCCAAATGCAACTGCTTTTGCAGCAATAATATGTTCTAGGGGACCACCCTGAGTTCCAGGGAAAACAGATTTATCAAATTTCTTTCCAAATTCTGCATCTTTGCACAAGATAAGCCCCCCTCTCGGACCTCTTAATGTTTTATGAGTAGTTGTAGTTACTACATCACAATAAGGAATTGGATTTGGATGAAGTTTGCTTGCTACAAGACCGGCGATGTGTGCAATATCAGCCATTAAGAATGCACCAACTTCATCTGCAATGTTTCTAAATGACTCAAAATCGATTTTTCTTGGATAAGCAGAATATCCGCATATGATTAATTTTGGTT
>CACGPQ010000043.1 GCA_902574955.1 uncultured Synechococcaceae cyanobacterium
ATATTTTTGTTGAGTCGTTAACAAATTCAGGTAATAAAATTTAAAGAAAAAGAAAATTTATTTACATTTAAAAAAGATCTTAAAATTAATTAATTTCTTTGATACCAACTGTTTTGAAGAGAAATATCAATTTTGAAAATTTTATAGTAGTCAGAGGATCCTGACGACAGGCCAAAAAGACACACAATTCCTAAAAAAAAAGAACATACTGATCCCAAACAAAAACGGAGAATTTAAAGTGGCTGATGGGATCATGAATAAAGATCAATTACTCTCACTAACCCTCAGACAATTACGTCAAGAAGCAAGTAAATTATCGGTTCCGCTTTACAGTCGCAAAACAAAAGCTGTTTTAGTTGATTTAATACTTAAATATCAAGAAAAATCTACAAAGGAAACACACACGATACCTCCTGAGTCAAAATCTGAAGAAACTTATGATTCCAATTCTTTTAACAATAGTGAAAAAGTTAAAACAAATGTAGTTTTCCTACCTCGAGATCCAGATTGGGCTTATGTTTTTTGGCAAATTTCAGATGCAGATAGAGAAAAAGCACAATCTTTGGGAGCTAATAAATTATGTTTACGGTTATTTGATGCATCTGGTTCTGAAGGAAGCAATTTGAATCAAGGAACACTAAGGGAGATAGCAGTTGATAGTTACAGTACCGAGTGGTACTTGCCAATCCCACTTGCAGATAGAGATTATAAAGTTGAATTAGGCTACAAATATGGTTTTAATTGGATGTCATTGGCATTTTCTTCGATAAGCCATGTTCCTGGGTCTCATCCTTCTGAGCAAATTCTTGATAAATTCGTTCCATTTAATTTAGATTCTACTTCTGAGTCAATCCCAGATATTTCTAATCCTGTTGTTTCAGAACAAAATGGTATGCATGAAAGGTTATACCAAGCTGCAACCAACATTCCTCTCAGAAGAAAAGTTGGTTCTGAAGAATTTATGGATAATGTAAATTCAATAAACCTCAATGATAATCTTACAGACTCAGGTGCTGGTAAATGGCCATCAGGTTTAAATGATTCTGGAAGCGGAATTGTTAAAAATAGATCTTTTTGGCTCGTCGCTGATGCTGAATTAATTGTTTATGGAGCTACAGAACCTTCTGCAAAATTAACAATAGGTGGAGAACATGTACCGCTTGCTGCAGATGGTACTTTTAGAATTCAAGTTCCATTTAGAGACGGGACTCAAAAATATGATATTAAAGCTGTTGATGTATCTGGTGATCAAGAAAAAAGTATATCAATGAAATTTGATAGAACTACACCACTTGACGATACTAATGAAAAAGATAATGCTGAGACTGAATGGTTTTAATAAATTAAATTAATGCTGAAAAAAATTGTAGCTTTTACTCCATTGTTTGGAGCATTAACTTTTCCACTAATAGTTCCAATTACAATTTCTAAATTTGGTGTTAACTATGGAATTCTTAGTGCATTATTAATTTCTTCATTATGGTTTATCGCTATGTTAAGAACTTCCGAAATGCCTCATTAATTTAGTTAGATTTTTGGAAGTTTCTTAAAAATATGAATCAAGTTAGTGTAATTAATATTAATTCTCCTTTTCTAGATCAAAAACCAGGTACCTCTGGATTAAGAAAAAGTACTTTAAAGTTTCAGGAAGAACATTATCTAGAAGTTTTTTATTGAAGCAATCTTACAATCATTAGAAGATTTAAAAGGTTCAACATTAGTAGTTGGTGGAGATGGCAGATATGGCAATATTGAAGCAATAGAAAAAATTGTCCAAATATGCATTGCTCATAAAGTTCAAAAGGTTATTGTTCCAAAATACGGTTTATTATCTACTCCTGCGACATCACATTTAATTAGAAAAGAAAAAGCAATTGGTGGAATTATTCTATCTGCAAGTCATAATCCTGGTGGAATTGATGGGGACTTTGGAGTGAAATTGAATATCTCTAATGGTGGCCCAGCTCCTGAGATAATTACTAATAAGATTTTCAAGGCTTCACAATTACTAACTAGTTATAAAATTTGTAAAATTCAATTACCTGATTTTAGTGAATATGGAACTTATTCTTACGAAGAAACTACCTTAGAAATTATTGATGGATTAACAGATTATTCTAACTTGATGGAGAAAATTTTTGATTTTGATCAAATTAGTGATTTTTTTAAAAAAAGACTTCTCGTTAATCTTTGATGCAATGAATGCGGTTACAGGCCCATATGCAAAAAATATTTTTGTTGAGCAAATGGGTCTTGCACCTGGTTGTGTCATGAATGGTAACCCGTTAAAAGATTTTGGAGGGTTACATCCTGATCCTAATCTTACTTACGCATCCCACTTGGCTGATTTGTTATTAAATAAAAAATCTTATAGTTTTGGTGCTGCATGCGATGGAGATGGAGATAGGAATATGATTTTAGGAAGTGGATGTTTTGTAAATCCTAGTGATAGCCTTGCAGTCATCACTGCTAACACAAAATGTGTCCCTGGTTATAAAGATGGTATTACAGGTATGGCACGATCCATGCCAACCAGCTCAGCGGTTGATAATGTTGCTCGAGCATTAAATATACCTTGCTTCGAGACACCTACTGGCTGGAAGTTTTTTGGAAATCTTTTAGATTCTAATTTAATTACTTTATGTGGAGAAGAAAGTTTCGGAACAGGTAGTAATCATGTGAGAGAGAAAGATGGACTATGGGCAGTTTTGTATTGGTTACAAGTTTTAGCTGAGAAAAAATGTTCAGTAAGTGATTTAATGCAGAATCATTGGAAACAATTTGGTAGGAATTATTATTCAAGACATGATTATGAGGCAATTCCCTCAAATATTGCTAATCAAATCTTTGGTAATCTAACTTCTATGCTCGAAAATTTAAAAGGAAATAGTTTTGCTGGCCATTTAGTTAAAGTTGCAGATAACTTTTCATATTTAGATCCCGTTGATAATTCTATAAGTAAAAATCAAGGTTTAAGATTAGTCCTTGATGATGATTCTCGAGTAATTATGCGCCTTTCTGGAACTGGAACTAAGGGTGCAACATTAAGACTTTACTTTGAGAAATTTTTCGATCCGCAACAGAATCTCTCGTTAAATCCTCAGATCGCTTTGAAACCTCTAATAGATGATTTAGATGCTTTATTGAACATTTCAAAACTTACTCAAATGGAAACTCCAACAGTAATTACATAGAATTGAAAGTAATGATTTTTTGATTTTATTTATATGCATTCAGAAAATTTATTTACTAATTATTCTCAAATAGAAAACAATGCACCTTTGGCAGATAAATTAAGACCAAAGAATTTGGAAGATTTTTTTGGTCAACAACCAATCCTGAATGAGAATTCGCTTTTAAGAAGTGCAATATTAAAAGATAAGATTAGTAATTTTATTTTTTCTGGCCCTCCGGGTGTTGGAAAAACTACTCTAATTGAAATTATTTCTTTTAATACGCGTTCAAAATTAATTAAGTTAAATGCAGTATTATCAAGCGTTAAAGAATTAAGAAATGAAATCGCTAATGCAAAAGATAGATTAATAAATTCAAAAAGAAAAACAATTTTATTTATCGATGAGGTTCATAGATTTACATCAGTTCAGCAAGATGCTTTATTACCTTCTATAGAAAATGGAACTATAACTTTTATTGGTGCTACAACTGAAAATCCTTTCTTTGCTGTTAATAAAGCGCTTGTTAGCAGGTCTCGTATTTTTACATTACTTCCTTTGGCAGAAAATGATTTGCAGAAAATTATACAAAAAGTCATTACTCACTATTCAAAACAAAAAGATTCAAAAAAGGTTTATTTAACTCAAGATGCTATAAGTCATTTAATTAAATTTTCTGGCGGAGATGCAAGGACATTAATCAATGCGCTAGAGATGGCCATAGAAACAACTGCTGAAAATGATGCTAAAGAAATCAACATTAATCTCTCAATAGCAGAGGATGCACTGCAAAAGAAAAATATTGTTTACGATAAAAATGGTCAAAATCATTACGATGTAATAAGTGCCTTTATCAAGTCCATAAGAGGTTCTGATCCAGATGCAACTTTATTCTGGCTTGCGAATATGCTGGAGGCTGGTGAAGACCCTAATTTTATTTTTAGAAGACTCCTTATATCTGCAAGTGAAGATATTGGGATAGCTGATCCTAATGCCATAGTAGTTGTACAATCTTGTTGTGATGCTTTTGATAGAGTTGGTTTTCCAGAAGGATTATATTTTTTAACGCAGGCTTCTTTATATTTAGCTATTTCTCCAAAAAGTAATAGTACGAAAAGTATTTTTAAAGCAATTGAAACAATCAAATCTTCCAATGCTTTTGATGTTCCACTTCATTTAAAAAATAACTCTAATAGTTATGTCAATCCTCATAATTATCCAAGTAATTGGGTCGTACAAGAATATCTTCCTAAATCTTTAAGAGGTTTAAAAATATGGGAACCAAATAATAATGGATGGGAAAAAACTCAATATGAAGAACTACTTAGAAGAAAAGAAAATTAAAAATTTTTCGAGCAACAAATAATCTCAGGATTAAAAGAAGTCTTTTCTTCGTATGCTAAAGCGATAGTCCAATCATGGAAGTGAATCTGTGAATAATTTAAATGTATGTTTTTCTTCTTATGAATTAACTTTTTTGGCTTTTCAAAAAATTGCCAATAATTTATGTCTTTAGCTATTTTTCCATGATCCCATTTTATAGCCGCTTCAACAGCACACCATTGATTTAATAT
>CACGPQ010000044.1 GCA_902574955.1 uncultured Synechococcaceae cyanobacterium
ATCAATCAAAATTCAGTATGACTGTAATAAGTGTTAAGTAAAAAAAAGAATTAATCTATTTAGAAGATTTATTCAACAATAACCTTACCTACCATTCCAGCGCCTCTGTGTGGCTCGCAATAATAATCATAAGTTCCAGCAGTATCAAATGTTTCTTCCCAAGATTCTCCTGGAGCAAAAGCTAGGTCTGCATGACTTAATTCCTCATGTCCATCAAAAACAGCATTATGAGGGGCAAGTTTATTATTGACGAATTTAACAGTATCACCAGCACTAATGGTTACTGTACTTGGTTCAAATGCAAGCATTCCAGCATCTGTTCCGAGTTTCACTTCAACAGTCTTAGCTGAAACTGATGAAATACCTAAACCTAGAGTTAAAACTATTGCAAATAACCCTGCAAAGATTGAACGTAACATAATTAAAATTTGCTTATTTATATATATTACAAGGCTTTGGTAACCTAACTGCGAGAATTTTAATTCTTATTACAGCTTGGTAACTTCGATAACCTTAAAATATCATTGAGTGACTTAGCATAACTTTTAAGTTTGAAAGTCTCAGGATTAGTGATGGGGACATGATTAAAGTTATATTTTTTGATACTGAAGCTATCCCAAGGAGTAGTTTGGATGGGAAGAATTCTTAATAATATTTTTAGAATATTTTTTGTAAGGGGTATCGCAAAATATCTCCTCATATTATGTCTTTTTAAAAGTGTAATTATGGCATCATCAATTGAAATGAATTTCTGACCCAGCACAAATTTTTTAAAGCCTTTGTATTGCTCTTTTTTATGATTTTTAATTAGAAACCCACAAATCTGGGCGATATCATTTGCGTGTATAAAGTGAAATTTAGAATCGAGTTTTAAAAATCTTGCTAACCAAAGCCATTCCCCAATTTCTTTCAATCCACTAGTTAAATAACTCACAGGATATTTACTCTTTTCCCCAAGATTTCCTCCAAAAACCAAGGTGGGAAAAATAGCGAATGTTTTTTCTGCAAATGAGCTTTCTCTAAGTCTCTGGAAACATTCATATTTTGTTTGGATGTACTCCGTTCCATAAATCAATGATTCCCTCATTAATTCTGTTTTGGTATCAAGAATACTAGCTGTTGAAAAATAAATAATCTTTTCCAACTTTTCAACATCAAGCATTTCAAGTAATTCTTCAAAAGCTTTAATATTTACTTCATAGGCTCTTCTTGGATCTCCCCAAGCTGTAGCAGTATGTATTAAGTAATTAATTTGACTAATTTCCTTTTTATACCTATTTGATTCCCTGATATCACAAATCATTAATTTGACTTTCTTATTTTCTTGAACAGAAATTGGCAATTTACTTTTGTCTCTTACCATGAGATGAAGCCTGAATTTTGTATTTTTTAAAAACCAATCAACTAAATATTGGCCAACACATCCATTAGCCCCTGTGATTAATAATTTTTTATATCCCAAGGCTTTGACTAGTAAGTGAGTTTTTTCCCATGTTCAAAAAATGTTTGAGCATTTTCTTCTGGAGTCCCCGGTAAAATCCCATGACCCAAATTAAGAATATATTTCCTGTCTTTAATTTTATTGAAAGTATTATCTATCCTTTCTTTTATTGATTTTTTGTTTCCGAATAAAATGCCAGGATCAATATTACCTTGAATTCCTATCCCACTGGGGATTCTTTTACAAGCCTCTTCAATATCTACTGTCCAGTCTAATGAGATTATATCTACTCCAGTTTTTGCCATTCTTTCTAGTACACCAGCACTTCCTGAAATGTAAAGAATTATTGGTGTTTCAGGGTATTCCGATTTTACAATTTCAACAACTTTTTTTTGATACGGCCCAGCAAAGATATCGTAATCTTGTGGGCTTAGTTGGCCTGCCCATGAATCAAAGATTTGTACTACTTGCGCTCCAGATTTTATTTGATATTTAAGATATTCACCAATAGATTTTGCAAAATGTTCAAGAAGTTTATGAAGTAAATCTGGTTCATTAAAAGCCATTGATTTTATTAAAGAATAATTTTTACTGCTTTTACCTTCAACTACATATGCAGCAAGAGTCCAAGGTGCGCCAACAAAACCTAAAACTGTTGCCTCATGATTCACATCTTTTTTTAGTGAAGTAAGAACTTGCCCAACAAAACTTAAACTCTCACTTGGATTTAATTCTTTTAAATTTTCTACCTGATTAAGAGTTCTTATTGGGTCCTCAATAATTGGACCTTTACTTTCTATTATTTCAAAATTTATGCCCATCCCTGGAAGAGGTGTAAGAATATCTGAAAAAAGGATCACACCATCCGGTTTGAAAGCATGAAAAGGCTGCATTGAAATCTCATATGATAGTTCTGGATTTTCAGACCTCTCTCTAAAGCTTGGGTAACGCTCCCTTAAATCTCTATAGATTTTCATATATCTTCCTGCTTGCCTCATCATCCATACTGGAGGCCTATTTACTTTTTTACCTAGTGCGGCAGAAAGTAGTAGTGGTAAATCTTGACCCATTTTTCAATAAGATATTTTAAAAAAAAAATTAAAATCCAACTTAAAAATCTTACAATGTAAAGCAGAGCAAAAGCGTTATATGAACATTTATATGAAGCACTAAGTTAAATGAGCCTTCTTATTTTTTTGTTTGATGTTTGAAGATACTCACGCTTAATGGGGGCAAAGCAAGTTCTAGAGCATTTTGATAATCATGAATATTGTAATTTATAGTTTCTTTACCCCCCATATTTCCTTTGTTACTTCCTCCGTATCTAGAACCATCTGAATTAAATATTTCTTTATAGAATCCTTCCACAGGAACACCTACTTTGTATGAGCCATGAGTATTAGGTGTAAAGTTAGCAACAACAACAAGCCATTCATTGGTGTTGTTTTCTCTTCTCATGAAACTTATAACCGAATTAGATTTGTCATTACAATCAATCCATTGGAATCCATAAGGATCAAAGTCATTTATCCATAATGCAGGTTCATTTTTATAAAGAACATTTAGGTCATCAATCAAGTTTCTGATACCTTTATGAGGCTCAAATTCTAGTAATTCCCATTGCAGATCATCCCAAACATTCCATTCTTGTCTTTGCCCAAATTCCATTCCCATAAATATCGTTTTTTTACCAGGGTGGGTCCACATATAAGTTAGCAATGCTCGAGTATTTGCATATTTTTTCCAGTCATCGCCGGGCATTTTGTGCAAAAGATGACTTTTCCCATGGACAACCTCATCATGACTAAGTGCAAGCATAAAGTTCTCTGTATAGTTATATGTAATTGAGAAAGTCACACTATTTTGATGGAATTGCCTAAACCAAGGATCTATTTCAAAATAATCAAGCATATCGTGCATCCATCCCATATTCCATTTCAAGTTAAACCCTAGACCTCCCATGTCAGTTGGTTTGGTTACCATTGGCCAAGTTGTTGATTCTTCAGCGATAGAAAGTGCACCTGGGAAGTGTTGGAAGAGTACATGATTAGCCTGTTGAAGAAATTTAACGGCTTCTATATTTTCATTCCCACCATTTTCGTTGGGTATCCATTCTCCATCTGGACGTAGATAATCTCTGTAAAGCATTGAAGCTACAGCATCTACTCTTATGCCATCAATATGAAACTCTTCAAACCAATAAACGAGGTTGGCTACTAAGAAATTTCTTACTTCGTTTCTGCTGTAATTAAATATTAGGGTTCCCCATTCTTTGTGTTCACCTATTCGTGAATCTCCATGTTCATAAAGATGACAACCATCAAAAAATGCTAAACCATGCTTATCTTTTGGAAAATGACCAGGCACCCAATCAAGAATTACGCCTATGCCCTCTTCATGACATTTATTTACAAACTCTCTAAATTCATTTGGGGTGCCAAATCTACTTGTTGGCGCATACCAGCCTGTAACTTGGTATCCCCATGAACCATCGAAAGGATGTTCAGATATTGGCATTAGTTCGATATGAGTGAATCCTCTCTCTTTTACGTAAGGGATGAGTTTCTTGGTTAATTCTGGATAAGTTAATAATCTTGATCCAGGTTTTAAATCGGCAGCAGGCACTGGTTCTCTTGGTTCACCATTGTCCTCCAGATATTTATTATCTATTGATTCATGGAGCCAACTTCCTAAGTGCATTTCATAAACTGAAATTGGCTTGTTAATTTGACTAGAAGAATCTCTATTTGAAATCCAAGAACTATCATTCCAATTAAAGTTTTTCAATCTTGAAACTATTGAACCATTTTGAGGTCTTATTTCATGAAGGAAACCATATGGATCAGCTTTCTCATAAATATGACCTTGTTGTGTTCTTATTTCATATTTATATGTGTCGCCCTCTTGCATTGTTGGCATGAATAGTTCCCAAATTCCCCCTAATCTTTTTTGCATTGGATGATGTCTCCCATCCCAAGAATTTATATCTCCAATTATCGAGATTGATTTTGCATTTGGAGCCCAAATGCAAAACATGACTCCTTTTTGATTATTTTCTTCAATGAGATGTGCTCCCATTTTTTCCCAAATATGATGATGATTACCTTCTGCAAAAAGATGTCTATCAACTTCTCCCATCCACTCTTCTCTATATGACCAAGGGTCATGTTGTGTATGTGTGATCCCTCCTCGTG
>CACGPQ010000045.1 GCA_902574955.1 uncultured Synechococcaceae cyanobacterium
AACATCTTATCCTTTCGTCAAAACCTTCATATTGACCACAAATAATTATTATTTGATTCAATGTGGACCATCTCGCAAGATCCATTTGCTTTAAGACTTTACCCTGTGGAGTCATCAACAAAGTTTTACTTTTAGGTGATTTTGTAATTGATTCATATGCCTTATAAATAGGTTCAGGTTTTAGTACCATTCCTGCTCCTCCTCCATAAGGCTTATCGTCTACTTGTCTGTAAGAACCTTCACCATATTCTCTTAAATCATGTAAATTTACATCGATCAAATTCTTATCTAGAGCTCTTGTTATAACTCCTAAATTATTTATTAATTCAAAAGCTTTAGGGAACAATGTAATTACATCAAAATTAAAACTACACATCTAGAAATCTTCCTCATAACCCAACTCAATTAACCTTGATTCTTTTTTTCTCCAATTTGGAACAACTTTCACAAACAACTCTAGGTGAACTGGACCATCAATTAATTTTGACATATTTGATCTTGCTGACTGACCAATCATTTTTAACATTGAACCTTTTTTTCCAATAAGAATGCCTTTTTGAGTGGACCTTTCAACAATAATAGTAGCCAAAATAGCTGTAAAAACTTTTCCATTTTTCCTTTTCATTTCCTCTCTCTTTTCTATCTTTACTGCGACACTATGAGGTACTTCTTCTCTTGTATTTTTTAATACCTGTTCTCTTACTAAATCAGATAATAAGTTATCTAATGGTTGGTCGCAAATCGTCTCTTCGCCATAAAGTTTTGGTCCCTCAGGAAGAAAATTAAGAGCCATATCGACTAGTTCAGAACATCCTTCTCCTTGAGAAGCACTTACAACTTGAAAGTTTCTATTAATTCCAACAAATCTTCTATATTGATTTAATCGTAAATTCCTAAATTTTTTATTAACCAAATCCCACTTATTTAATGCAACAATAAACTCAGTTTTATTTGCGAGTAGAAAGTTCAAAATATATTCATCACCTCTACCAGGTTCTTCACTTGAATCAATTACAAAAATTACCATATCAACTCCACTAATTGCAGATTTTGCGTTTTTTACTAATATCTCTCCAAGTCGATGATGAGGTTTATGAACACCTGGCGTATCAATAAAAATTATTTGCCCATTGTCTGTAGTAAGTATTCCTTTTAATTTATTTCTAGTAGTTTGCGCTATTGGAGAGGTAATTGTTATTTTTTCTCCAATCAATTTATTTATTAAAGTAGATTTACCCACATTTGGCCTTCCTAGTAAAGTTACAAACCCAGATCTATAATTGGCCAAAGACTTTTAATGCATCAATAATAAAATTCTGATCAAAAATGGAAAAAAAAACCATAAATTTAAAAGAAGCTTCGTTCACGCAAGCAATAAACATATCCGCACAATGGTGCAAAGAGTGGGGTGAAGATTTACTCAGCGAAGAGGTTTTAGCAGATAGAGTCGCAGAGCTAACTAAAACGAGAAATGGACTTAGAGGATTTTTTGCATACGCTTTATCAGATAAAGATTGTTTTTTGTTAGATAAACTTCCTTTTTCACTAATTTACAAACTGAACGAAGGTGGTGATGCTGTAACAGAAATAGTAGTAAAAAATTTAATAATGAGTTCCGCTCAAATTATTATTCATCGAAGAGATAATAATCATGAATATGAGATAACATCAGAAAACATTTCAGATAGATGTAAGGCTATTTTAAGACTGCTAGAAACTAAGTCAGTTACAAAATCTGTCAATCAAGTCCTTAGAGACTTAGATGATATGGGCAATAGTTTTGATAATTCAGTAAAGTATGACTCAGAGCAAAAGGAATTTATAAAAAAACAAATTCTTGATATCGCCCATTAAAAAAGCGTAGAAACAAATCTACGCTTTAGGTTAGTGATTTAAGTAATTTGTTTAGTCTCTTCTTCCACCGCCTTGTAGTGCAATCATTAATCTCAATATAAAAACAAAAAGATTTATATAAGTTAGATACATACCTAAAGCTCCTGCAAGGTATTGGTCATCATTATATCTTCTAGGCATTGTGTAGAAATCAACAAAAGACATTGCAACAAATAAGACAGTTCCAAATCCTGCAATTATCAATTCGAGTCCTGAACCTCCAAAAACTCCTGGAGCAAAGAATCCTCCAATTAATTGGACAAACATTGCTATTAGCAGACCTATCAATCCAAGACCAACTACTCCACTTAGTGCTTGACCAACACTATCACTCATTCTTTGGCCAGTGTAAGAGGCAATAACGAAAGTTATACCAGTCGCTAAGGCAGCTGTTCCAACAGAACCAATACCAATTGTTCCTATTGCTAAAGCTACTATTCCACTTAAGGTGAATCCAGTTAACAAACTAAATCCTGTCAACAAAGGTAGGGCCTTCGCATTATTTGCATTATTTGCAGCACTTGTGGCTATAAAAAACAAAATCAATTCTGCAATTAATGCAACTATTGAAAGAGGCTGAAAAAGCCCAGGATTTGTTGCTATAAGTGAGACACCTGCTAAAACTCCTAAAGAAGTAAGAACCATACCTCCACCTACGTAAGGTAAAGCTTTTTGTACAACATTAGGTCCAACAATTGAACTTGTTTGTGCTTCACGAATAGCTTGATTAAAGTTACTACTTGCTGGCATTTTTTTTTTAAATATAAATATATTCTACTTGATTTTTAAAATTTCAGGGTACGGATCTCCAGAGTTATAAAGTTATTGATAAGCCTCAATAATTTTCTGAACTAAAGGATGACGAACTACGTCTTCAATAGTTAAGTAACAAATTTTTATACCTTGAGTTTTAGAGAAAATTCTCGATGCTTCGATTAGGCCGCTTTCATGATCTTTTTTTAAATCAATTTGTGTAATATCTCCGTTTACAACCATTTTAGATCTATCACCCAATCTGGTTAAAAACATTCTCATTTGAGAGCAAGTAGTATTTTGTGCTTCATCTAGGATAACCATCGAGTTATCTAAGGTTCTGCCTCTCATAAATGCTAAAGGTGCAACTTCAATAATTCCCTTATCGATTAACGAATTTGTTCTATCAAACCCAAAAATACTATGTAAAGAATCAAATAGGGGTCTTAAATATGGATCTACTTTTTGTTGCAAATCACCAGGTAGAAATCCCAAACTTTCTCCAGCTTCTACAGCTGGTCTGGTTAAAACAATTTTTTCAATTTTTTTCTCATTCAATAGTCGTGCCGCGCAAACAGTTGCTAAAAATGTCTTACCAGTTCCAGCTGGACCAATTGCAAACGTAAGATCAAAGTTTTCAATTGATTCAACATATTCTTTTTGCCTTATAGTTCTTGGTCTTAAATATCTTCCTTCTTTGGAACGTGCAAGAACTTTTTTCCCAAGTTCAGCATGTGAAGACGATTCGCCCATATTTAAAGAACTTAAAGCCGCTTTAAGATCTACCTCTGGTACTTCTAACCCTTGTTCCCAAATTGGTCTTGTTAGTTCTACTAATGCTGAAGCTCTCTCAATTTTAGATATAACACCGTTCATCTCTAGTTGTAAGCCTCTAATAGTTAAAGAAACTCCTGTAAGAGACTCAAATTTTTTCAAGAAAGAATTACCAGGTCCAGATAATGCTGTAGCAGCATCAGAGCTTGGCAAATCTATAGTGAAGTGACCAGTTTTGGAAACTTCCTTCATCTAGTTATTGAATAAGAATAAAAATTTATCAAATCACTAGCTTTCAGCTTTAGTACCCTCGCTTTCAGCATTACTAGTACTATTTTCTTCGTCTTTAGTTTTGGCTTTAGCAACTTTTTCCTTCTCTATCTTAGCCTTACCAATAGCAATAGAAGGTCTCTCTTTTTTTTCTAATAACCCTCCTTTTTCTAATAAAGTTCTCACGACATCAGATGGCTGAGCACCCTGAGTAAGTCTTTTTCTTAAAGCGTCAGTGTCAAGCCTAGTTTCTTTAGTTCTTGGGTTATAAAAACCTAGTTCTTGTAGAGGTCTACCATCTCTTCTGGAAGTACTATTGCATGCAACAATTCTGAAACTTGCCTCTTTTTTCTTTCCAAAGCGCTTAAGGCGCAATCTAATCATCTTAAATTATGCATTTTTATAATAATATCATTTAAAGGGAAAAATTTAGAAACTATAAATCTGCAAAACCTTT
>CACGPQ010000046.1 GCA_902574955.1 uncultured Synechococcaceae cyanobacterium
CGTTGAAAATAGGACAGATAATAATAAAAATAATTTTAGGTTTTTAAGGGTTGTAGCTCTTCTTTCAATTACTGATTTTGCTTTTTCCATAGACAGTATCACTACTGCAGTAGCTATAAGTGATCAATACATATTAATTATATTTGGAGCAGTGATTGGAGTATTAGCCTTAAGATTTACATCGGGGATTTTTCTAAAACTTCTGGATATATTTTCTAGATTAGAAACAGCTGGTTACGTAGCAATTTTAATAGTTGGGGTTAAACTTTTACTAAATACGTTAATTAAAGAATCTATTCTTCCAGACTATTATTTTTATTTTTTGATTCTTTTTGCTTTCATTTGGGGATTCTCTAAAAAAGAATCTAAAACTTAATCTGAGAGATATTCACCTGCTGATGGCTTTAACTGTTGAATCAATTGCTTTTTGCTAGAAATGTTTTTTCCTTCAAGTTTTGCTTCTAACAAAATAATCGGATCAGTTTTAGTTGAAATTATAATTCCTTCATTTTCTATTACAGCAAGAATAATACCTGGTCTTGAATAATTGCTCATGAAAAGGTATTTTTCATTTTTAATTACATCACTAGTCAAAACTTTGATTTTAAGTATTTTAAGGTTCTTACCTCTAAAATTTGTATTTGTTCGTGGGTATAATCCTTTTATTTTTTGAGAAATTTTAATTGCCTCATTACCCCAATCAACTTTAAAGTCTGATTTTTCAATCATTCTTGCGTAAGTAATTTCTCTTCCAAGGGTATTTTGTTTTATTAATTGAGGATTAATATTTTTATTAATATTTTCTTCGATTATAGATGTAGCATTTAAAAATAATTTTGCCGATAAAATACTAAGTTTTTCCGATAGTGTATTTAAATTATCGTTATTATTAATTTTAATTTTTTCTTCCAACAATACGTCACCAGTATCTAGTCCTTCATTCATTTTCATAATTCCTACACCAGTAAATTCATCGCCTTTTATTAGGGACCATTGAATTGGGGCGGCACCACGCCATCTTGGCAGTAATGAAGCATGTGCGTTCCAACAACCAAATTTTGGGATTTCCAATATTTCTTTGGGCAAAATTTTCCCGTAAGCAATAACAATAAATAAATCACAAGAAAGTGATTTAAGTTCATTTATAAAATCTATATTGCCTCTGATTTTTTCTGGAGTATAAATTTTTATAGATTCTTGCTCAGCAATGCTTTTTACAGGTGAGGCTATTAATTTATTTCCCCTAGATCTCTTCTTATCCGGTTGGCTAACTACGGCAATTACCTCATGCTTAGATTTAATTAAAATATCAAGACTAGGAATTGAATATTCAGGTGTTCCCCAGAATATAATTCTCACGCGTCACCAGTTATTGATAATTCATCTACCCATATATGTGGAGAAATTCCACTTGTTGTTACCTCCTGGCTTGATTCAATATTTACTATATTTTTCAAAAGATATTTGATATCCCCTGCTACTGTGGCAGATTCTATTGAAATTTTTTTACCGTTCTTGTAGAGCCATCCATCAAATGGAAGAGAAAATGAACCTTGACTTGCCCTGACACCTGCATGGATTGCATTTAACTCTTCTATATAAACAAATTCTCCCTCATAAGTAGAGTGATCTAGTGATGTTTTTAGATCAAAGTTTTCTTCTGATTTTTCAACTACGATCCAATCAGGAGATACTGAGACTTTTGATCCTAGTCCAGCGTGACCAGTGGGAGTTGTTTTAAATATTCTTGCAGTTGATTCAGAATGTATAAAATTTTCAATTCTCCCTCTGTTAATTAGACATAGTCTTTTGGTTGGGGTTCCTTCTCCATCAAATGGTGATGATGAAATATTCTTTTCATGAAGGCCATCATCATAAATATTAAGTGCTTCTGTAGATAGTTGCTCTCCGATTGAATTCTTATTAGATAAGCTCACTCCATCTATGATGCTTCTAGCATTAAACATTGAGCTAAAGGCGTTAATGATAGTTAAAAAAGACTCTGGGGAAAAACATATTAAATATTTATCAGTTTTAATAGATGAATAATTTAAATGAGAAATTGTTTTATTTGAAGCCTCTTTAATACACGACTCAATATCTATATCATCAGCTCCATATCCAAGTTTTACGGAACCTGAACTACGAGGCTTCTTATTTTTCTCTTCTGCTCTTGCATATAAATATAGTGCTGATTGACTTTTGGAATAACTCCGAAAGGCACCCTCACTATTTGCATAAATTCTCTCAAAGAAACTCTCAGATAAACCATTATATGGAACAGATTTTATGGATTCATGGCTTTCTAATAGTTTTACCTCCGCTCCTCTTAAAAGTGTAAGTAATTTTTTTATTCCAACAGGATTTCTTTTTTTAACTTCCTTAACTTTAATAGGATCCTTCGCTAGTGGTGAAAATTCTGTAGTTTCATTCTTATTGCCGAAATCAGAAGCTATATTTGCTTGCTTAAGAGCCTTTTTAATACCGGATTCACTAATATCACTTGTTGTAGCAATACCAACTAGATTAGATTGATTCCAAACTCTTATAGTTAAAATTTGCTTTTGTGATGCCTTAAGTTGTTTAGCCTCTCCTTTATCAACTTGCACAGAATAATCATTAGAAAAGCTTGCTCCATAATCCCATTTTTTAAGATTAAGGAAATCTGCAGCTTTGGAGATTTGAGTTGTAATTTCTCCTGAATTCATATCCTATCTTCCGCCTACAGTGATTGAATCAACCTTAATATGAGGTTGGCCAACAGTAACGTTGACACTTCCACTAATGGATCCACAGAATCCAGGAGCCAATTCGAGATCATTTCCGCACATTGATATTTTTGGCATAACTTCTTTAGCCTCACCGATCAATGTTGCTCCCTTTACTGGACAAGTTAATTTTCCATTTTTAATGAGATATCCTTCTTCTACTGCAAAATTAAATTGTCCTGTAGCACCTACACTGCCACCACCCATTGATTTGCAGTAAAGACCTTCACTAATACTATTTATTAAATCCTCTTTCGAGTGTTCACCTTTAGCTATATAAGTATTTCTCATTCTTGAAGCTGCAGCAAAAGAATAATTTTGTCTTCTTCCACTTCCTGTTCTTTTATGGCCAGTTCTTAATTCACCTGCCCTGTCGGATATAAATTTTTTCAAAATTCCATCTTTTATAAGAACTGATTTTTCGGGTTCCATACCTTCATCATCTACTGATAATGAACCGAAGGATCCTTCTGATATCCCTTCATCTATTGCTGTTAAAGATTCATGTGCAATTTTTTCATTCAATTTATTCTCAAATGGTGTTGTTCCTCTCTCTATTTGAGTAGTTTCAAGTAAATGACCGCAGGCTTCATGGAATATAACGCCACCAAATTTATTAGCCAATACAACAGGCATTTGTCCTGCATCAACATAATCGGCATACAACATGTTCATTGAACTTTCAAATACATCATTAGCTGCTTTTTCGTGATCCCATAATCTGAATTCATTAGGCATTCCTGAAGAACCAAATCTTCTACTTCCACTTGATCTATATTGGGCATCACTTGCAATTACGTTGAGTCCAACTGTTTGATGCAATCTAATATCTGAGACATAGGTTCCGTCACTGGAGGCTATAATCACTTCCTGAAGATTTCTTGAGTAACTTCCTTTTCTAGTTATTATTTTATTATTTTTTTTTAAAGACTTTGTGCTGACAAGTAGTTTTTCACTTATCTCATGAATAGATGGGACTTCATTAATCCATTTTTTCTTTGATAAACTATAGTCCCTATGTTTATTTAAACCGTTAAATACTTCTACTTTGTTGTCTGTTATGTCTAACATCTCAATAGCCTGAGATACCGATCTCATCAAGCCATGTTTTGTTAAGTCATTTGTACTTACAAATCCATCCTTTTTCCCCTTGAAAATTCTAATGCCTGCACCCCTTCCAAATGATGGGCTTACACTTGTAATGAAATCCTCTTCAGCTAATACACTCGAATTATCAGTATTCTCAATAAATATTTCTACGAAATTGGCCCCAAGACCCATCCCATAGAAAATAATTTCTTCTAATAAATCTTTATTGCAACTACCAAAAACGAT
>CACGPQ010000047.1 GCA_902574955.1 uncultured Synechococcaceae cyanobacterium
ACAATGAAATAGGTAAAGTTGCTTCAGTTGATACCTCAGGTATTAAATATAACTGTGTAGTCAGATTTGATAAAGTAAATTACGCTGGGATCAGCGGAACTGATGGTGGAGCAAATACAAATAATTTCGCTGAAAGTGAATTAGAGAAAGCTTAAATAATTGCCTGAATTACCTGAAGTAGAGACAGTTCGCAGAGGTTTAGAGCAAAAACTTAATAAGTTTATCATTAAAAAAGTAGAAGTCTTAAGGGATTCAAATGTTGCATTCCCTACAAATAAAGAAGAATTTATTAATGGACTTCGAAACTCACTTATTTATAAATGGGATAGAAGAGGAAAATATTTAATAGCTCAATTAAGAGAAGTTCAAAATGAGAATACTCAATTTTCTCTAGAAAATTTACAAAATAAGGGATTTCTTGTAGTTCATCTAAGAATGACTGGATATTTCAAATTTATTGAAAACTCAACTCAACCTTGTAAACATACAAGAATAAGATTTTTCGATAAAAATAATAATGAGCTTAGGTATGTTGACGTAAGAAGTTTTGGTCAAATGTGGTGGATTAATAAGGGCCTATCGCTAAACAAAATAATTAAAGGATTAGGTTCATTGGGACCAGAACCATTTTCTAAAGAATTTGATGCAAATTACTTAAAGAAAGTCATTTCAAAAAGAACAAAATCTATAAAAGCTATTTTATTAGATCAAACAATAGTGGCAGGTATAGGTAATATTTATGCTGATGAAAGTTTATACTCCGCTGGCATCTCACCTTTTCGGGAAGCTCGAACAATAAAGAGTATCGAGTTAATCAAGCTCAAAGAATCAATTGTAACTGTATTAAAAAAAAGTATAGGTTCGGGGGGAACAACATTTAGCGATTTTAGGGACTTGGAAGGTGAGAATGGGAATTTTGGTTTACAGACAAATGTCTACAGGAGAACTGGAAAAGAGTGTCGTAAATGTGGAAATTTAATTGAAAGACAAAAAATTACTGGAAGAAGTACCCATTGGTGTCCTAAGTGCCAAAAATAAAAAAGGGCTTACTCAAATAGAGTAAACCCTTTTAAATATTTTTACCTGGCATTGAGCTATTTTCTCAAGGGGCTACCCCCTAAATATTTTCGCCGCTGATGCGTTTCACAACCGAGTTCGAGATGGATCGGAGTGGTTCCACATCGCCATGAACACCAGGATAGGGTGAACCTTGAGAACTGCATAGAAAATTATATAAATTAAAAACAATAAATTAAGTTTATTTGGTCAAGCCCTCGGTCTATTAGTACTCCTCCGCTGCACTTGTTACCAAGCTTCCACGTAGAGCCTATCAACGGGTGTTCTTCCCGTGACCTTACTGGCTTAAGCCATGGCAATACTCATCTTGAGGTGGGCTTCCCACTTAGATGCTTTCAGCGGTTATCCACTCCGCACATGGCTACCCAGCGTTTACCGTTGGCACGATAACTGGCACACCAGAGGTGCGTTCCTCCCGGTCCTCTCGTACTAGGGAGAAATCCTCTCAATATTCCTGCGCATACACCGGATATGGACCGAACTGTCTCACGACGTTCTGAACCCAGCTCGCGTACCGCTTTAATGGGCGAACAGCCCAACCCTTGGGACCGACTTCAGCCCCAGGTTGCGATGAGCCGACATCGAGGTGCCAAACCTCCCCGTCGATGTGAACTCTTGGGGGAGATCAGCCTGTTATCCCTAGAGTAACTTTTATCCGTTGAGCGACGGCCCTTCCACGCAGAACCGTCGGATCACTAAAACCGACTTTCGTCCCTGTTCGACTTGTAGGTCTCACAGTCAAGCTCCCTTCTGCTTTTGCACTCAACGACTGATTTCCAACCAGCCTGAGGGAACCTTTGTGCGCCTCCGTTACCTTTTAGGAGGCGACCGCCCCAGTCAAACTGCCCATCAGATACTGTCCGCTTCCCGGATAACGGGTAAGCGTTAGAACCCTAGCTCTAAAAGAGTGGTATCTCACCGATGACTCAATAGTACCCACAAGCACTATTTCAACGTCTCCCACCTATTCTGCGCATTCAGAGCCCGAGCACAATATCAAACTACAGTAAAGCTTCATAGGGTCTTTCTGTCCGGGTGTATGTAGTCCGCATCTTCACAGACAATTCTATTTCGCCGAGCCTCTCTCCGAGACAGCGCGCAAATCGTTACACCTTTCGTGCGGGTCGGAACTTACCCGACAAGGAATTTCGCTACCTTAGGACCGTTATAGTTACGGCCGCCGTTCACCGGGGCTTCAGTCGCCAGCTTCACTAAAAGCTAACCAGCTTCCTTAACCTTCCGGCACTGGGCAGGTGTCAGCCCCCATACATCGTCTTGCGACTTAGCGGAGACCTGTGTTTTTGGTAAACAGTCGCTTGCGCCTCTTCACTGCGGCCAGCTCTCGCTGGCACCCCTTCTCCCGAAGTTACGGGGCCATTTTGCCGAGTTCCTTAGAGAGAGTTATCTCGCGCCCCTCGGTATTCTCTACCACCCCACCTGTGTCGGTTTCGGGTACTGGCATTTGTGTCTTAACGAGGATAGGGCTTTTCTTGGAAGCATGACATCACCAACTTCGCTGCCGTAGCAGCTCGTACTCACGCCTTAGCTCAAGATGTTTTCTCCATCTCTCAAAGCCTCGAACGCTTGAACCAGTAACCAACATCTGGCCTGGTTAGCCTTCTCCGTCCCCCTTCTCAAAACACATCTGGTACAGGAATATTGACCTGTTATCCATCGACTACGCCTTTCGGCCTCACCTTAGGTCCAGACTAACCCTCCGCGGACGAGCCTGCCGGAGGAACCCTTAGGGTTTCGGGGCATGGGATTCTCACCCATGTTTTCGCTACTCAAGCCGACATTCTCACTTCTATGCTGTCCACGTCCGCTTACGCTAACGCTTCACCCTACATAGAACGCTCCCCTACCATAAATAAATTTATCCGCAGCTTCGGTATAACGCTTAGCCCCGTTCATTTTCGGCGCAGGATCGCTCGACCAGTGAGCTATTACGCACTCCTTTGAGGATGGCTGCTTCTAGGCAAACCTCCTGGTTGTCTGGGCAATCCCACCTCCTTTATCACTTAGCGTTAATTTTGGGACCTTAGCTGGCGGTCTGGGCTGTTTCCCTCTTGACTATGGAGCTTATCCCCCACAGTCTGACTGCCTAGTTACACACAGGGTATTCAGAGTTCATATCGATTTGGTACCGCTTTCGCAGCCCGCACCGAAATGGTTGCTTTACCCCCCTGCTGGAGCACTAGACGCTACGCCTCAACGTATTTCGGGGAGAACCAGCTAGCTCCTGGTTCGATTGGCATTTCACCCCTAACCACAGCTCATCCGCTGAATTTTCAACTTCAGTCGGTTCGGACCTCCACTTGGTATCACCCAAGCTTCATCCTGGCCATGGTTAGATCACCAGGGTTCGGGTCTATAAACACTGACAAACGCCCTATTAAGACTCGCTTTCGCTGTGGCTCCACCATTTCCGGTTTAACCCGCCAGTGCCTATAAGTCGCCGGCTCATTCTTCAACAGGCACACGGTCACCCGATTAGTCGGGCTCCCATTGCTTGTAAGCTCACGGTTTCATGTTCTATTTCACTCCCCTCCCGGGGTTCTTTTCACCTTTCCCTCGCGGTACTGTTTCACTATCGGTCACACAGTAGTACTTAGCCTTACGAGGTGGTCCTCGCAGATTCACACGGAATTCCACGTGCTCCGTGCTACTCGGGATACAGCTAGGTCAACTTATCTTTCAATTACGGGGCTTTCACCCTCTGTGGCACGCCATTCAAACGTTTCTTCTAGACTTGTTGATCCATATTGCTGTCCCACAACCCCGATAGTCAAGACTATCGGTTTGGGCTATTCCCCGTTCGCTCGCCGCTACTGAGGGAGTCGTTATTTACTTTCTCTTCCTCCAGCTACTAAGATGTTTCAGTTCGCTGGGTTAGCTCGCACCAACCTATATATTCAGTTGGCCGTACATGGGGTTGCCCCATTCGGAAATTCCCGGATCAAAGTGTGCTTCCAACTCCCCGAGACTTATCGCAGGTAACCA
>CACGPQ010000048.1 GCA_902574955.1 uncultured Synechococcaceae cyanobacterium
TTGTTTTTTGAATAATTTTATATTGTTTACAAAAAATTCTTTACTTTTCAATTAAGTATTTTTTTTTTTAATTTAAAATAAATAAAAGGTAACTTTGATAAATGGCTACCAGAATAAATAAATATTTAGGTGAAGTTGGTTATTGTTCTAGAAGAAGAGCAGACAAGCTGATTGAAGAAGGAAAAGTAACCATTAATGGAAAAATTCCAGAAATTGGTACAAAGGTAAATGAGGATGATGTTGTAGAAGTTGAAGGTCAAAGAATAGATAAATCAAAGCAACAAAAAAACATATATTTAGTCTTTAATAAACCTGTTGGAATTGTTTGTACAACAGATAGAAAAGTAGAACCAGACAATATCATAGATTTCATTAAATATCCTAGAAGAATATTTCCTATTGGAAGATTGGATAAGCCCAGCGAGGGATTAATTTTTTTAACTAACGATGGGGATATCGTAAATAAAATACTGAGAGCAAGAAATAATCATGAAAAAGAATACATTGTAACTGTGAATCGTCCGATTAATAGAGACTTTATTCAAAAAATGAGTAATGGGGTTGAAATATTAGAAACCATAACTAAAAGTTGTTACGTAGAACAATTGGCGCCAAAAAAATTTAAAATCATACTTACTCAAGGACTTAACCGGCAGATTAGAAGAATGTGTAAGTCCTTAGATTACAGAGTAAAATCATTAAAGCGTGTAAGAATTATGAACATTAAGTTAGATATACCAATAGGTAAATATCGAGAATTTACAAAAGAAGAACTCTTGGAATTAAATGCATTACTCGATACTTCTTCAAAGATATTTGACTAATAAATAATCACTTCGTAACTTTATATAATTATTCTTAACTTTTCTGTCCGCTTTCACCAAGGAATTAACTTACTCAACAAAAATAATAGACTGGGCAACCCATCTATGATTCGAATTATTAGAATCTGGGCGATATAGTATTCGAACCTGTGACCTAGTACTCAAAAATAATTAGCTCCAGAATCCTATATCTACTTTTTAAGCTATAACTCTATTTATAAAACCTTTTTTCTTCTAAAATCCTTATAAGACTTTCTAATAATTGTTAGATATTTCCCTAAATTATTTCCTGAAATTGATCCAGTGGTCAATAAGGTTTTAAAAGATGCCGCAACTAATAAAAAGGAATAATGAGTTCAGTTTTGAAGTTATTTTTAAGGATAAAAATCAATCTTCCAACGCATAAGGCAATAACTTAATGGGTTATATCCATTACAGTTCCAGAACTTAAATATTTTTACAGCAAAATGATGAAAATTTGCATCATTGAAAAATGCCCAACAAAAATAGATAGCAAATGCAGTTATAACAAACGCAGCATATTGAAGATAATGGATTCCAGAACTATCAACTCCATTTTTATCAAATTTTGAATTGCTCATTTAAAGTATTGGATATGCTATCCAACCAAATAAGGTGTAGTTAATAATCACAGCCATAAATCCAATCATTGCAAGTCTGCCATTAGTCCTTTCTGCAATAAACCAATAGCTATTTGGCCATTCAAAATTTCCTCCCATATTAGATGTTTGATCTACTGAAACTGGAGTCTCTTTATGAGTATTTTTCTGATCAAGATAATAATTACTATCTGGGTAAAAGCTTTCACTTGAAAAATTTTCTTTAAATTTACTCATTCTTTTAGAAATTTGTATTTCAAATATCTTAAAAAGGTTTTTTTATTTATGTTGTTTTTTCTGATTTTTAATATTTGATCACCTAAACAGATAGCTGATGTAGTGAGAAATAATCTGGAGACTCTTTCAGATCAAAGATCTTAACAATTTTGGAATTCAATTGTTGATCATCTATCCGTATATGTTTGTACTTCAAACCGTACTTCTTTATTTGTCGGTTAGTAAGTCGATCTAGTTAGAACATAGTAACAATAGTTATACTCTAAATGCCTACAACACCAATCAAATCTTGTAATAAATATCTATTGAGTTATAAAGACTCTTTAAACAATACTCAACAAATAGGAATCTATGCGAGAGATGCGTATGACTGTCTGATGCTTGCAAGAGAATTTAATTCTTACGTACATGACCACCCTAATTCTGTTGTAAGAATTCAACAAAAATTTTGAGGTAACAATTATGAACTTAAAAAGATCGCCATTCGTAATACAAGATAAGAATCAAAGAGATCTTGATTACGCCAAAGATTACCCAACTCTTGCTGATTTAATAAGAGAACAAAATATTTCAAGCGATGTCGCAAATACGGTTCACTATAGAAGAGATTTAGATTCTCTTGGTTAATTTATGGAAATTAACTTTTGAATGTTAATTACCCAATATCCAACTTTTTAATTTCTTCGCTCAAAATTATTAAAGGCCAAATTTCAATGATTACGCTCTTTGTTTACTCCAAAACGTAAATTGACTTTATATATTTTCAAGTCAATTTAATATCCTCTTTAGTAGCTGGAATTTCTGGAGGTATCATTTAAAATTTTCTTTTATCAAAGGTACATAATGGAGAAATTTACTCTTAATAAATAAAGAAAGAAGTAGAATAAAAGTCTTTGAACCGTTTGAGGATGTATCTAAAACTACTCCTACTATTGATGCAATGATGATTAGTTATGGGTGTGTTTATAAGATAAATAGCAAACTAGTTATGAAGGGAAGCAGAGTAGAAACTTTAGAGAAAGCCAGGAAAGAATATAAGCAGTTATTAGAAGAAGGATGGAAGAAAACAAGTATCTTTAAAAGCTTCTTCTAAGTGTATCTTCGAAGATGCTATAGCCTCACCTAAAGCCCCTTACTCATCTGAGATTGTCGAAAATAAAAAAGACAGGCTGGGAAAATTGTCTATGAATTGGATTATTAGAGTTGGAGCGACAGGATTCGAACTTGCGACCTAGTGCGTCATATGAAGTAAGAAGATGAAATGATTTCATTGATCATCTTTTGAATTTAGAAAAGGTTTTATTTTATCTTTCACTTCATTGGGTGATTTTTCAATAAAATTAGTTTTTTAAGACTGCAAGAATAAAAAATCAAATACTTTTATCGGATTAGTTTTGCGGTATTTATATTTTTTGGGAATTTATATAAAATCAATCGTTATATATGTAAAAAGTAAGCTTTCATTAACGATATAAAGCTACTGCTCCATCTAAATCTGCACAAGGTTCAATAGTAATCTCCATTAATTCTCTCCAAGGTCGCCATTGACGCCAAATAGTTTCTAAAGAATCTGTATCTACCACAGAGTAACCGTTCCCATGTTGAGGTAAGAAAATCCAAGATTTGACGTCATAATTCTCTGGTCTATTTTGTGGCCCTCCTTTGTCGTACCATTCAGTTAGCATTTTTGCTCCCTTCTCTTGGGCGTTTGCATCAGTAAATTTATAAGAAATTAAAAACAACATAAATCAAAAAACTAATTAAAACTCATTTTAAAGCTATTCATTTATAAGTGATGAAAGTAGTAAGCCTTTTATTTTTTACTGTTAATTAATCCATAAATACATAAGAGGGGATTAACTATTAAAACGATCCAAAAAGGTGGTGGTGGCCCCCCATCAACAATTGTCCCAGCGTTAAAAGTATTGAATAGAGCTACTGCTAAAAAAGAAAACATCAAAGCTAATTCACCTGATAAAACTTTTCTTAAAGATGCTTTATCTTTTATGGAACTACAAATAATCAATAAACAACCAATCCCTAAATTACTAGCTGCTACAACATCTGCAGTACCTCTAACAAGGAGCAATGTTTCACTTGAAGCATCACCCGCAATAGTTTCCACTGAAAAAATGAGTAGAGAAATAATTAATAATCCCAACAGGATATGAAGTGCTCCAGTAGTTTTTAAGATATTTTTTAACTTCATAAAAAAACGAGCTAATTATCCCTATTTTAGATCGACTGTCAATAAAATTTGTCCACTATTTATCCACTTTTGGCAAGGACAAATTTTTCAATAAAAAAGCGAGTATGGTTAACTCACTAGTATGAATTGGTTTTGATTTGGTCAAGGCGACAGGATTCGAACCTACGAC
>CACGPQ010000049.1 GCA_902574955.1 uncultured Synechococcaceae cyanobacterium
TCTTTACTAAAAGCATTTAAAAGTTCTTGATTAGAGGTATAAGCATACTCAATAATATATTGTTCTCCTGATTTGTCTAATATGAATCCAGTTGTACCTAAACCTTCTAATGGAACATAGTTTTGATAACTATTTGCTATCTGTATAGAAACATCGCTTAATGTGAAATTTAAATTTGTGAAATCATTGTTATTTACCCTTATTGCATCGTGGTTATATCGATAATTTTTATCAGAAATATCTCCAAAATATGAATTTTTTACTATCCAAATATCACCATCATTTTCTGGTATTAAGTCATACCAGGTATTTGTATCCCCTTCATAATTAGTGAAATTTTCTTTTTCCAATAATACTGATTTAGATGTATCAGATGTAGTGTCAATTTCAAATAGATATTTTTCCCTAATATAGTTGCCATTAAGATCGTTCTCCTTTTCTATGGTCTCAATAAAATATATTTTTTCATCTAGAGGAAGAATTTCTGATATGTCTATATAAGATTCATAAGAGTTTTTATATATGATATTGGAATTTTCGTTATCTGAATTTGAAAAAAGAATTAATTCCTTAGAGTCATAATCTTTTAAAGCAGTAATTATTCCAAAGCTTTCGCTATAGTCTATTTCTGTAATTCCCAGATTTGAATCTGAACTAATCGAATAACCTAATTCGGTAAGTCCAGCGAATTGTTTAATTGGATCAATGCTCTTTTCAGAGTTATATAAATCTATTGAATTTCCCCAAGCATCAATAGAAATAGTTTTATCTTCTTTAGTTAAGATATATTGATAATAATTGTAGAAATCATAAATTGAATTTTTATTATTGATGTTTCCATTAAAGCTCAGATCATTAATATCAAATGAATTTCCTGACTTAGAATAATTAGTTATTTTCCACTCGTTCAGCGGTTTATCGTGGCTTAAATTAACAGAATAATATGTAGGAACATAGTTAATATAGAAAACTCCATTTTCTGAATCATTTAAACTTCCTTTATCAGTAAATTCTATAGTTTCTCCCTCGTATTCTTTTGAAAACTTTAATAAGTAAGTATTTTTTTGAGTATTATAAGAAATGTCTTTAATATAGAGTCTTTCCAAAGTCCCTATATTATTAGGATTTGAACCTTGCCCCGAATTTGGGCTAATTGAAACCCAATCTCCCTTAACTAGAGAGCCTATTGTACTTAAAGTTATCTCATTAGTCGTTAAATTTACATCTTCTGAATTAAAGCTTGAGATACCAGAATCCTTAGAGTGTGAATTAATATTTATTCCGAATAAAAGATTAATATCATTTAAATTGTTATTTATTTTAAAAGCTCCAACTTCTTCTTGTTTTGCAAAAATATCAGTAATATTGTCGGTATATTTATCAGTGGACCAATTGAAAAAGTTATCAAAAAATGATTTTGTTTCTGAAGAAAACTTTGCTAACCCTTTTTCCGTAGTGATCCCGCCATATGAGCTAAAAGAACTTGACATTCTTAAAAAGATTATCTAAAAATACTATATTAAATTGATGAAATAGTAAAATTTAATATTTTTAAATTGGATAAGTCAGTCAATATTTTGGTGGGTAATAAACAAATAAATGATATGTTAATTTAGCGATTAAGCCTACTAGGCATATCAAAGCTATACAAATAATCGCTATTTAATCGCTATTTGAGTTTTCAAGACAAATGAGAAATAAAAAAACAGAATGTTGACTCAGCAGAACAAAATTCCCTAACTGAGGATTAAATATATACAAAAGAGTCCTTTCAAGAAAAACATAAATATTAACTGATAGCTTTTGATAATGGTAGATATAAAATATAGAAACTATTACAAGAAAGGTAAAAAATTGAATGGATGATATTCCAAATAGATCAGGCTTTAATTCTTCTTTTGACGAATTCATTAAAAAATCGCAAGATGAGATTTTAGGTTTATTAGTAAGAAATCAAGATGGGTCTGTAGAAACTACTCAAAGAGAGGCTTGGCGATTTCAAATAAATTTATTAAAAGATATTCTTCCTAAACTTAAAGAAGGAAATATATTATTTGAATTCAAAATCCCAAGGATTGGTAAAAGAGTTGACAATATATTGATAATAAAAAATATTATTTTCGTTATCGAATTTAAGGTCGGATCTAATAAGTATTCAAATCAGGATAAGGTCCAAACTATTGACTATGCACTAGATTTAAAAAATTTCCATGAAGGAAGTCATGATGCAATTATAGTTCCAATTCTTGTTTCAACGGAAGCTAAAGAGATTAAAAATAATTTTGATTTTTCGGAAGACAGAGTTGCGACAAATTGTCTTTTGGCTAACAAGTCAAATTTAAAAATAATAATTGATTCATTACTTGAAAATTCTTTTGAAGAAAACAATATTAACTTCTCAAACTGGATAAAAAGTTCATACCTCCCAACTCCAACAATTATTGAGGCAAGCAAGGTTTTATATAGAAACCATAATGTCACCGATATAAGCAGGAACGAAGCAGGCTCAGATAATCTTGGGAAAACAAGTGTTACGCTTAATAATGCTATTGATGAATCAAAAAAGAATGGATATAAATCAATATTTCTTTTAACTGGAGTTCCAGGAGCTGGGAAAACTTTAGCTGGGTTAAATCTCGCCAGTAATAGAAGAAAAAATGACCAATTTAATGAAGAACATACCGTTTTCTTATCAGGTAATGGTCCTTTAGTAAGAGTGCTTAGTGAATCTCTAGCTCGTGATGCGAAAGATAATTATGGGAAAAAGATTAGTGAAGCCAGAAGAGAGACAACTTCTTTTATTCAAAACATTCACCATTTTAGAGATGAGTGTATTAAAAATGAAGCTCCTCCTCTTGAGAGAATTGTCATTTTTGATGAAGCACAAAGAGCATGGAATCTAGAGAAAACTAGAAGTTTTATGAAAACAAAAAAGGAAATACCTGATTTCAATTCTTCTGAGCCTGAATTTCTTATTAGTGCAATGAATAGACACAATGGATGGGCAGTAATTGTTTGTTTAGTGGGAGGGGGACAGGAGCTAAATGATGGAGAAGGAGGTATGGAGGAATGGTTAAAAGCTTTGAAAGATCATTATCCTGAATGGAATGTTTGGACTTCACATCAACTAGATTCAAAATACTATTTACCTACTTTTGATTTAAATCAGTTAGGAGATAGATTATATAAGAGTGAAAATCTTCATTTAGGTGTATCGATTAGATCATTCAGGTCAGAGAAAGTATCAAAAGCGATATCATCATTGCTTGAAGACGAAAAAGAGCAAGCAGCAAAATCTATTAAAGAAATAAATCATTTATATCCAATAAAAATAACTAGGTCTATTTCAAAAGCGAAAGATTGGTTAAGAGAAAATGCGAGAGGTTCAGAAAGATATGGGCTCTTGATCTCCTCAAAAGCAAAAAGATTAAAACCTCTTGGTCTTTTTCCTGGAATAGTAAGTGAGAAAGATTCACCAAATTGGTTTTTAAATAATCAAGAGGATATCAGATCTAGCTTTGCACTAGAAGATCCTGCGACTGAATTTCAAGTTCAGGGATTAGAATTAGATTGGGCTGGAATAATTTGGGATGGAGATCTTATTAAGACAGAAAGTAATTGGCTTTATAAATCTTTTCTAGGCTGGAGATGGACTAATATAAAAAAACCGATTGTTAAAAAATATAAGCTAAATGCATACCGAGTTTTGCTCACAAGGGCACGTCAAGGAATGGTCATTGTAATACCAGAGGGTGATAAAAAAGATCCTACAAGGCAAAGTAAAATCTATGATCCTACTTGGGAGTATTTAAAGGAAATAGGTTTAGATGTTATTTAAAACGAACGAACACTTAAGATTTTCCCCGCGTATATTTATTAATTGACAGTCGATCTACAATAAGGGGCAATTAGATCCTTTTTTTATGTCTTGTTCAGTTACCTCCGTATTTACTTTTAAAAT
>CACGPQ010000050.1 GCA_902574955.1 uncultured Synechococcaceae cyanobacterium
AATCAATTACTAAACAAGATATTAAAGTAGAAATTTTTAATGACAATGATATTAACCAAGAAATCCTCAAAAAAATGCATAATTTTTATGAACAGCATTGTTTGAGATGGGGAGTTTGGGGAAGTAAATATCTAACATCTAAATTTTTCGAAGAAATTGTTGATAGTAAAAAAAATCTTTTACTTTTTAGCGCATCAAAAAATGATTCAAATGATATTTTTGCAATGTCGATGTGCATTAGAAATAAAAACAACTTATGGGGTAGATATTGGGGTAGTCAAGAAGAAATCTCTAATCTACATTTTGAATTATGCTATTACCAGCCAATTGAATGGGCAATAAAAAATAGTATCCATTTGTTTGATCCTGGAGCAGGTGGTAAACATAAAAGGCGTAGGGGGTTTTTTGCAAAAAGCACCATTAGCTTGCATAAGTGGTTTGACAAAAATATGGAAAATATAATTTATCCTTGGCTAAATGAAGTTAATAAACAAACGGGGATGGAAATTGATCTTGAAAATAAATCTATACCCTTCAAATAAAAATTTATTTGGCTTACCAAAGATTATATTAGTAATATTGTTTTTTATTAATTCCTAAGGATGGATTCTAGTAAAATTTTAGATGAGAAAATAAAGATTGATAATAATCTATCTAACCGATATATAGACTTAGATCCAAACGGGTATTTCATTATAAAGGTAGATTTAGAAGAAAATAAAATAATTTTAGAGCACTTTTTAAATAATATTAATGATGAGGGTTATGCACTTGACCCAGAAACAAATGAACTAATTAAATGCGACTCTCAAAATAAAAGAGTTAGTAATGAAGTTTTTGAAGGTATTAGTGCGAAACAACTAGGAATATTAATTACCGAAGAAAGAAATGACTTAATAAGCAGATTCGATCATTCTCTATATTTAGGCCGGGAACTACAAAAAGCAGAAGAATGTTTATACAAAAAATTGCCATATATCCAAGATTAAGAAATTAAACGAAAAAATCTAAACTTTTCATCTGATGTTAAATTAAATGAAAATAAAAAAATTAATGAACATCATTTTCTATTTTGCATTTATTGGTTTTGGTTTTGGAGCTGCTTTCGCACTGGATAAGCTCTTAAGAGCAGTTAAATTAATTTAAAAAAACTACAAAATTTTAATAGTCTCTCCATACAAATCATATTCATCCGCAAAAGAAATATTTGCTTCAATAAATTTACCAATATAATTTTTTAAATCAATTTTATCTTTTACAGATAAAATTACAGTTCCGTCAATTTCAGGAGCGAAATTGTAGGACCGACCTATTAATTCGTTATTGTCTGATATTTTTTCTACCAAAATCTTCATTTTTGAACCAACATATATCTGATTTTTATCTTTAGAGATATTTTGTTGAACAGAAATAATGTTATCTTTTCTTGCCTCTGCAACCTCTGGAGATACTTTATTTGGCAAATGAAAAGCTGCAGTTCCTTCCTCAGGAGAAAAAATAAACACTCCAACATGATCAAATTTGTGCCTATCCAAAAATTTGAGAAGATGTTCAAAATGTTCTTTTTTTTCTCCTGGGAAACCAACAATGAGACTAGTTCTTAATACAGCAGATGGAATTTCTTGTCTAATTTTCTCCAAAATTGATTCATTCAAAGAAGCTTGCCAAGGTCTATTCATACTCTTTAACACATGTGGATGACTATGCTGAAGTGGTAAATCAAAGTAAGGCACTATATTCTTTGAATCTTTGAAAGCTCTAATAACTTCATCAGTTAAACCTGTTGGATAAGCGTAATGTATCCTTATCCAAGGAATTGGAACTTTAGAAAGCTCATTCAAAAGTTTGGCTAATGATGGTTTTCCATAAATATCTTGACCATAATTAGTTGTTATTTGACTAATTAATATAATTTCTTGAATACCAATTTTTGCAAGACTTTTAGCTTCTGAAACTATAGATTCTATTGTTCTACTTCTTTGAGGACCTCTCAACTTAGGAATAATACAAAAAGCGCAATTATAGTTGCAGCCTTCAGCAATGCGAAGATAAGCAACAAATTTATTTTTATCTACAAAACGAGGCATTTCCTCATCTGCAATAAATTCAGGTATTTTTGAAACTTCATTAACGATTTCCCCTTTTTCTACTCTTTCTAAAACCTTAGCTATCTTTTGATAATCTCCTGTTCCAACCAAACCTTTTATTTCAGGGATTTCCTTTGTAAGCTCATCTTTAAAATGCTGAGCCATACAGCCTGCAACTATTACTTCCTTTCCTTGATTTGTATATTCTAGAATTTTTCTAATAGATTCTTCTCTAGCTGTTTCAATAAAACTGCAAGTATTTACAACAACAACATTTGCATCATTTATATTGGTGTCAACTTCATAACCCTCTTTATCTAATAAGCCTTGCATATGTTCAGTATCAACAAGATTTTTCTCACAACCAACATGACTGAACGCAATCTTAGATAGTTTTTTTTCTTTTACATTGAGACTATTTTGTTTCACAATTTGAAAAATAATAATTAAAAAACTTAAACAGCATTTCGTATATAACTCTCATGCCAAGATAATATTAAGATAGATGATGTAAATAACAAACTTTCTTTTTGTATGGCCCTTAAGACTTTAAACAGAAGAAATAAAAAAGATTTGAAATGGCCAAAAATCATAATCGCAATTCTTAGCACTATAGGCATAGTTGATACAGGTTCGATTACTTTAAAAAACTGGGGATTATTTACTTCGCTTTCATGCCCAGGGATACAAAATGGTTGTGAAACAGTTTTAAATAGTCCTTGGGGTACTTTATTTAAAAATAATCAAGTTAATATACCTCTATCATTAGTTGGATTAATAACATATTTATCAATATTAATTATCACAATAATACTCTCGCTTAATTTAATTTCCCCAAAAGAAAAACTAAATAAGTTTTTATGGTGGTTAGTATTTCTAATTTCTTGTTCGTCATCAACATTTAGCTTTTTATTGATAAATATAATGTTTTTTAAGATTCAAGCATATTGCTTTTTTTGTATACTTTCAGCAATTTTATCGTTTTCTATCTTTATAATTTCTATGATTGGAGCAAAGTTCGAAAGTAGAGAACCTATGATTTTTAGAGGTTTTATTGTAGCCATTAGTGTCCTGCTGGGGGGCCTAATTTGGTCAACAAACGTTGACCCCTCTAATGCTATTGATGTTGCAAACCCCACTGAAAATGTATCACCATTAATTACCACTTCAAGCTCTCCGCAGAAGGTAAAGTTTGCAAAATTTTTAAGTGAAAACAATATTGTTATGTATAGTGCATACTGGTGCCCGCATTGCCATGATCAGAAGCAATTATTTGGTAAGGAAGCAGTTAAAGAATTAAAAGTAGTTGAGTGTGCTAAAGATGGTAAAGATAATGAGTATAAGCTATGCCAAACGAAAGGAATAAGTGGATTTCCTTCTTGGGAAATAAATGGAGAAATTATTAGTGGTACACGTGACTTAAATGAATTAGCAACAAAAACCGACTATCAGGGAGATCTTAATTTTTAATAAATCTTTTTTTAATTTTTTGATCTAACTGTTGTCTAGTATGGCATTCCCAATTTTTATCTTTATCAGTGAAATCATCTCTATAATGCCCTCCTCTACTTTCTTCTCTAAATAGACAAGCT
>CACGPQ010000051.1 GCA_902574955.1 uncultured Synechococcaceae cyanobacterium
GCATGAAGCATTACTTGTAATAAAAGATCTCCTAATTCTTCACATATGTTATCCGCCTTTTTTTCATATATCGCTTCTATAAATTCATTACTTTCTTCATGTAAAAATGGGATCAACGATTTATGAGACTGTATTTTCTGCCAAGGGCATCCCCAAGTTTTATCTTTTAATGATTTGATATTAGATATTAAAATTTTAAAGTTTTCTAAAGTCTTTAAATCGGAATTGTTTTGTAAGTTATATCTATCGTTTGAGGACATGGGATATATTTTATTAATTTAATTTTGCCTCAATCATGAAATATTTAAATACTTAGTATAAATATTTCAACTTCATCTATTAGAATGATTTATTATAAGGGCGATTAGCTCAGCGGTAGAGCGCCTGCCTTACAAGCAGGATGTCCCTGGTTCGAACCCTGGATCGCCCATTTATTATTTTTCTAATGACTGAGATCGTCAATCTTTCAATCAGTCAAAGCGCTGCTTCAGAACTATCTAGGCAAGCTTCTTTTGGAGGTTCTCCAGGAGAAATGTCTATTGATTTGGTAGAGGATAAAAATTGTTCCGAAGGATGGATGCATATTAAATTAAGGCCGGGTACATGTAATGGATCCCCTATTTCAAGAACTGAAGGAGTAACTTTATACGCGGATGTAAAAAAGTTTAATTTACTTAAAGATTTAAAATTAGATTATTATGGTGATTTGAGCGGTGGTGGATTTCTTATTTCAACACCAAAAAATGCAAAACGTTGTTCCTGCGGTTCTGGCTTCAAACTTTTGTAGAATGTATGAGTCTTTTTTTGCAAACTAATATTATTTTCATTAATTGGCTACTCTCAAGATAAAATAAACAAAAAGTTTATTGAAATAAAATTTGGACATGACAGAGATGAATGATCAATTATCTTTAGAGAATTATTCACCTTTTGAAGTAGAGAAAAAGTGGCAAGAAAAATGGGAAAGTCTAAAGGCGTTTAGTCCTAACCCTGAGGATGATGGGGAGCCTTTTTGTGTTGTTATTCCGCCACCAAATGTAACTGGATCTTTGCATATGGGGCATGCATTTAATACGGCTTTGATAGATGTTGTAGTACGTTTTCAAAGACTTTTAGGTAATAATGTTTTGTGCTTACCAGGAACTGATCATGCTTCAATAGCTGTTCAGACTATTCTTGAAAAACAACTAAAAAGTGAAGGCAAAACAAGCGAGGATATTGGAAGAGATGAATTTCTTAAAAGAGCATGGAAGTGGAAAGAACAAAGTGGTGGAAGAATAGTGTCTCAATTAAAAAGGATAGGATATTCAGTTGACTGGACTAGAGAAAGATTTACTCTAGATCAAAAATTAAATGAAGCAGTTATTGAGGCTTTTAATATTCTCTATAAAAAGAATTTAATTTATAGAGGCGAATATTTGGTTAATTGGTGTCCTGAATCTCAATCTGCCGTAAGTGATCTAGAAGTTGAAATGCAAGAAGTAAATGGTCATTTATGGCATTTTAAATACCCTTTAATTTCTGAAAGTGGTGAACAGTTAGATAAGTACTTAGAAGTTGCAACAACAAGACCAGAAACTTTATTGGGTGATACTGCTGTGGCAGTTAATCCTGATGATGATAGATACAAAGAATTTATTGGTGCCAAAGTAAAAGTTCCTTTCGTTGATAGAGAAATACCTATTATCGCTGATTCACATGTTGATAAAGATTTTGGTACAGGTTGTGTAAAGGTTACTCCAGCCCATGATCCAAATGATTTTGCAATAGGAAAAAGGCATAATTTAAAACAGATTAATGTAATGAACAAAGATGGAACTTTAAATATTAATGCAGGTATTTTTCAAAATTTAGATAGATATGAGGCTAGAAAGAAAATTATCAAAGAATTGGATAATTTAGGCCTTTTGACAAAGATAGAGGATTATAAACATACTGTTCCTTTTTCTGATAGAGGTAAGGTTCCAATTGAACCTTTATTGTCAACACAATGGTTTTTAAAAATGGAAGATATATCACAAGGATGTCTTAATGAAATTGGTTCTAAAAAACCATCGTTTATTCCTCCACGCTGGGAGAAAGTTTATAAGGATTGGTTGGAGAATATTAATGATTGGTGTATCAGTCGTCAATTGTGGTGGGGACACCAAATACCAGCATGGTATGTTTTAGATGAATATCAAGACTCCATAGAACAAAATACTCCATATATCGTTGCAAGAAATGAACAAGATGCCTTAATCGAAGCTAATAAAAAATTTGGATTAAATATTAAATTGGTTCGAGATAAGGATGTTTTGGATACATGGTTTTCAAGTGGTTTATGGCCTTTCTCAACCCTTGGTTGGCCAAATACAAATGATCCGGATTTTAAAAAATGGTATCCAAATAGTGTTCTTGTTACTGGTTTCGATATTATTTTCTTCTGGGTGGCAAGAATGACAATGATGGGGAATACTTTTACAAATAATATTCCTTTTATGGATGTTTATATTCATGGTCTAGTTCGAGATGAAAATAATAAAAAAATGAGCAAAAGTTCAGGTAATGGTATTGATCCAATACTATTAATTGATAAATATGGTTCTGATGCTCTACGATTTGCTTTAATTCGAGAAGTTGCAGGCGCTGGACAAGATATCCGGCTTGATTTTGATAGAAAAAAAGATACGTCTTCAACTGTTGAAGCTTCAAGAAATTTTGCGAATAAATTATGGAATGCAACTAAATTTGTGTTAATTAATAAAACTTCTAATAATAATTATTCGCTTAATGAGAGTGATGAAACTTCTTTAGAGTTATGTGATAAGTGGATTTTATCAAAATTGAATCAGGTAAATATAAAAGTCGCTGCTTTGTTGAAAGAATATAAATTGGGAGAATCTGCGAAACTTCTATATGAATTTACGTGGAATGATTTTTGTGACTGGTATGTAGAATTTGCTAAACAAAGGTTTAATAATAAAGAGACTAATAATAGACAAATATCTGAAAAGGTTTTAATAAAAGTGCTCAATGATATTTTGGTGATGATTCATCCTTTTATGCCACACATTACTGAAGAACTTTGGCATGTACTTCAACTTAAATCAGATAAAGAATTATTATCTCTTCAAAAATGGCCAACCCAAGAAAATAAATTTGTTGATAATAAGCTTGATAATTCCTTTCAACAACTCTTTGAAATTATTAGATTGATTAGGAATTTGAGAGCTGAATTAGGACTCAAGCCATCAGAAAAAGTTCCTGTTTACTTGATTTCAGATAATGATGAATTGATTGATTTTCTAAAAATTTTAGTTGATGATATTCAAACTTTAACTAAATCTTCTGAAGTATTTATTTTGAAACCTAATGCTGTTGATAAAAAAGAGTTTGCTAAATCTTTTTCTGGGATAATTAGTGATTTAGAGGTTTACTTACCTTTTCAGGATTTTGTAAATATAGATGCATTAAAGGAAAGGTTAAACAAGGATTTAAAAAAGGTGACTATTGAGTTAGATAA
>CACGPQ010000052.1 GCA_902574955.1 uncultured Synechococcaceae cyanobacterium
AGAAGAGATTAGTACAATTGGTCCCGAGTTTCTTGAGGGTCACTACGGTGCTTGGAACTACATGATGTCAATTGATACTCCTGCATCTAAGAAATTTGCGGCAAGTTTCAAGAAACGATGGGGAGCTGATCGAGTTGTAGCTGATCCTCAAGAATCAGCCTATAACATGGTTTATTTATGGAAACAGGCAGTTGAAGATGCTGGAACATTCGACGACAACGCAGTAAGGGAAGCCCTTGTTGGACAAAAGTTTGATGCACCACAAGGTCCTGTTGAAGTTATGCCAAATCACCACTTATCTCAAACAGTAAGAATTGGAGAGATTAATGCAGAGGGTGGATTTACAATTCTTGAAGAGACAGGAGTTGTTCTTCCTCAAGCATGGAACCAAAAGCATCCAAGTTCAAAAGGTTTTGCTTGCGATTGGACAGATCCTTCAAAAGGGGAAAAGTATAAGCTTTAATACAATTAAAACCTATACTTCAAAATAAAAGGAGGTTAACACCTCCTTTTATTTTATTTAATCAAATATTTTCTGTTTCTAAATTGGAGTTACTTCTAGATAGTCTTTTTAATGGTGTTGCAATAGGTTCTGTGCTTCTTGTTGCTGCATTAGGTCTGGCAATTGTTTTTGGTCTTATGGGTGTAATTAATCTTGCCCATGGAGAACTTATGATGCTTGGAGCTTACACAACATACGTTACACAATTAATTTTCAAACTACCTATATTAAAACCCTTCTACAATTCATATATTATAGTTTCAATTTTCCTTGCTTTTATTGTTAGTGGAGTAGTGGGCATTCTCCTGGAAAAAACCATAATAAGAAAGCTTTACGGAAGTCCACTAGAAACACTTCTAGCAACATGGGGAGTAAGCTTAATTCTCCAACAATTTGTCAGAAGTGTACCTTTAGCTTATGGGACTGGCCTGGTTATCAGTCTTATAATTGGTTTATTTTTACCAACAACGTTTCCTTCAAAAATAAAAGAATCACTAAATTTTAAATATTTTAAATTTAGTTCTTGGATATTTGCTTCTTTAACTGGGATACTCACCGGTAGCGTTATTTCATCCACTGTAAGCAAACTTAGTAGAGCGAGTGCTCGAAATGTTGATGTAACAGCTCCCTCATGGATGAGAGGTCAAGTAGAAATTATTGGGACTGCCTTTCCTAAAACAAGATTAATGATAATTATAATTACTCTAATCTCAGTAATAGCAATAACATTTTTTCTTAATCAAAGTGCTTGGGGGATGCGCATCAGAGCAGTCACTCAGAACAGACAAATGAGTGATTGCCTTGGTATATCTACTGAAAAAGTGGATATAATTACTTTTGGAATAGGCTCTGGCTTAGCAGGGGTTGCCGGAGTAGCAGTATCACTATTAGGTTCTGTAGGACCTAATGTTGGCGGAAATTACATAGTTGGTTGTTTTATGGTTGTAGTTCTTGGAGGGGTAGGAAATTTATTAGGAACAGTACTTGCTTCCTTTGGAATAGGAATAATGACAGACTTAATTGGAGCTGGAAGGCTCTTATCAATATGGCCAGATATGCCTTTGCCTCTCTCAAACACAATCAACTTTTTTGCGACAACAAGTATGGCAAGAGTAATGATATTTGCATTAATAGTTATATTTTTACAATTTAAACCCACAGGTTTATTTCCTCAAAAAGGCAGGATGGTTGAAAACTAATGTCTCTAAGTAAAATTAAATTCGATAAAAAAATAATATTATCATTCTGGATAATATTAATAGCTCTAATTATTGCAGCACCAACATTACTCCCTGTATTTAGACTAAACCTTCTAGGTAGGTACTTATCCTTGTCCATAGTTGCTCTTGGAGTTGATCTTATCTGGGGATATACAGGTTTACTAAGTCTTGGACAAGGTATATTTTTTGCACTTGGTGGATATTGTGCAGCAATGTATTTGCAAATAACCAGCTCTTCTGAATTCCCAAATAACATTCCTGAATTTTTTGCTTTGTATGGTGTAGAAAAATTACCTTTTTTCTGGGAACCCTTTAAATCGCCAGTTTTCACATTCTTTGCCATCTGGATCATTCCAGCGTTGGTTGCTGGTTTAATTGGATTTCTTGTTTTTAGGAATAGAATCAAAGGAGTTTATTTTTCTATACTTACTCAAGCTTCTCTTCTCGTTTTCTTTAATTTCTTTAATGGGCAACAAAAACTTATAAACGGAACAAATGGATTAAAAACAGATGTAACACAACTATTTGGTCAAATGGTTGGTTCTGAGTCTATGCAAAGAATATTCTTTTGGGTAACAGCCATACTAGTGCTAACCGCATGGTTTTTTGCAAAGTGGGTAGTTAAAGGAAGATTTGGGAATATTCTTATAGGAATACGAGATGATGAACCAAGAGTTAGGTTTACAGGATACAATCCAGTAATATTCAAGACGATAATATTTTCTATTGCTGGAGGTCTAGCTGGAATTTCCGGAGCTTTATATACTGTTCAGTCTGGAATAGTATCACCTCAATTTATGACTGTTCCATTTTCTATAGAAATGGTTATATGGGTTGCTGTTGGAGGGAGAGGAACTTTATTGGGAGCGATACTAGGAGCAGTTATCATCAACTATGCAAAAAGTCTTGTTAGTGAGGCTTTACCTGCTAGCTGGATGTTTATTCAAGGTGGGTTGTTTATCTTAGTTGTAACAGCACTACCAGAAGGCGTTTTAGGTTGGATTCAAGGAGATGGGCCTAGGAATCTTCTTCAAAGATTTGGTTTTAAAAGAAAGATTGAAACCTATCCAAGCTTAGAAATTAATAATAAGGAGAGAAAATAATGAATAATAAAGAACTACTAAATTTAATAGATATTACTGTTAGTTTCGAGGGTTTTTTAGCTCTCAATAAACTTAATTTAAATTTAAAGAAAGGGGAATTAAGAGCTGTGATAGGACCCAACGGCGCAGGTAAAACAACATTTCTCGATGTAATAACTGGAAAGGTTAAGCCAACAAAAGGTGAAGTAATTTTCAAAGGGAAATCTTTAGTAGGTAGAAAGGAGCATAAAATAGCCAGACTTGGAGTTGGAAGAAAGTTCCAAAGTCCAAGAATCTTTGAAAATCTAACAGTCAAAGAAAATCTTGAAATATCGGTGACAACTCCTAAAAGTCCCTTAAACCTTATAAATAAAAATATTAAGGATGAGCAGCTTGATGAGATTGAACGTCTTATGAAAATTGTTAACTTAGCTCAAAAAATTGATTCTAAAGCTGGATCTTTATCACATGGCCAAAAACAATGGCTCGAAATAGCCATGTTAGTAGGACAGAAGCCAGATTTAATGTTAGTTGATGAACCTGTTGCTGGTTTAACAGATGAAGAAACTGATCTGACAGCTGATTTATTAAAATCTTTATCAGGAGAAAATACCGTAGTGGTTATAGATCACGATA
>CACGPQ010000053.1 GCA_902574955.1 uncultured Synechococcaceae cyanobacterium
TTTCCAGAGAATAAAAATGAGAATCAAAACTGGAGATTTGGTAAAAGTAATTAATGGCAAGGACAAAGGGAAAACTGGTGAAGTTTTAAAAACTATCCCTCTTGAAAATAGAGTAGTTGTAAAGGGTATTAACCTTAGGACTAAACATGTAAAACCAACTCAGGAAGGGGAAACTGGAAGAATTCTTACAGAAGAAGCATCTTTACATGCATCAAATGTAATGTTTTTTTCAAAGGATAAAAATCTTACAAGTAAGATTGAATACTTTATTGATAAAGAGGGGGTTAAGAAAAGAAGATTGAAGAAAACTGGTGAAGTAATTGATTAATTTTTCATCAGAAACCAGATTTCAACTTTTTCTAATTTATCAATTCTGACAAAGACCAGAATTAACTAAAAATTATGACTCTAAAAAATCGCTACAAAGAATCAATAAGACCAAAACTTTTAAAGGACCTTGGTCTTAAAAATATTCATCAAGTTCCTAAAGTTGTCAAAGTCAACGTTAACAGAGGTCTTGGTGAAGCAGCTTCGAATTCGAAAGCTCTTGAAGCCTCTTTAAATGAAATGGCAACAATTACAGGACAAAAGGCTTTAGTAACTAGGGCTAAAAAAGCTATCGCGGGTTTTAAAATTCGTGAAGGTATGGCAATTGGTTGTACTGTAACTTTGAGAGGAGACAGGATGTATTCTTTTTTGGAGAGATTTATAAATCTAGCTTTACCAAGAATAAGAGACTTTAGAGGAGTTAATCCAAAAAGTTTTGATGGGAGAGGTAATTACACCGTTGGAGTGAAAGAGCAATTGATTTTTCCTGAAATCTCTTTTGATAAAATAGATTCAATAAGAGGTATGGATATAACTATTGTCACTAGTGCAAAATCAGATCAAGAAGGTAAAGCTCTTTTGCAGGAGTTAGGAATGCCTTTTAGTAAGAATTAAATTAAAACTATGTCAAATCACGATCCTATTTCCGATATGCTTACTCGAATTAGAAATGCGAGTCAAAAAAAGCATACAACCACAACAATCCCAGGTTCAAAAATGTCCTTAAGTATCGCCAAAGTACTTCAAAAAGAGGGGTTCATTTCTGATATTAATGAGGAAGGTGAAGGTTATAAATCACAAATAATACTCGGCCTCAAATACAGTGGTAAAAACAAATTTCCTACTATCAGATCCATGCAAAGAGTTAGTAAACCTGGTTTGAGAATATATAAAAATACTAGAGGTTTACCAAAAGTTCTTGGAGGTCTTGGAGTTGCCATAATATCAACTTCTAAAGGCGTTATGAGTGATCGCGATGCTAGAAAGCAAGGCATTGGCGGCGAAGTCCTCTGCTATGTTTATTAAGGAGAATTAATCATGTCAAGAATCGGAAAAACACCAGTACTTATTCCAGAGAAAGTTACAGTTGATTTTGATGGATTAACAGTTACAGTTAAGGGCCCAAAGGGTGAGTTAAAACGTCTCATGCCTGAGGGAGTTAGTTTTGATAAGAAAGATAATACTGTTGTCGTAAGTCCTACCACAACCAAAATACATTCAAGGCAGAGACATGGTTTATGTAGAGCTTTAATTGCAAATATGGTTGAAGGGGTTACTCAAGGTTTTACAAAGAAATTAGAAATTGTAGGCGTTGGATCAAGAGCACAAGTAAAAGGTAAAAATCTAGTTGTAAGTGCAGGATTTAGTCATCCTGTAGAAATGATCCCCCCTGATGGTATAACATACAAAGTTGAGAGTAATACAAACGTTACCGTATCTGGAATTGATAAGGAAATTGTTGGCAATGAAGCAGCAAAAATCAGATCAATTAGACCTCCAGAGCCATATAAAGGTAAAGGAATTAAATATCATGATGAGAGAATTCTCAGAAAAGCTGGTAAATCTGGCAAAAAATAATTCCAATTAAAAAAATGACCAAACTTTCCAGGAAATTACAAACCCAAAAAAGACATAGAAGATTAAGGAGATTCTTAATTGGAGATGCAACTCGCCCAAGATTGTCTGTTTTTCGCTCTAATAACCATATTTATGCTCAGGTTATAGATGATAGCGCTCAAACAACTATTTGCTCAGCTTCAACTGTTGATAAAGAACTAAGAGAAAAATCTGAGAAATTACCTTCTGATTGTAATTCTTCTTCTATTGTTGGAAAATTATTAGCAAAGAGAGCGATAAAAAAAGGTATTAAGCAAGTGATTTTTGACCGTGGAGGTAATCTATATCACGGTAGAGTAAAGGCACTTGCAGATGCTGCTCGTGAAGCCGGCCTAGAATTCTAAATTTTAATTTTTTCCTATGACTGACACTCCAACAAAACAAGAAATTCAATCTAAGAACGATAATGTTCCTGCAGCTGCGCCCGTAGAACAAAAAAAGAATAATCGTAATGATCGAAAAAGAAATAGGAGAGGTGATTCAAAAAATCTAGAGAGAGATTCTGATTGGCAAGAAAGAGTTGTTCAAATACGACGCGTTTCTAAGACTGTTAAGGGTGGAAAAAAAATGAGTTTTAGAGCAATTGTTGTAGTAGGTAACGAAAAAGGTCAAGTTGGAGTTGGAGTTGGTAAAGCAGGGGATGTTATTGGTGCGGTGAGAAAGGGAGTTTCAGATGGTAAAAAGAATCTTGTAAGGGTTCCCTTAACCCCAAATAATTCAATACCTACTTTATCTTTAGGTCGAGATGGTGCGGCTAATGTTCTAATTAGACCAGCTGCCCCAGGTACAGGAGTAATTGCTGGTGGTTCAATAAGAACTGTTTTAGAATTAGCCGGCATAAAAAATGTTTTAGCAAAAAGATTGGGTAGTAAAACACCTTTGAATAACGCTAGAGCTGCTATGGTAGCTCTTTCTCAATTAAGAACACACAAATCTGCCTCTAGGGAGAGAGGCATCTCACTTCAACAGCTCTATTCTTAAAATTATGACTTCAACACTAAATTCACTTAAATCAAACTCTGGCTCGAGAAAGAAAAAACTAAGAAAGGGTAGAGGAATTGCAGCCGGGCAGGGTGCATCATGTGGTTTTGGAATGAGAGGACAAAAGTCACGTTCTGGAAG
>CACGPQ010000054.1 GCA_902574955.1 uncultured Synechococcaceae cyanobacterium
AAGCCAAGAGGTAAATAAAAAATCTTCTTGGAATTATCCCTAAATATTAATCCGATGGCAGATATGAAGATCATGAAAGGAGCCACAAAAGATAAAATAAATCTTTTATTAATTTTCATTTACCAATAGTATTAATTTTTTCATCGTTTAATTTTACTATGGATTCTGTTATTACTTTAATTCCAACAGCAATAGCTCTTTCATCCGGATCAAATTTAGAACTATGAAGAGGAGCACATCCATTGGAACTAGAAACCCCAAGCCTAAACATAGCTCCAGGAATTTCATTTAAGAATTCAGCGAAATCCTCAGCTCCTAATGATGGTTTTTGTAATTCGATTACATTTTCTTGACCCAAAACCTTAATTCCCGATTCTCTGAGGACTCTATTAATTGCAGAATTATTATTAACTGAAGGAGTAATTTCTCTAAATATTACTTTTGCATCAGCTCCACAACTATTAGCCAAAGAAGTGATATTTTCATTGAGCCAATTACCAATATTGGTAAATACTTTACGATTAGTGCATCTAACAGTACCAATTAAATTAACCTTTTCTGCGAGAACATTGAATGCATTACCACCATTTATTTTCCCAAAAGTTATTACTACTGGATCTAGAGGGTCTAACTTCCGTGTTATTGATTCTTGAATTCCCGAGATAACTTTTGAGGCCGCCCAAATAGCATCAACTCCTTCATGAGGTCGAGCACCATGGCCAGATTTTCCTTTAATCTCAACATTAAGTTCTCCAGCAGCTGCAGTTAAACTTCCCTCTTTAATACCAATAGTCCCTACGGATAAATCCGGGTAGACATGAACTCCCAAAATATGGGTTAAACCATTAGTTGCACCATCCTTAATCATCCATCTTGCTCCACTCGCAATTTCTTCGGCGGGCTGAAAAATTATCCGAGTCCCAAAATTTAGTTTTAAATCCTTAATAATTTTTGCCACACCCAATCCAATCGAGATATGCAAATCGTGACCACAAGCATGCATGACACCATCTACTTTGGAAGAAAAACTTAATTTAGTTTCCTCAAATATTGGCAAAGCATCCATATCCACTCTTAAACCTATAATACCTTTATCTATGGGGCCAAAATCAGCTATGACTCCAGTCCTACCTATAGATTCTCTAACATTCCAACCAATATCTTTTAAAAAACCACTGATCAAGATCGCTGTTTGATTTTCAAGTCCACTTAATTCCGGATGTTCATGGATATGTCTTCTTAAGTTAATGAGTTCATCATTAAACGAATCAATTTTATTATGTAACTGATCTCTATTCATTACTTATTTTAAATCGATAAAATTCATTAAATCTTTAATTGGTTGTGGAGGCCATCTTCTTATTTTTTTCAACCATTCTTCATCACTATATCTTGGATCTAATTCAGTTACCGCTATCCAATTACTCTCTGCTTTACCAGCTTCACCATTAGACCAATTCAAAGCTGTTAAAGCTGCCCTGGCATCTGCAAAAGTTGGATAACGTCTAATTAACTTTATTAATTCTTTTTCAGCTTCATCAATATTTCCCAACTGGAAATCTGCTAACGCCATACTTGACCTAGCCATGGCAAATCCTGGATTATATAAAGCAGCTTTTGAGAATAAATCTCTTGCTTTATCCCAATGGGATGTAGATCCTTCGACGTTAGCTAAATTATATAATGCAGAGAAATTTTTACTATCTTGGGAAATAACGAACATATAATCCTTTTTCGCTTCCGACCATAAACCCAATGATTCCTCAGCTATCCCCCTGTTAATGTAAGGATCTATTTCACTAGGATTCAAACTGATTGCCTTATTTTGGTCATCTATTGATCCCTTAACATCTCCTACAACAAGTCTTACATTTCCTCTATTACTAAAACCTGCAGCGTCATCAGGATAAGAATCGAGATATTGATTCCATTCTTGTAAAGCAAGATGAAATTTTCCGCTTGAACTAAGATCTAGCGCATTTTGAAACAAATCCTCTCTCAAAGATAATGAATAGCATGGTGCAATATAAAAAATATTGAAAAAAATTAAAATTAATAAAAAACAAACCTTTACTTTTTTAAAAGTTATCATCTTTTGAATTAATGTACTTTTTTCCCAAAGCAGTAAGCAATCTTCCTCGAGGAGTTCTCGTGAGAAAACCAATTTTAATGAGATATGGCTCAACCACAAATTCTAACATTGAAGAATCATCGCCCAACCCAGATGCAATTGAATCAAGGCCAGTTGGAATATTATTATTTTGATTAAGAAAAGATAAATAGTGTCTATCTAAAGAATCCAATCCTTTTTCGTCTATTTGGTAAGAATTTAAAGCTTTTTTTATTAAATTCACTGAGATAGTATTAGTTTTCATAACAACTTGAGCATAATCTCTTACTCGTCTTAATAATCTTAAAGCAATTCTTGGAGTCCCTCGAGATATCTTTGCTAAATCATAAGATGCTTCATCTTCTAAATTGAGGTTTATTAATCGGGAGAAATTAACAATAATTTGTTTTAATTCATCACATGTATAAAATTCAATTTTCTGAGATATCCCAAATCTGTCTCTTAGTGGTGCACTTATTGAGGCTAATTTAGTTGTCGCGCCAATCAGAGTAAACCTAGGAAGATTAATTGTTCTGCAACGGGCTCCCCTATTAGCTCCCATAGTTAAGTCAAGTCTAAAATCCTCCATTGCAGAATATAACAACTCTTCAGTTAACCTATTTAAGCGATGTATCTCATCGATAAATAAAACCTCACCTTCTTTTAATCCAAGAAGTAAACCTACAATATCTCTTGGTCTTTCAATTGCTGGTGCAGTCGCAATTCTACATTTTGTATTCAATTCGTGGGCTATCAAAGAAGCAAGAGTAGTTTTGCCTAGACCAGGCTGTCCATATAAAAGA
>CACGPQ010000055.1 GCA_902574955.1 uncultured Synechococcaceae cyanobacterium
TATGAGTTTCATTGAGCTGTCTTGTAGCTTGCTTGAATCTCAAGTCAAAAAGATCTTTTCGTAATTGGTCAATCTTTTCAGTAATTTGATCAGAATTTAATTTTTTAAATTCCTTAAGTGACTCTGAGTTTTTCATTGTTTAACCTCCTCTTGAGATTTTTTATTATTTTTTGTAATTTCTTGGGAGGAATTTTCTAGATTTTTATCGATTGAGATAAATTTAGTTTTTACAGGAAGTTTGTATTGAGCCAGACGCATAGCTTCCTTTGCAATTTCCTCAGTGATATCCTCACCACCCATTTCAAATAGTATTCTTCCAGGTTTTACAACTGCGACCCAAAACTCTGGATTTCCTTTACCAGAGCCCATTCTGGTTTCGGCAGGTCTCATGGTTACAGGTTTATCAGGAAATATTCTTATCCAGATTTGACCACCACGTTTGATATATCTTGTCATAGCTCTTCTACTTGCTTCAATCTGACGTGCAGTTACCCAGCCACAGTCTTGAGCTTGGAGAGCATATTGACCGAATGCAATTGTATTGCCCTTTGAGGCTACTCCCCTCATTCTGCCCCTATGTTGTTTACGGAATTTAGTACGTTTTGGACTAAGCATTTTTATACCTCCTATGAATTCTCATTTGAACGATCCTCAAATTCCTGAGGTCTTCTATTAGCTTTCCTCTTAGGGCTCGCACCCACAGGGATTGTTTGTTCTTCTTTAGGGAGAACCTCACCTTTGAAAACCCAAACTTTAATGCCTAGAACACCGTAAGTTGTATTAGCTTCACGTGTTGCATAGTCTATTTCAGCTCTCAATGTATGTAATGGAACTCTACCTTCCCTAGTCCATTCAGTTCTTGCTATTTCAGCACCATTTAACCTTCCACCTACTTGAATTTTAAGACCTAAGACTCCAGCCCTTTGAGCCCTTTGTAAGGCCATTCTTATAGTTCTTCTAAAGGCGACTCTTTTTTCAAGTTGTTGCGCTATATATTCAGCTAGTAAAAAAGCGTCAGCATCTACGCGTTCAACTTCAACAACGTTTATTCTAACTTGCCTTGTTCTATCCCCAATAGTTTTTTGAATGCCAGATCTTAATTCTTCAATACCACTTCCTTGTCTTCCAACAATAACTCCTGGTCTTGCTGTTTTTAATTCAAGTTCCAGCTGGTCAGCTTTTCTAGCTATTAAAACATCGCTAATTCCCGCTGCTCCATATTTTTTTTGTATGAATGTACGAATTTTAAAATCTTCTTGGAGAAGAATTGGATATGTTTTGGAAGTAGCAAACCACTTAGAGCGATGCTCTTGTGTAATTCCTAACCTTAGTCCAGAAGGATGTATTTTATGTCCCATTAGTTTTGTACCTCCGCATTAGTTTGAGTAGGAGCAGGTTCAACAGAAATACTGATGTGGCAAGACTGTTTTTTAATTGAAAAAGCTCGACCTTGAGCTCTCGGCCTATACCTTTTCATTACTGGACCACTATTAGCACATGCAGAGGAAATAACTAGGGTAGATGGATCCATTCCAAGGTTATGTTCTGCATTGGCAACAGCAGATCTTAGAACTTTAGTAATGGGGTCTGTAGATCTGTAAGGCATAAATTCCAACATAATCAATGCATCTCTATAAGATCTACCCCTTATTTGATCCAAAACTCTTCTCACTTTAGAGGCTGATCCTCGAACATAATTCCCATGAGCAATTGCTGTTTTTGTTGTTTCTGGTGTTTTTGTCATGATTTTGCTCCTTTCTTATCTCTAATATGACCTCGGTAAGTGCGTGTAGGAGCAAATTCACCGAGTTTATGACCAATCATTTGTTCAGTAATAAATACTGGAATATGAGTCTTGCCATTATGTACAGCGATTGTGTGACCGATCATTAAAGGTAAAATCGTAGAGGATCTTGACCAAGTTTTGATGACAGACTTGTCATTATCATTATTTTGTTTTTCTACCTTCTTGAGCAGGCTATCTGCTATAAAAGGTCCTTTTTTTAGTGAACGTCCCATGATTATGTAATAGAAATTGAAATAATAAATGAAGTAATCAAGAGTCTCTTCCTCCTCTACTCCTCTTAGAAACGCGACGGCGTCTTCGAACAACTAACTTATTACTTGGTTTGTTCTTTTTACGTGTCTTTAATCCAAGAGCTGGTTTACCCCATGGAGTAACTGGGCCGGCTCTACCAATTGGTGCTTTTCCCTCTCCTCCTCCATGTGGATGATCACATGGGTTCATTACACTACCTCTGACTTGAGGCCTTCTTCCAAGCCATCTTCTTCTTCCAGCTTTACCTAAGCTAGTATTTCTTATTTCAGAATTACCTACTTCACCAAGAGTTGCGTAGCATTCTTTTCTTACAAGTCTTACCTCAGTAGATGGGAGTTTTAAAGCAACATAATCTCCCTCTTTTGCCATAACTTGAGCACTAGCTCCTGCGGATCTAACCATTTGAGCACCCCTACCTGCGTATAACTCAACACAATGAACACTAGATCCTAATGGCATAACAGAAAGCGGCATTGCATTTCCATCTTCAATTGGAACACTTTCTCCAGAAATGACATTTTGTCCGACTTTTACTCCTGCTGGAGCGATAATATATCTTTTCTCTCCATCTTCGTAAAATAAAAGTGCCAACCTTGCATTTCTATGAGGATCGTAGTGTATAGCTGCAACTTTAGCGTTGATATTTCTTTTATCTCTTCTAAAGTCGACCAATCTATATTGCCTTTTGTGACCACCTCCACGATGACGACAAGTGATAACTCCACGATTATTCCTGCC
>CACGPQ010000056.1 GCA_902574955.1 uncultured Synechococcaceae cyanobacterium
GAAGGTTTTGCTACTAAATCCTAAATAAATTAATTACAAAAACCTTATTTTCCTGTAAAATAAAATGTCAAATAAAATTACACTCTTTTTAATATCGTGATAGGGTTCATTTCTGAAAAATTACTTATCCCGATTCTAGACTTTTTCTATGGTTTAGTTCCTAGTTATGGATTAGCTATTGTTGCTTTGACAGTCGTAATTAGAATTGCACTTTTCCCTCTAAGCGCTGGTTCCATTAGAAGCGCTAGAAGAATGAAGATTGCTCAACCAGTAATGCAAAAAAGGCAAGCAGAAATAAAATCTAAGTTTTCAGGTGATCCGAAGAGACAGCAAGAAGAACTTGGAAAACTAATGAATGAGTTTGGGAGTCCTCTAGCAGGTTGTCTCCCATTGATTGTACAAATGCCTGTTTTATTTGCATTATTTGCAACCTTAAGAGGTTCACCATTTGCTGATGTACCCTACAATATAAATCTTAAGGTCGTTCCACAGGATCAATTAGCAACTATTGATCCAAAACCCTACAAATCTCCAAGACACTCTATTTTTATTACAGAAAAATCACATTTTCCTGTAATAGCAACTATCCCTAATGGAACAAAATTAGGGACAGAAGAATCAGTAAAAATAAATTTACAAACAACAAACGGCAATAGCTATTCAGAAGTTTTATCTAAATATAATAACGGATCAAAATTTCTCCCCACTTGGAAGGTTTCTAAAGGATCTGAAAATCTCAAAGTTTCCCAAGACGGAACAGTAACAGGAATTAAACCAGGTGATGCAACAATCGAGGCAAAAATCCCTGGCCTAGCTGCTAAAAGTGGTTTTCTTTTTATTAAAGCTCTGGGTCAAGTTGGTTTTTATGTAGATGGCTCAATTAACTGGGATATTGCGGCACTTATAGGTGCCTTTGGATTAACCCTTCTTCTCTCTCAAGTTTTATCTAGTCAGGGAATGCCTGCGAATCCACAGCAATCAACAGCAAACAAAATTACACCAATTATGATTACTGGAATGTTTCTGTTTTTCCCACTACCAGCTGGAGTTTTACTTTATATGGTCGTTGCTAATATATTCCAGGCATTTCAGACTTTTCTGCTTAATAAAGAAGCTCTCCCTGAGAATCTACAGAAAATTTTGGATCAACAATTATTGGCCAAAAATGAAGTAATAACAACTTCTGCTTCAACTACCTCAGATAAAAGATTACCTTTCGAACCTAACAGTAAAAAATAGTCTGAAACCTAAATAATGAATTCTTGGTGTAGAAATTTAGAATTACTTATAAAATCAAGAACCTCGTTAATTTGGATCAGGACTAAAGAAGAGGAAAGATTAGAAAAATTAGTTAAATTCTCTTGTGAAAGACTAAATATAAAAAGATTAGTTTGTTGGGATTGTGTTAGCGGTATAAAAGGATTAATAAATGAAGAAGGTAAATTTTCTAATAATCCCTTAGGAGTGCTTAATTGGCTTAAAGAACAACGTTCAGAATTTTCAACAGTTTTATTAGTTAAAGATTTTCATAAATTTTATGATGATCCATCTATCAATAGAACTATTAAAGAACTATCTTCAGAGCTTAAGAAAACTAGTCATAATTTAATTATTAGTTCTCATTTATTTCCATCATCAGAAGAGTTAGATGAATTAATGACAATTATAAATTTACCTTTACCTAATCAAAAAGAATTGAAAACCCTAATAAAAAAAATTGCTATCAATACCAATTCAGATCTTGAGGAGCAAGACCTAAACGAACTTTCTATAGCTTCAAGTGGACTAACAGAAATAAAGGTAAAGCAAGTCACTGCTAAGGCCCTCGCTCAAAGAGGGAAAATAAGTAAAGAAGATATTAAAGATATTCTTGAAGAAAAAAAACAAGTGATCGCCAGAAGTGAAATTTTAGAATTTTTCGAAGCCAAATCAAGTCAAGATGATATTGGTGGACTAAATGTTTTAAAAGTTTGGCTTAATCAAAGATATAGGGCCTTTTCTAAAGAAGCAAGAGACTACGGACTACCCATTCCCAAGGGAGTCTTACTCGTTGGAGCGCAAGGAACAGGGAAATCGCTCACCGCAAAATCAATTTCCAAGAGTTGGTCTATGCCTCTACTAAGGCTAGATGTTGGGAGACTATTTTCTAGCCTTGTTGGTTCAAGCGAGGCAAGAACAAGAGAAACAATATTGAGAGCTGAAGCCATGTCTCCTTGCATCCTTTGGATCGATGAAATTGATAAGGGCTTTGGTGGCGATGCTAGAAGTGATGGAGGAACAAGTCAAAGGGTTTTGGCAAGTTTGCTAACTTGGATGGCTGAGAAAGAAACCTCCGTATTTGTCATAGCTACCGCTAATGCTATAGACAAGCTTCCTGCCGAATTATTAAGGAAAGGTAGGTTTGATGAGATATTTTTTCTTGATTTACCAAATTCTGAAGAAAGATTAAGTATTCTGGATTTGCACTTAAAAAAAAGAAGACCGAGTTATAGTTTTCCTCTCTCTACCATCATCGATAGAACCGATGGATTCTCAGGCGCAGAACTTGAACAAGCCGTAATAGAGGGGATGCACATTTCATTCTCAGAAAATAGAGAACTTATGGAGAAAGATTTAATAAAGGCAGTTTCAGAATTAGTTCCCTTATCAAGAACAGCAAAAGAGCAAATTGATTTGCTAAAAAAATGGTCATCTACAGGAAGAGCTCGTTCTGCATCGTAACTAAAATTTAATTTTGAAAATATTACATAAGTTAGAAATCATTAA
>CACGPQ010000057.1 GCA_902574955.1 uncultured Synechococcaceae cyanobacterium
TTTGTTAAACGATAAAAGATTAAATTCATATTCTAAAAATGTAGGGAAATTATCCAATGATATAAATAAAAATATAGAAAATAATGAAAAAGTCTGGATATTATCAGCACAACCATTGAGAACAAGGACTATACTTTTTGAGCACGAATGTAATGCAAACTTCTTAAACAATCCTAATGATATTGATCAAGCAAATAAGTCAATTAATAATTCAACTCCTCTAATTTTAAAAAATAAGAACAATTACGAAATCGAGGGGTTTTATCTTCCGATATGGAAAGTTGTCCTGATAACAGATAAAGAATTATTTTCACAACAATCTCTTTTTAATAATGTATTCATAAGAAGAAAAAAAAGAAGTGTCAATTCAAATATAAATCTAAATAAGATTAGTCCCGGTGATTTTATAGTTCATAAAAATCATGGAATAGGAAAATTTTTAAAAATAGAAAAAATAAATATAACTGGAGATTCAAGAGATTATTTAGTCATTCAGTATCAAGATGGAAAGATAAGTGTTGCAGCTGATCAACTTGGTAGTGTTAACAGATATAGATCAAGCGGAAAAATAAAGCCGAAAATAAATAAATTAGGAGGGACAGAATGGGAAAAAATAAAAGAAAAAAATAAGAAACAAATCAAAAAAGTTGCTGTCGATATTTTAAAACTTTATGCAAAGAGAGAAAAATTAAAGGGTTACATTTACCCAGAAGATGGTCCTTGGCAAGATGAATTAGAGGAATCATTCCCTTATCAACCAACACCTGACCAAATTACTGCTGTAGAAGAAATAAAATCTGATATGGAAAGCGATAAGCCAATGGACAGGCTAGTTTGTGGAGATGTAGGATTTGGCAAAACAGAAGTAGCTGTTCGGGCTATCTTTAAGGCTATTACATCAGGCAAACAGGTAATATTACTAGCACCTACAACAATCCTAGCTCAGCAACATTGGAGGACAATAAGTAATAGATTTTCACCTTACCCAATAAAAGTATCATTACTCAATAGATTCAAAACTGTTAATGAAAGAAAGGAAATCTATGCAGGTTTGAAAAATAACAAAATTGATTTAGTTGTAGCAACGCACCAAATTTTAGGAAAAGAAATAGAAATTAAAAACTTAGGACTACTAGTTATTGATGAAGAACAAAGATTTGGAGTAAGGCAAAAGGAGAAAATAAAAAAAATCAAAACCAACCTAGACGTTTTAACTCTCTCGGCAACTCCAATTCCAAGAACTCTTTATATGAGCTTATCTGGACTAAGACAAATGAGCTTACTAAATACTCCTCCACCTTCAAGGAGATCAATAAAAACATATTTATCTGAAATAGATATGGATGTTATAAGAACTGCAATTAATCAAGAACTTGATAGGGGAGGTCAAATTTTTTATGTTCTTCCAAGAATTTCTGATATAGATCAAGCTGTAAACAAATTAAATAATATGTTTCCCAGCTTAAAATTTATTGTTGCTCATGGGCAAATGAACGAAACAGAGCTTGAAAATGCAATGATTGCTTTTAATAATGGAGAAGTAGATTTAATGATATGCACAACGATAATTGAAAGTGGATTAGACATCCCTAAAGTAAATACAATCATAATTGAAGATTCTCACAAATTTGGCCTTTCACAACTTTATCAACTTAGAGGAAGAGTAGGTAGAAGCGGTGTACAAGCACATGCTTGGTTATTTTATCCAAATATAAATAAAATTAATGACGCTGCAAAACAAAGATTGAAAGCGATAAAAGACTTTTCAGAACTAGGTAGTGGATACCAACTTGCAATGAAAGATATGGAAATAAGAGGTGTTGGTAGTTTACTAGGAGAAGAACAAAGTGGAAAGGTTAATGCTATTGGATATGATTTATATATAGAAATGCTCCATGAGGCTATTTCAGAAATCAGCGGGCAAGAAATACCTGAAGTTAACGACACTCAAATTGATCTACCAATAAATGCATTTATACCTGCAACATGGATATTAAACAGAGAAGAGAAGCTTGAAGCTTACAAATCTGTTACTGAATGTTCAAATAATGATGAATTAACGGAATTAGCTACAGACTGGGTTAATAGATATGGAAACTTACCCAAACCTGTTGAGTCCTTAATTATGATAATGAGACTAAAATTACTAGCTAAAAAATGTGGTTTTAATAAGATCAAGCTCAAAAAGCCAAACATCTTGATAGAGACAAAATTAAAAAATTCTACTTTTAAAATTCTTAAAAATTCTTTGGCAAGTAGTGTTCAAAATAAATTTAATTTTAATGAAGGCCAACCATTTTCAATCATCACTATAAGGGGCTTAGGTGCAACTGAAATTCAAAATCAAATTGATCAACTAATGTTGTGGTTCGGTTCTTTTGAAAGAGAAATAAAGAATTTCGATAAAGAACTTATTAAAAGAGATTAAATTATTAAATAATTATTTAAAATCCGCGAATCAGTTTGATTTCGGTTAGGTTTATAAAAATTTATTTATTTTATGGGTGAATATATAGACGTCGGAATCCAAACTTCGATTTTACCCTTATCAATTATTCTTTCATCAATTGTATTAGGCATATTTGCATTATTTGGAGAAGAAACAGAAAATGATGATGATGATTCTGATTCAGGGAGTGGTGGCTTAATGCAACCTATTTGAAATTATTTATAAACAATTTGTTTTGACTTTCTCTTAGAGACTTTAAATAACCTATTAAATGAACCTATCATTAAAATAAGAGCAGTAAA
>CACGPQ010000058.1 GCA_902574955.1 uncultured Synechococcaceae cyanobacterium
GAATTTTAGTTGTTGATGATGAGCCAGCAGTACTGAAGGTATTAGTTACGAGGCTTCAATTAGCTGGATATCAAGTTTATTCAGCCACTAACGGCGAAGAAGCTCTTGAGTCTTTTCACAGGGATTCCCCAGATTTGATAGTTCTTGATGTTATGCTTCCAAAAATGGATGGATTTGCTGTTTGTAGAAGAATTAGAGCTGAATCAGTAGTACCAATAATATTCTTAACTGCTCTAGAGGCTATTTCAGAGAGAGTTGCAGGGTTAGATTTAGGAGCTGATGATTATTTATCTAAACCATTCAGCCCAAAAGAGTTAGAGGCAAGAATAGCAACTATTTTGAGAAGAATGGGTCCAACTGTATCTGTTACTGAAACTAAAGAAGTTCCTGCAGGCAAAGGAGTTATGAAATTTGGAAGTTTAGTTGTTGATACTAATCGCAGACAAGTTTCTAGAGCTGGAGATAGAATTAGCCTAACTTATACTGAATTTAGTCTTCTAGAATTATTGTTCGATGAACCTGGTAAAGTTGTCCCTCGAGCAGAAATTTTAGAACAGCTTTGGGGTTATCCTCCTCGTAGAGCCGCAGATTTAAGAGTTGTAGATGTATATGTAGCTAGATTAAGAGGTAAATTGGAGCCAGATCCAAGAAATCCAGAATTAATATTAACTGTTAGAGGAATTGGTTACGCATCACAGAGAGTTGGCGAAAAAGCAACATCTTTGGCAAGTTGAGCCATAGTCTGATAATTTTATTAAATAAAACGATAACAGTTACATAAATTTTGTCTGAAATAAAAGAAGCACGCTTACAAAAAGCTAATTCACTCGTTAATAAAGGATTTGCTTCTTATGCACAGTGTTTTAATGTTTCTCATACTACCAAATTTCTTATTCAAGAATTTGATAATTTAGAAAATGGTCAAGAGGAAGACTTTAGTGTTTCTATTGCTGGTAGAGTGATGGCAAAAAGGGTAATGGGTAAAATTGCCTTTTTCACAATAAGCGATCAAGAAGGTCAGATTCAGCTTTATCTAGATAAAAGGATTATTAATCTCAATTTAGAAAAACAAAAATTACTTTCTTTTGAAGATCTCAAGGAAATAGTAGATATTGGTGATTGGATAGGCGTCTATGGAACTATTAAAAAAACTAATAAAGGTGAGCTTTCAATTAAAGTAGAAAAATGGGAAATGTTATCCAAATCATTACAACCTCTCCCAGATAAATGGCATGGATTGACTGATATTGAAAAAAGATATAGACAACGTTATTTAGATTTAATAGTAAATCCTCACTCTAAAAATGTATTTAAAACCAGAGCGAAATGTATAAGTTTTATAAGAAAATGGCTAGATAATAGGAATTTTTTAGAGATAGAGACTCCAATTCTGCAATCTGAAGCAGGTGGTGCTGAAGCAAGACCATTTATAACTCATCACAATACATTAGATATTCCTTTGTATTTAAGAATAGCTACAGAATTACATTTAAAGAGAATGGTTGTTGGAGGTTTTGAGAAAGTATACGAATTAGGAAGAATCTTCCGTAACGAGGGGATAAGTACAAGACATAATCCAGAATTCACCTCAGTTGAAATTTATGAAGCTTATTCTGATTATGTAGATATGATGAATTTAACTGAAGAATTGATTAAAGATATCGTAGCTGATGCATGTGGATCTTTAATTATAAATTATCAAAATGAAGAAATTGATTTTTCTAAGCCTTGGTTAAGAATATCCATGAAAGATATTGTCAAAAAATATACAGGGATTGATTTTGATTCTTTCAGTGGAGACTTTCTAGCAGCAAAACAAGCCGTTAAAAATATCAATGTTGATTGTTCTAATAAAGTAAATACTATGGGAAGACTTTTAAATGAGGTCTTCGAGCAAAAAGTAGAATCAAAACTTATAGAACCCACTTTTATTATTGATTATCCTGTTGAAATTTCTCCTTTAGCTAGGCCTCATCTTGATAATAAAGAAATAGTTCAGAGATTTGAATTATTCATTGTTGGTCGAGAACTGGCAAATGCGTTTAGTGAGTTGATAGATCCAGTAGATCAAAGAGAAAGAATGCAATTACAGCAATCTCTTAGAGATGAAGGAGATCTTGAGGCTCACTGTATAGATGAAGATTTTTTAAATGCTTTAGAGATTGGCATGCCGCCTACAGGAGGATTAGGTATAGGCATTGATAGGCTAATTATGTTAATTACTAATAGCGCATCAATTAGAGATGTAATCCCTTTCCCATTGTTAAAACCAGAAATAACTTCCAGAAAAAGTGAAAAATTACCCTCGAATGAAGTAAAATAGTTAAATTAATCCAATACGAAATTTTTTAAATGAGTGGTGAACGTGTTGGTTTCCGTTTCAAACATGCGGATGCAGTAGTAAAAAGAAATCCTCAAGGCCGATCAAGAAGAGGATGGGTCATTGAACCAGTAGAGCAAACTACAAGCAGAGGTACAAAAATGCCTGCATACAAAATTCGTTGGCGAGATAGTGAGAGGCCAGAAACTGTATTGCAGCATATGCTAATTGCAGATCCAGATCCTTCCCCACCTCCAAGTTCAGTAAGTTTAGATTGATATTTTCAATAATTCTGCCTAATCTTTTATCTTTTTAGTGCAGAGTTGATTTCTTTTTTTATGCTTTTTTGTTTTTCAT
>CACGPQ010000059.1 GCA_902574955.1 uncultured Synechococcaceae cyanobacterium
CTTGAGTTCCTCTGGGATTACATAAGAGATCTTGCTAGGACGCAAATAGGTGAAAAAGTTTATAGAGATTGGATGCCATTTATAGGTACTTTATTTTTATTCGTCTTTGTTAGTAATTGGGGAGGAGCTTTAATTCCTTGGAGGTTGATTAAGTTACCAAGTGGAGAATTAGGTGCACCTACTGCTGATATTAATACAACTATAGCCTTGGCTTTATTGGTTTCACTTTCTTATTTCTATGCAGGTTTAAGTAATAAGGGTTGGAGATACTTTGAATACTATGTTCATCCAACTCCGATTATGCTTCCTTTCAAAATTCTAGAGGATTTTACGAAACCTTTATCACTCTCTTTCAGGCTATTTGGAAATATTTTGGCTGATGAACTTGTTGTTGGTGTTCTAGTCTTTTTAGTTCCTCTAATTCTCCCAATACCTGTTATGTTCCTAGGATTGTTTACTAGTGCAATTCAGGCATTGATTTTCGCAACTTTGGCGGCCTATTACATTGGAGAAGCTGTTGAAGAACATCATTAGCTTTCTTCTAATACACTCAGACGCTTTTACAAATAGTCTGTAATCTGGCAAAATATCTAATCGCGTAGGTCTGAATATATCAGACCCATTCTTAAAAGAAAGGATGTCCAAGCGTGTATGACAACAAAGATTATCACAAGTATTAAGCTCTTTATTTCAAAATTATGGATTCGATTACTTCCGCTGCATCAGTTGTAGCTGCTGGTTTAGCAGTTGGTCTTGGTGCTATTGGCCCAGGTCTTGGACAAGGTAACGCAGCTCAAGGTGCTGTTGAGGGTATTGCCCGTCAACCAGAAGCTGAAGGTAAAATCAGAGGAACTCTTCTTTTATCTTTCGCTTTCATGGAGTCATTAACAATTTACGGATTAGTTGTGGCTTTGGTACTACTTTTTGCGAATCCTTTTTCCTAAAAGTTCATATTGCTTCTAATCATTATTAGCAATATTTAAATTTAATTTTTTTAACTTCAACTGAATCATATGTTGGCCTTTAATTTTTTTGGTGCTGCAGAAGGTGGATTATTTGACATAAATGCCACTTTGCCACTTATGGCGATACAAGTAGTTGCGCTTACTTACATATTAAATTCTCTCTTTTTTAAGCCTGTTGGCAATGTTGTAGAAAAGAGAGAAAAGTTTGTAAGTAATAATATTATTGAGGCCAAAAATAAACTTTCTGAGGTTAAGAAATTAGAAGCTGATTTATTAACTCAGCTTCAAAGTGCTCGTACAGAAGCCCAAAGAATTGTGAGCGAAGCTGAAAATGAGTCTGACAAGCTTTATAAAGAAGCACTAGAACTTGCTAACAATGAAGCAAATGCTTCAAAAGAAAAAGCAAGACTAGAAATTGAAAGTCAGACGTCTGCTGCTCGTGATCAACTTTCTAAACAGGCTGATGACCTAAGCGAACTTATTGTTAATAGATTGATTCTAGAAAAATGAATTTAACTCTTTTGGCTACAGAAGGTTTTGGATTGAACTTCAATTTATTCGAAACCAATATCCTTAATTGGGCTGTAGTAGTTTTCGGTCTTTATAAATTTTTGCCTGGTTTCCTAGGTAAAATGCTTCAAAAAAGGAGAGAAGGTATCCTTCTTGAATTAAAAGATGCTGAAGATCGACTCCTAAATGCAACTCAAGCTTTAGAAAAGGCTAAGAAAGATTTATCTTCAGCAGAAGAAAAAGCTTCTCAAATAAAAGCAGATTCCCTTAAGAGATCTGAATCAATCAGAATGGAAAGTGAGAAAAAAGCGATAGAGGAGATGGCACGAATTAAACAAAGTGCAATCTCTGATGAGAGCTCTGAAGCATCCAGAGCAATTTCTCAACTTCGAAAAGAAGCTGTACAACTGGCAATTAAAAAAGCTTTAGATTCTCTCCCAAATCGACTTGATAAAATAACACAAGAAAATTTGGTAACTCAATCAATTAACAATATTGAGGTGAACTAATGCCACTTTTAAATTCAGTTACTACACCATACGCAGAGGCATTGCTTCAAGTTGTGAATGAAAATTCGCAAACTGAAGAGATGGTTTCTGAAGTTAAACAACTCTTGGAATTAATAAATGATTCCCCTGAACTGGAGAAGGCACTATCCTCTCCCATTAAAACGGCCCCAACATTATCATCTTCAAGATTTAAAGCTATACCTTCGGTACCATCTTCAAATTCCAATAACTCACCTGCCATGACCTGATCTAAGCCATATATTCTTGCAATGCCATCACCGATTTGCAGAACAGTTCCTACATTGCTAACACTTACAGATTGGTCATAATCAGTTATTTGTTGTTTTAAGATTGAACTGATTTCATCAGGGCGTATAGATACCATGGATTTAAGAATTTAAGGTTGATTTAAAAGTTACTTGGAAAGGGATAAGCCAAGTTTTCTTATTTGTGAAGCAAGAGAAGCATCAATTACTTTTGATCCTACACTGGCGACGAAACCACCAATAAGAGATGGGTCGATTTTAGTTACAAGTTCTAATTTTTCAGTTCCAGCAATATTGATGATCTTTTTGGTAATTAAACCTTTCTGTTCATCAGTAAGCTCCACTGCAGAAGTAACAGTTGCCAAAGCAATATTACTATTTTCTCGGTAAATCTCTAAAAACCTA
>CACGPQ010000060.1 GCA_902574955.1 uncultured Synechococcaceae cyanobacterium
TCATGTCCATTAGATGTTAGATAATCTTTCATCTGATCTTCAGATTGATAGTTTGCATATTGAATATTGCCATCAGCATGCATCAAAGTTCTTAAGTATGCAGTTCCATCAGTAGTTTTCCAGTAAACATTTTGTAGCCCATTCTCATTAAAGTCACCTGAAATTTTTAAAGTTAAATTATCAATCGCTAAGTCATTACTAAATCTTCTTTGGCTGTCATATGCACTATCTTTTATAACTTCCCCAGATATTATTAAAGGGTCTTCATAACAGCCGATAACTCTAGTATTACCGTTCTTTCCAAAATTGAGAAAGTTTTCCCTTATTCCAACTGATATCCATCTTTGAGTACTCGAATTTGTAAAAATATTTTCCTCATAACCATCAAGATCTAAATCTGATTTACCTTGATATTTATATTTGTATCTATCAGCGCTTAAATTATATTTACTTCCATGTAAGAAACCATCAAAATCTTTAATTTCATTGAATTCATAATAATTATTGATTAAATATTCTTTTAAAACAAGTTTAGTTTCAGATCCCCAAGCAGTTTTCAAAGCATTTATGTCATTATCAGAGAAAAATTGAGGCCATTCCTCATTTATAGGGCTTCTATATGCCATGGTAGTTTCTTCAGGATAAGCACTTTGCCATGGGGAGGTCTGGTTTTCAAAAACATCACCATCGTCCCCATTAAAAGGATGTTCCAGGCCAAGTGCATGGCCAAGTTCATGGATGATTGCATATCTTAAATAATCATTCCTATTTTCAAACGCTGGAGTGTTCAGAAAAACTTCATATGCAGGTTTATCTGCTCTAGTTATAGGAATAATTAAACCTAAAATATTTTCTTCCCCATCAACATTAATTTCAGAATCATAATAAAAAGCTATATCGGAGTCTACTTTTTCAGAAACAAATGAGAATTGAAGATTAATTTGCAAATCCAATTTTGCAATTAAATTTTTAAAAAAATATTCATCAGCTACACCAATCTCATGTGAATTGATTATTTGTTCGCCATAAACACCACCATTAACAACCGCATTGCCTCCAGAAGTATGAAGATAAATATCTATTGAATTATCAAGATCATAAATAAGACTTGCTCTATCAAATAGCGTATTATCAATTAAAAAATTACTGTCAATAATTCTCACTAATAAAAATCAAGCAAATTAATCTTCAAGATTTCTAATTTATTTATGACATAATGTCGCCAATAATAGATTCATGTCCATTAGATGTTAGATAATCTTTCATTTGATCTTCACTTTGATAATTGGCGTATCTTATATTTCCATCAGCATGCATTAAAGATCTCAGATAGGCTGTTCCATCAGCAGTTTTCCAATAAACTTCATGAACCCCATCAGAATCTCCATCATAATTGCCAGAATGTTTTGCTATTAAATTATCTATCTCCAAATCATTCTGGAATCTAACCTGACTATTAAGAGCTAAACGATCGATAGTTTCTCCATTATATTGAACATATCTATCTGCATCAGAAACACCAAAGTTTGCTGGTGCGGGGGTAATTCCATCTTCAAGATAACCACCATTTGCTTCTCCAATTGATATTAAAGGATCATCATATATTCCAACTACTCTAGTTCCACCACCAGAGCCATGGTCATCAAAGTCTATTTGACCAGTAACCGAATCAACTTTTCCTGTAACCCATCTCCTAGAAACCTTATTCGTAAAAATGGTCTCATATATGCCATCACCATTAACATCTAACATTCCTTGATACTTATAAGAGGATGCAGTTGCCTCTAAGTTGTCACCAGCATGAAGATTCCCGCCATAATCTTTGATTGAATCGAGGGTAGTTTCTTGACCAACTTCATAAGCAGTAATGGTTACAGGCGCAGCTCCAGATACACTTGAGAATCCATTACTATCTGCAGTATATGAATCATTAACTGTTGCTATAGCTATTCCGGTATCAATCAAATTATTTACTGTAACATTAACTGTTTGATTACTGACATTACCCGAAGTATCAGTCGCACTTACAACTACTTCATAGGAGTTATCACTGTTGCTATCGGAAGGTGATTCATAGTCTGGTGCATTTATGAATTCAAGTAAACCACTAGAAGAATTTATTGAGAATTTTCCTGAGTCTTCTCCTCCACTATTCAAAGACCATGAAACTGATTCGTCTGCTGAAAATGTATAAACAGAAGTTGTATTTTCGTTAACTAAGACTGAAGATCCTGATGGACCTGAGATAGTTGGAGCAGTACTATCACCTCCTTCTGCTACTGCATCATAAAATGTTATTTGTGTAGTAGTACCTAATTGATTTGTTCTAGAAGAGTCAGAGAAAAGTTTTATATCAAGAGTCTGTCCACCTTCTGTTTCGTCATCATCAATAATTTGATGACTAAAAGTAAAAGTACCGGAGGAGTTCACACTGCCAGAGCCTACAAGATTATCGGATGATGATATATCTCCTGATGAAATACCTGTGCCACTTAAAGACCAATAAAGTGTTGTCCCACTAGAAACATTTGTTGTGTTGACAGTTGTAGTAAGTGTATTACCTTCTCTTCGAGGATCCATCGATGTTGTAATAGCATAAGTAGGAGTTACACTTGATGAATTTGATGAG
>CACGPQ010000061.1 GCA_902574955.1 uncultured Synechococcaceae cyanobacterium
AGAAGACAAAAATAAACTAGAAGCTCTATTAGAAAAAGTTGCTAATGAACGAGATTTAGAAATCTATGCTTTAAATATTCAAACTAACCAAAATCCAATTGTTATTGAAATAATTGTAAAAAAAACTAATGAAGATGACATTTCCTTAAATGATTGTGCGTTATTTAGTAGCCCAGCATCTGACGTAATAGAAAAATCAAATCTTTTAAATTGTTCATATGTGTTAGAAATTAGTAGTCAAGGGGTCAGTGATGAATTAACCTCAGAAAGAGACTTCAAAACTTTTAAGGGTTTTCCAGTTAATGTTGAGTTAAACCAAAAGAATTCAAAAATAAAATTCCTGAATGGTTTACTTTATGAAAAGTCTAATGATTATTTAGCCATTAACATTAAAGGTAGAATTAAGAAAATCCCTTTCGACGAAGTATTAAGAATTAGTCTTTGTACCTTAAAGGATTAATTATTTTTCAACCATTATTCAATTTTCCCATCATAGATGGCATTAGTTATTCTCCCAGGTTTAAACAATCTTATTGAAGATATTAGTGAGGAAAAAAAGTTACCTCCTAATATCGTTGAAGCAGCCTTGCGCGAAGCTTTGTTAAAGGGATACGAAAAATATAGAAGAACTTTCTACATTGGAATTAACGAAGATCCATTTGATGAAGAATACTTTAGTAATTTTGATGTTGGACTAGATCTAGATGAAGAAGGTTATAGGATATTATCTAGTAAAATAATAGTTGAAGAAGTTGAGAGCGAGGATCATCAAATATCTTTATTAGAAGTTAAACAAGTTGCTGATGATGCTCAAATAGGTGACACTGTTGTATTAGACGTCACTCCTGAAAAAGAAGATTTTGGGCGCATGGCTGCTTCAACAACAAAGCAAGTTTTAGCACAAAAACTAAGGGATCAACAACGTAAAATGATCCAAGAAGAATTTGCAGATTTGGAGGATCCTGTCTTAACTGCAAGAGTTATAAGATTTGAGAGGCAATCAGTGATTATGGGAGTTAGTTCGGGAATAGGCCGACCTGAGGTTGAAGCAGAACTTCCCAAGAGAGATCAATTACCAAATGATAATTATAGAGCAAATGCAACTTTCAAAGTATTTTTGAAAGAAGTCAGCGAAGTAGCTAGAAAAGGACCACAACTTTTTGTGAGTAGAGCTAATGCTGGTTTAGTTGTTTATTTATTTGAAAATGAAGTACCGGAAATTCAAGAGGGTACAGTAAAAATTGTTGCTGTTTCAAGAGAAGCAAATCCACCTTCAAGAGCTGTTGGGCCAAGAACAAAAGTAGCTGTAGATAGCGTCGAAGAAGAAGTCGATCCTGTAGGTGCCTGTATTGGAGCGAGAGGAGCAAGAATCCAACAAGTAGTGAATGAATTAAGAGGAGAAAAAATTGATGTTATTAAATGGTCATCTAACCCAATACAGTATATTTTAAATTCTTTAAGTCCTGCCAAAGTCGATCTCGTAAGACTTGTTGATCCAGAAGGTCAACACGCGCACGTACTAGTTCCTCCTGATCAATTGAGTCTCGCAATTGGTAGAGAAGGACAAAATGTAAGACTTGCAGCTAGATTAACTGGTTGGAAGATTGATGTTAAAAACTCACATGAATACGATCAGGAAGCAGAAGATGCTGCAGTCTCTGAATTAATCATTCAAAGGGAAGATGAAGAGAATCTTCAACGAGAAGCTGAGCTTAGATTAGAAGCAGAACAAGCTGAGCGTGCTGCGGAAGATGCAAGATTAAGAGAGCTTTATCCACTTCCTGAAGATGATGAAGAATATAGACAAGAAACATATGAAGAAGAGACCTTCTCCGATAGTGATCAATTAGAGACTGCTCAAGATGGTGAAATTTCCCCCAAAGAGGAGAGAAAACGGTGATACAACGAACTCCTGTCATACGTATATGCATATCATGTGGAAAAACATATGACAGGAAACATCTTATAAAGATTACTAAAGATCATAAGCAAGGTATTATGTTTCAAAACGGGATGGGGCGATCAGCCTACATTTGCAAGTCAAATAAATGTTACTCAGATTCCAAGATTAAAAAAAAGCTTCAAAAAGCTTTAAAAACTCCTTTAGATCCTGAATTTATTGATATTTTTGAAAAAGAAATTACAAGCTATAATGACTATCCCGATAAGGGAATATAATTAAATTAAATCCTCTTTAATTTCCAAAAAGAGTACAAATCAGATTAAATGACTATCAGCGATAAAATCAGAATTTATGAACTTTCCAGAGACTTAAATCTGGAGAATAAAGATATATTGGATGCCGCTCAAAAACTTTCAATTTCAGTAAAAAGCCATAGCAGTTCAATTAGTGCAGAGGAAGCAAAAAGAATAAAAAATCTTATTAATAAAAAAAATTCAGATAAAAAAATACTTTCCATTAATAAACCTGCAATTAAAAAGGATAATTACAAACAAAACAAGGAAGATGAATCTTCTGTTATTTCTTCTATGGCCAAGAATCCTATT
>CACGPQ010000062.1 GCA_902574955.1 uncultured Synechococcaceae cyanobacterium
AATGTCATACCTGCAAAACCTGCTCCAACTATTACTATTGGTTTTTGTATTGATTTCATTAGAGAAATATTGTTATGCATAAATGTATTATTAAACTATACGAATAATTTTTAAATTGAGCGAAATAAAATTAAACTCATAATCAAACTGAAGAATGATTGAAAAAATCCACAAAGATATTCAAACTAACTTGAGGAAATATAATCAAGAGCTTGTAGATATGAAGCCTCAAGGAATGCTTACATGGGGTTATGAGAAGTTTGATAATCAATTTGCTATTACAACGAGTTTTGGTATACAGTCATCAGTCCTTTTAGATATGGTCAGTAAATTATCTCTACAAAAAAAAATCAAAATATTTTGGATAGATACAGGTTACCTTCCTCCAGAAACATACCATTACGCTGAAAAGCTTATTAATAATTTATCCTTAGAAGTTGAAGTTCTGCAAAGTGAATTATCTCCGGCAAGAATGGAGGCCAAATACGGAAAACTTTGGGAAACAAAAAAAGAGAGTGATTTAGATAAGTATCATGAACTGAGAAAGATAAAACCTTTAGAAAATGGTCTAAAAAAATATGATATTTTCTGCTGGGCAAGCGGTGTTAGATCAAGTCAAACAGAAAATAGAAACAAAATGAAATTCATAGACGTAATTCGTCAAAGACTCTCTTTAAGACCTTTATTAAATTGGACAAATAAAGATATTTTTTATTATATGGAAGAGAATAATTTACCTGCCCATCCACTTTTTATCAAAGGTTATTCTTCTGTAGGAGATTGGCATTCAAGCATTCCCGATGGTATTGAAACAACGGGCAGAGATACAAGATTTGGAGGGATTAAACAAGAATGTGGAATACACACTAATAATTAAATTGATCATAGAACAATGGTCTCAGATATAAATTTTTTATTAATAGGCAATAGTAGGCTTCATTGGGCAAAATATTCTAAAAATCAATCTAAATTCTTCCATACCAAAAAAGAGCAAAAAGTTCCCGAAAATATAGATCTTGATCAATTAATTTGGGCTTCTGTAGGAAAACTACCAAATTTTTTGCTGAAAAAAGAAAATGAAATAAAAACTAAAGATATCCAATTATCAAATCTTCCTGATTATTTTGGAGTCGATAGAGCTCTTGCCTGTATTGCCGCTTTAAAAATTATTGAAAACCCTTTCAAAAAAGATTTGCTAATTGCAGATTTTGGAACAATATTATCAATAACAAAATTGAATTCAAATGGATCTATTATTGGAGGTCAACTTCTTCCAGGTTTTCTAACACAATTAAAATCAATGGAACAAAATACAAAAAATCTTAAAGTTCCCCAAAAATATGATATTCCGATGAAAGATTTTTTAATTAATACAGAAGAAGCAATCTTAAAAGGAGTAATCAACTCTCTTACTGGCGTGATTAATAGTCTATTTAATCCCGAAAAGGATATTTTAATAACCTGTGGAGGAGACTCTCAATTGCTCACAAAATCTCTAAAAACTAAAAAAGAAAATATTATCAATGCTCCCAATTTAGTTATGGAGGGAATGATTGTTCACCACCTATCCATAAAAAAATTAGTTTAACCCAAGGTCTGCAATTACATGATCAGCCATTATTGCTGCTTTTACCTTTAAGTAAATTTTTTCGATATTACCTTCAGTATCAATTAAAAAAGTATTTCTCATCATTCCCATATATTCTTTTCCCATGAATTTTTTCAGTCCATAGCTATCGTAATCAGAAGAAACTTTGAAAGGTTCAGGATCGGTTAAAAGTATAAAAGGTAAATTAAATTTTTCTATAAACTTCTGATGAGAGGATGCATTATCTTTACTAATACCAAGCACAACAATATTATTTTTTTGGAGCAAATCCCAATTCTCTTTAAAATTACATGCTTCTTTAGTACATCCTGGAGTATTATCTTTTGGATAAAAATATAGTATTATTCTTTTACCTTTAAAATCACTAAGAGAAACTTCTTTCTCAAAAGAATCTTTTAATTTAAATTCTGGTGCTTTGTCGCCAACCTTAAGAGCCATTGAAATTATTAAATGAGTATGAATATAAAATACCAAAAATTTGGTTTTATGAGATTAAAGGTGTGCAAGATGTCGCAACTATAGAAGAAATTAAAACTGCAAAAAACCTAACAAATTCAAGATCAAAGATTTTCTTAGAAACAAGAGCTTATTTGCGACAATCACTTTCAACACTTTTTGATTTAGACCCACTAGAAATTCCAATTAATGCTCAACCTGGAGA
>CACGPQ010000063.1 GCA_902574955.1 uncultured Synechococcaceae cyanobacterium
ATGAATTTGGGTCTATTCAGATAAAAAAAAGATTATATTCTGAAGCAACAAAAACTTTTTTAAAAGCAATTGAAAACTATGAAAATGAGCCTGATGAAGCCAAAGCCATAATAAATAATGCTTTAGGATTTTCTTATGCTGCTCAAAATGAATTTAAAAAAGCAATTAAACATTATAACTCTGCAATAAAATCACTCCCAGAATATCCTATAGCCCTTAATAACCTCGCATCAGCACAACAACGTTTACTTGAGTACGACTTAGCATATGCAACTTATCAAAAGGTTCTAGTGATAGATCCAAAAAACAAAACTGCAATTAAAAAAAGTAAGGAGCTAGAAAAAAGAAATAATTACAAACCTTACAAAGGTATAAAAGATAAGGGATTTTAAATATGAAAAATTATTCATCTTTACTAATTGGAGGAAAACAATTTTCAAATAGATTAATGGTAGGTACTGGCAAGTACAAATCTTCTAAAGATATGGTAGAAAGTTTGTCAAATTCTGAAACAGAAATTATAACCGTCGCTGTTAGAAGAATTAAAAATAATCAGACCGGAGAAAATTTACTCGAAAAGATCAACTGGAAAAAATACTGGATGCTCCCTAATACAGCTGGTTGCATTAATTCCGATGAGGCAGTCAGAATAGCAATTTTGGGTAGAGAACTTGCAAAATTGTCTGGTCAAGAAGAAAATAATTTTGTGAAGTTAGAAGTTATTCCTGACAAAAAGTATTTGCTACCAGATCCTATAGAAACCCTTAAAGCAGCTGCAATTTTGATAAAAAAGGGTTTTACTGTACTTCCCTATATCAATGCAGATCCTATTCTTGCAAAAAGACTTGAAGAAATAGGTTGTGCAACTGTAATGCCATTAGGCTCGCCTATCGGCTCCGGGCAAGGTTTATTAAATTTATCAAATATAGGAATAATAATTGAGAATGCAAAAGTACCAGTCATAATTGATGCAGGAATTGGTGTACCCAGTGAAGCTTCTCAAGCTATGGAACTTGGAGCTGATGGCGTCTTAATCAATAGTGCAATAGCACAAGCTGAAAATCCTCCTCTAATGGCTCAAGCGATAAATTATGGCGTGAAAGCTGGCAGGCAAGCTTTTCTTGCAGGAAGAATTAAAAAACAAGACTTTGCAATCGCAAGTTCACCGCAAAAAAACATATCTATCTAATTTTCTAAATTGAGCAAAATTTCAAAAGAGCGTAAATAGTTATTATTTTATTTAACGTATTAAGAAAGAAGATTTGAAACTATTTACAATGTTTTTTCGCAAATTGGAAGCACACTGTAGTAATTTAATAAATATATTATGAATCTATTAATTCTGGAGTTCTGAGTGAAAGTTATTGTTCTAGGTGGAGATGGTTTTTGCGGTTGGCCTTGCGCGGTGAATTTAGCAGAGCAAAATCATGATGTAATTATTGTCGACAATTTAAGTCGTAGGAAAATTGATATTGATCTCGAGGTAGAATCTTTAACTCCAATTGCTTCGATAACAGAACGACTTTCTGCATGGAAAGAGATTGGAGGTAAGCCTATGAGATTTCTTAATATGGATATCTCTAAACAATATCAAAAATTACTCAATTTATTAATTGATGAAAAACCAGATTCTGTGATCCATTTTGCAGAACAAAGAGCAGCGCCTTACTCTATGAAATCGAGTTTTACCAAAAGATATACAGTCGATAATAATGTTAATGGCACTCACAACCTTCTTGCTGCAATAGTAGAGAGTAATTTAGATATTCATGTTGTACATTTAGGAACAATGGGAGTCTACGGATATGGATCACATAGAGGTGCAACAATTCCAGAAGGTTATCTAAAAGTTGAAGTTCCACAACCAGATGGAAGCCGCTTTGAAGAAGAAATATTACACCCTGCAAGTCCAGGTAGTGTCTACCATATGACTAAAACTTTAGATCAATTATTGTTTCTTTATTACAACAAAAATGATCTCGTAAGGATTACTGATCTACATCAAGGCATTGTTTGGGGAACAAATACAGAAGCCACTTTAAAAGATCCTAGATTAACAAACCGGTTTGACTATGACGGAGATTATGGGACTGTTCTAAACAGATTTCTAATGCAAGCTGCAATTGGATATCCATTAAGTGTTCATGGGACAGGAGGGCAAACAAGAGCCTTTATACACATAAAAGATTCTGTAAAATGTGTACAACTTGCCCTTGAAAATCCTCCAAAACCTGGAGAAAGAGTAAAAATCTT
>CACGPQ010000064.1 GCA_902574955.1 uncultured Synechococcaceae cyanobacterium
TGGCTCATATTTAGGATCAATTATCGTTTTTTTCTCCGCTTCCTTAGGAGCATCAGTTGCTTTTTTTGTATCAAAAAGTTTTATTGCAAAAAAGCTAAAAAATTTTTTTAGTCGTTACCCAAAATTAAGTGTTATGGAAAAAGTAGTAGAAAAAGGCGGACTTAAATTAATTTTTTTAGCAAGATTATCTCCGATATTTCCCTTCAGTATTCTTAATTATTTTTATGGTTTGAATAATGTTAAATATCGAGATTTCGCTATTGGTCTTCTTGGAATAATTCCAGGAACTTTTCTTTATTGCTCAATAGGTAGTTTGGCAAAAAATATCCAGGAGCTAAAAAATGTCCAATCACCAAATAATTTATATATGACTATCGTTGGAATTATTTCAACTTTTTTAGTTGTATATTTCTCAGCTAAATATTCCAGGGAATATTTTGAAAAATCCTAAGAATTCACTCTTTAATATTCCAATCTCTAATAGATGCAATTAAGATAAACCACAAAAGCCTAATTTTACCTAGTAGAGTTTTGTTGGCTTCTAATTCGATATATTTTGCTTGTCCACAAGGTGTTTTTATGAAGTTGAAAACTGTTTTCTTCGTCATAAGTTTCTCTAAAAGTCCTGATAATTATTCTTACATTTTATAGCCAAAATTTTTAGTTTTTTTACTTAAAAACCACATTTTTCATAGACTAGTTTGTGGAATATTATTTTTTAAAATTTAAATTTTTTCTCCAGTCTTAAAGCCTCTAAAGCATTTGAATCGAGGAAACCTCAGACTAAAAGCCACCGCATCCTTGGATTTAGTTTTAGCATCAGCTCTGATTTCTACAAGTTGACCAATAAGTTGATCCCGTTTTGACCAATATTCTTCACGTTGGATATCACTAAATCCGCTTCCACAACTCAGACTGTATTCATGACCATCATCTTCACCTTCTACTAGTACAGCTCCTAGTCTACCTTTATTGCGCCCTGTGCCTTCCTCAACAGATACAACCTTTAAGGTGACTTCAATGAAAGGTTTTGCTTTTAACCAACTGTGTGTTCTTTTACATTCATACATTGCATCAGGATCTTTAATCATTACTCCTTCATATCCACCCTCTACAGCAGATTTATTCAGCTCTACAAATCTTTTCTGTCCCTCATTGGTGTCGAGATCTACATTTTCCCAGTCAAGTGTTTTTATATGTCTAAGAAGTAAAGAATGTTTTGCTACCCATTCTTTTACTAATAAACTTCTTGCTGTTTGACTAGTGTTCCATCGCCCTTTTTGGAATTCTTCAAGGGGACATAAATCAAATAGATGTAGAACTGCGTCTTTTGTTTGTTTGCCATCTTTTCTATGAACCTGTTTCATTAAATCCTGAAAGTTAGCGCTCATTACTTCACCATCTAGGACTAAGTCATGAGGTTCAGGATCTTCTTTTAAGACGTTTTCTATCTCTGAGATAATATGACCAAAATTATGGAATTGTTTCCCATTACGAGAAAACATTTCTACTTTATTTTTTCTAATAATAGTTAAGACGCGCACTCCATCTAATTTGATTTCAATTTGCTTTTTCCCTATCATTTTTTTTTCATGATTTGCACTGTCATGAGCTAAAGGACAAGAAAAAATAGGAATCGCATATTTGGGAAATTTCTTGGCTATTTTGTTGATTGTTTTTTCAGATACACCACATCTAAGATCTTTAATTAAAACTCGTCTATAAAAACCATTCCACTCTTCTTTCGTGGCAGATTCCATAGCCGTAATAATTGCATCGCGCGCAGCGTGACCAGTAAGTTCTCTTTGAATAAGCTTATTTGCTAATGTCCTAAAATCTTTCCATAAAAAATTTTGACTTTTTTCGTTATCTTTTTCAGGAACCATTTTTACACCAAAAGTTACCAACGGATCAAGAGCCATACGGATGCCCTCAAAAAAATCATCTAGACCTCGTTCCATTGCTTCTGAGAGGATTTTTTCTTTATCTAATCTACTTGGGTGTAATTCTAGTTGATGTATTATCTCTTCTTTAAACAATTCTTTTTGCCTCACATGAAATTGTTAATTCACTTTCGCTATTCTGTCTATTTTCC